>JAHJNW010000073.1 GCA_018820665.1 Alphaproteobacteria bacterium | reverse complement strand
GCGGATGTCGAAGGCCTGTTTCGCCCGCGCCTTGCCCAGCACCACCGGATTGACGATCTCGAGGTGCGACGGGTTGGCGGTCAGCGACAGGTGGACGTTGTTGCCGTCGAACGACCGGTCCGAGCTGGCGCCCATATGGTATTTGACGTCGCCCGAGCCCTCGATGTCGCTGGGCACGGTCGAACCGCCCTGGAACTCGTGGAAGATGGCGCGATAGGGCTTGCCCATCACCGCGGCCAGGGTGTTCAGCCGGCCGCGGTGGGCCATGCCCAGCACGATCTCGTCGACGCCCAGGGCGCCGCCGCGCTTGATGATCTGCTCCAGCGCCGGGACCATGGCCTCGCCGCCGTCCAGACCGAACCGCTTGGTGCCGGGGAAGCGTTTGTGCAGGAAGCGCTCGAAGCCCTCGGCCTCGATCAGCTTGTTGAGGATGGCGAGCTTGCCTTCCCTGGTGAAGGCGTTCTGCTCGAACTTGTCGGGGCCCTCGAACCGGGCCTGCAGCCAGTTCTTCTCCTCCGGCTCGGCGATATGCATGAACTGGATGCCGATATGGCCGCAGTAGGTGCGCTTGAGGATCGTCAGCACCTCGCGGATCGTCCCGGTCTGCAGGCCCAGCACGCCGTCCAGATAGATCGGCCGGTCCAGGTCGGCCTCCGAGAAGCCGTAGAACTCCGGCGTCAGCTCCGGGTTGTCGGTCGGCGGCTCGATGCCCAGCGGATCCAGCGTCGCCTGAAGATGCCCGCGCACGCGATAGCTGCGGATCAGCATCAGGGCGCGGATCGAATCGTGGGCGGCGGCGCGGATGGCCTCGCTGGAGACGCCCTCGGTCGGGGCGGCCTCGGCCTTCGGCGCGGCGGGCGCGGCGCCCGGCTTCTTCGGGTCGGGCCTGGGCGCCGGCCAGCGGCCGTCGAACACGGCGGCGCTTTCGCTCGGTTCCGAGGCCGTCGACCGGCCCCAGCCGCCGGCGCCGCCGGCGGCGATCACCGTCTCGGCGGTGTCGCGCAGCTGGTCGAAGAAGGCGCGCCATTCGCTCGAGACGGACGCCGGATCGGCGGCCCATTTCCCGTGCAGGTCCTCAATGAACGAGGCGTTCGAGCCATACAGGAAGCTGGTCTCGGCAAAGACCTGATTCAGCCGACCGGCATCGTCCGCCATTGTTTCTCGTCGCGTCCCTGGGGCGGCGGCGCGCACGTCCGCGCGGAGCCAGCGCTGCTGATATAGGCGCTGTTTCCTTATGGGTCATGACCGAATGGGGGCGAAAGGATCGAAATTCTCTCGAATTCGATCAATTTTCCCGCTTTTGTGTCCCGCTGGCGGGACATTACAGCCGCCGTTTCCGGCGGCTGTAGCCGTGTCGAAAGCCGCCGCGACCCTAGCCCTTGAGGACTTCCACGAGGGTCGCGCCCAGACGGGCCGGGGACGGCGAGACGGTGATGCCGGCCTCCTGCATGGCGGCGATCTTGGACTCCGCATCGCCCTTGCCGCCCGAGACCACGGCCCCGGCGTGACCCATGGTGCGACCCTTGGGCGCGGTCCGTCCGGCGATGAAGCCGACCATCGGCTTCTTGCGGCCCTTCTTCGCCTCGTCGATCAGGAACTGGGCCGCGTCCTCCTCGGCCCCGCCGCCGATCTCGCCGATCATGACGATCGACTGGGTCTCGGGGTCGGCGAGGAACAGCTCCAGCACGTCGATGAATTCGGTGCCCTTGACCGGGTCGCCGCCGATGCCGACCGCCGTGGTCTGGCCGAGGCCTTCGTTGGTCGTCTGGAACACCGCCTCATAGGTCAGGGTGCCCGAACGCGAGACGATGCCGACATTGCCCTTCTTGAAGATCGAGCCCGGCATGATGCCGATCTTGCACTCGTCCGGCGTCATGATGCCCGGGCAGTTGGGGCCCAGCAGGCGCGACTTCGAACCCTCGATCCGGCGCTTGACGCGCACCATGTCCAGCACCGGGATGCCTTCGGTGATGCAGGTGATGAAGGGGATTTCGGCCTCGATGGCCTCGATGATGGCGTCGGCGGCGCCCGCCGGCGGCACATAGATGACCGAGGCGTTGGCGCCGGTGGCGTCACGGGCTTCGGCGACCGAGGCGTAGATCGGCAGGCTCTCGCCGCCCGAACCGGTCCAGGTCTGGCCGCCCTTGGTCGGGTGCACGCCGCCGACCATCTGGGTGCCGTGATAGGCCAGCGCCTGTTCGGTGTGGAAGCCGCCGGTCTTGCCGGTCAGGCCCTGGACGATGATCTTGGTGGTCTTGTCGACGAGGATGGACATGAGGTCTCGCTTCTTGTTCAGGCAGGGAGGAAGGGGTTTTCGACGCGGACCGACCCGTAGGTCTGACCGTGATTGAGGTCTTCGGAATAGAGCACCTTGGCGCCGATCTGTTCGGCGGCGGCGATGATGGCCCCGTCCCAATAGGACAGCTGATAGCGGCGCGCATGGTCGATGCCGGCCAGCACCACCTCGGACGTCATCGGCTGGCAAGGCTTCAGGGCGACGACACGCACCCACTCGCGCGCCTTGTCCGGCGACAACGGCGGCGCGCCCTTGCGGGTGGCGATGTTGTAGAACTCGGCCAGGACCTGACCGGACGTGCAGTAGTCCTCCGTCAGCGCGATCTCCCGCGCACGATCCCACCTGTGGCCGGCGTGATCCCGACCCAGGGCGGCGTAGAGCAGGATGTTGGTGTCCAGGAAGACCTCAGTATTCGCGATCAAACCGGGGTTCTCCGCTATACGCATCCGCCCGGTTGAACTTGTAGTCGCCCATCCGGCCTTCGGACTCGTCGATCAGCTTCAGCAGCGCCTCGCGCGCCTCGTCCTTGGACGTTTCCTGCTGAACCAGCCGGGTCAGGAAGCCGCGCACCATCTCGTTGACGCTGGTCCGCTTCATGGCGGCCAGAACCCGGACCTTGTCCAGCAGGTCGTCGTCGATGGCGAGGGTCAGGTTGCGGGTCACGCCGTCAGCCTAACACGGGATACGTGGAACACACAAACCGTGGACGGCTTTGGTGATAGCTTGGCCAGCGCCTCGCCTAGGGCGTTGATCGATACACAATGTCGATCCGGGACATCAGATCGTCGGCCGCCTGCGCGTTGACGAAACCACCAGATCCAAATGTCCAGGAGCGCTGAAAGCCCTGACCCGTCACCCGAGGGCGCAGAGGCGCGTTTTCGATCACCCAGGCGTCGATCGCCGAAACCCACCCTTCCGGCAAGGAAGGGGCCTGGACCCGACATACGACGGAATGCGGGAAGTCGAAGTCCCACATCCTGACGGGCTCGCCCGCCGTCTGGATCGGAGCCGAAACGTTCCTGCGCCCTGCCGGAAGATCGATCAGCACGACACGAATATCGCCGATCCGGTATCCCGAAACACGGCCCACGCCCCGCGGCGGCGTCGGAAATATCGCCTGTATCTCGGCCTCGGAGACGGGCACGCCCATGGCCCCGCCGGCCTGCTCAAAAGCCTCAAAATCGCCGCCCGACGCGATGCACGCCCGTTCCGCCACAAACAGCGCCGTCGGCTCTGGTTGCAGCAGGATCAGGCCCGCCGCGAGGCCGGGCAGCATGGCCTAGCCGACCGCCGCGACGATCTTCTGGGCGGCGTCGTCGAGGTCGTCGGCGCTGGTGATGGCCAGGCCCGACTCGTTCAGAATCTTCTTGCCCAGCTCGACGTTGGTGCCTTCCAGACGGACGACCAGCGGCACCTTGAGGCCCACTTCCTTGACGGCCGCGACCACGCCCTCGGCGATGACGTCGCACTTCATGATGCCGCCGAAGATGTTGACCAGGATGCCCTGGACGGCCGGGTCGGCGGTGATGATCTTGAACGCCGCCGCGACCTTTTCCTTGGAGGCGCCGCCGCCGACGTCGCAGAAGTTGGCGGGCTCTTTTCCGTACAGCTTGATGATGTCCATCGTCGCCATGGCGA
Source organism: Alphaproteobacteria bacterium (assembly GCA_018820665.1). Classification (GTDB taxonomy): domain Bacteria; phylum Pseudomonadota; class Alphaproteobacteria; order Caulobacterales; family Caulobacteraceae; genus Brevundimonas. The sequence goes on along the minus strand of JAHJNW010000073.1, from coordinate 11,943 downwards.
GGCCGGCGCCGTTGACCATGCAGCCGATGTTGCCGTCCAGCGAGATGTAGGCGAGGTCCCATTTCGAGGCCTCGATCTCCTTGGCGTCTTCCTCGGTCTCGTCGCGCAGTTCCTTGATGTCCGGGTGGCGGAACAGGGCGTTGCCGTCGAAGCTGACCTTGGCGTCCAGCACCCGCAGGTGGCCGTCGGTCATGACGATCAGCGGATTGACCTCCAGCATGGCCATGTCGGTGTCGACGAAGGCCTTGTACAGGATCGGGAACAGGGTCTTGCCGTCTTCGGCCGCCGCGCCGTCCAGCTGGAAGGCGGCGTTGATCTTGGCCACGTCGGCCTCGGTCACGCCCGTGGCGGGGTCGATGACGATGGTCTGGATCTTCTCGGGCGTGTCATGGGCGACGGCCTCGATGTCCATGCCGCCCTCGGTCGAGACGACGAAGGCGATGCGGCCGTACTGGCGGTCGACCAGCAGCGAGCAATACAGCTCGCGGTCGATGTCGGCGCCGTCCTCGATGTACAGGCGGTTGACCTGCTTGCCGGCGTCGCCGGTCTGCGCCGTCACCAGGGTGTTGCCCAGCATCTCCTTCGCATGGGCCACGACCTCTTCGATCGAGCGGGCGAGGCGGACGCCGCCCTTGCCGTCGGGGCCCAGCTCCTTGAACTTGCCCTTGCCGCGGCCGCCCGCGTGGATCTGCGACTTCACGACATACAGGGGTCCGGGCAGTTGCTTCGCCGCCGCTTCGGCCTGATCGACCGAGGTGATGGCCACGCCAGCCGCGACCGGTGCGCCGAAGCCCTTCAGGACCTGTTTGGCCTGATACTCGTGAATGTTCATGAATGCCGCCTTGGGAGGAGAGTCGGCGTGCTTATAGAACCCGCCCGTTCGCGGGTGCAACCATGGTCCGATGAACGGGCCTCGCCTTTAGTCGACCCAGTCCTTCTTCAGCGTCCGCGACGCGGCGATCAGCAGCACCGACGCCAGCAGGTAGAAGCCCATGCCAGTGTAGATGGCCCAGCGCAGGCTCTCATCGCCGAAGCGCGGCGCCAGCAGGTCGCTCATCCAGCCGAAATAGTAGAAGCCGACGGCGATCCCGAGCAGGTTGTTGATCAGCAGGAACAGGGCCGAGGCGGTCGAACGCATCGGCGCCGGAACCAGATGCTGCACCGAGGCCGTGATCGGCCCCAGCCAGGCCAGATTCAGCCCGGTCGGGATGATGAAGATCAGGAAGGCGAGGATCAGCTGCTGGGCGTTGGTGCCGCCGCCCGGAATGACGAGGCCGATCAGCCACGGCGAATTCATCGCCAGGACGAACATCGGCGCCGAGATCAGGAAGGCGATGGCCGGGGTCAGGGGATAGGCCCCCTTGCCGCGCTTCGACAGCCTGTCGGCGATGGCCCCGCCCAGCCAGATGCCGAGCGTGCCGCCGATCAGGGCGATGCCGGCGTAATACCAGCTGGTCTGCGACAGGGTCAGGCCGAAGCTGCGCATGAAGAACAGCGGCAACCAGCCGGCGACGCCGTAACCGCACACCGAGGACGAGGCCGCGCCGAGCGCCAGCAGCCAGAAGCTCTTCTTCGGAATCACCGCCGAGGCGGTGCGGCGGGCGATCGCCAGCGAAATGCCGATGACCGTGGCCAGCAGGCCGCCAAAGGCCAGCACCAGCGCATTGCCCAGTTCGAGGCCGGCGAAATGGTTCAGCGCCGCGAGGATCAGGCAGCCCGCGCCGATCCCCAGCATGATCAGCGAGGCGATGGCGCCGGCCTTGCCGGAACCGACCACCGGCGCGGCGGCGATGACCGCCAGTTCGGCCTCGGTCTTGATCGTATCGGTCCCGCCGCGCGTCGGATTGCGCACGGTGAACAACAGCACGGGGGCCAGCAGGACGCCGGCGAGGCCGACGACGATGAAGGCCGTCCGCCAGCCGTATTCGGCCGCCAGCAGGCCGCCGACGAGAGTGCCCGCCGCCGTGCCCAGCGGAATGCCGAAGGCGAAGGCGGCCAGCGCCCGGGCCCGCTGATGCGGCGGGAAATAGTCGGCAACCAGCGAATAGGCCGGGGCGACTCCGCCCGCCTCGCCGACGCCGACGCCCATGCGGAACAGGAACAGCTGGGTGAAGGAGGTCGCCATGCCGCACAGAGCGGTGAAGCCGCTCCACACCGCCAGCGCTCCGGTCATGATCCACACCCGGCTGTAGCGGTCGGCCAGCCAGGCCAGCGGAATGGCGAGGGTCGAATAGACGCTGGCGAAGGCGATGCCGCCCAGCAGGCCGAACTGGCTGTCCGACAGGCCGAACTCTTCCTTCAGCGGCGCGGCGAGGATGCCGATGATCTGGCGATCCAGAAAATTCAGCATGTAGACGAGGATCAGGATCGCCAGGACATAGTAGCGATAGCCCGGGCGGACGGGCGCGGCGGCGGCCGTATCGGTCATGGCGTTTCCCTCGACGTGGTTTTTTCGTTGGGCGGACGGTAGCCGCCGGGAACTCGACTGCAAAGAAAAAGGCGGCGGCTCGTCAGAACCGCCGCCCTTTCGCTTCCGGTCGGTGAATCAGAACCGCGCGGTCAGCGTCGCGGTGACCGTCTTCGGCGCGCCGTAGAAGCCGATCACGGCGTTGCCGGTCAGGGCCCCGAACGAGCTGAAGTCATAGCCGCCGACGCGGTACCGTTCGTCGCTCAGATTCTTGCCGTGCACGCCGAAGGTGTAGCGATCGTCTGACGAGGTCCAGACAAGGCTGGCGTCCAGCAACCAGTAGGACTCCTGGTCGAGGATCGGCTGGGCCGATTCGAACAGCTGGTAGGCGCCGCGGTAGGCGGCGCTGGGGGTGAAGGCGATCCTGGAGCCGTTGCCCATCCAGTGGGTGTAGGTGAAGCCGGCCGAACCGGTCCACTCCGGCGTGTTCTGGAAGTCGCGGGAATCCGACAGGTTGATCACGCAGCCCGCCAGGGCCGGGCAGCTGTCGTTCAACGGACCGGTCGGAACGAAGCCGAGATATTCGTCGAACTGGGCGTCGATATAGCTCAGCATGAAGTTGGCGGCCAAGCTGTCGGTGAACCGCATCGAGGATTCCAGCTCCCAGCCGCGGATCGAGGCCTGGCCGACGTTGTCGACCACCGAAGCCACCACGCCCGGCGTCGCCGTCGGGTATTGGGTGGTGATCTGCATGTCCTCGTAGGACGAGTCGAAGATCGCCGTGGCGAAGTTGAAGCGGTTGTCGAGCAGCGAGCCCTTCAGGCCGATTTCGAAGGTGTCGACGATCTCGGAATCATAGCCCTCGTCCGTGGCCGGATAGGCCACGGAGTCGCCGCGCATGTCGAAACCGCCCGATTTGAAGCCGCGACCGTACGAGGCGTAGGTCGTGAGGTCCGGCGAGATCTTGTAGCTGACGCTGACACGCGGGGTGAATTCTTCGAACGTGCGGGTGTCTTCGTAGTCGGTGCGCGGCGCTTCGAAGGCGATGGCGCTCGCATTGCCGAAGAACGGGCTGCGGATGCCGAGATACCGCTGGCGGAAAACCTCGCCCGTCTTTTCGTCCTTGGTCCAGCGTCCGCCGAGCGAGGCCGACAGCCGGTCGGTCAGATCGTAGCTGAAATCGCCGAACACGGCGAAGCTCTCGGTCACCACCGAGCCGGAGGTCAGAGTCGTCAGATTGGCCCCGCCGACCACCGTGTCGAAGGCCCCCGCGGCATAGGCGTCCATATAGTAGACGCCGGCCACGCCCTGCCAGCGCTCGCCCTCGAACAGGGCCTGGAACTCCTGGCTGAACTGGTGATCCTCGTAGAAGGCCGGGATGTCCAGCAGCGGCGCGGGCAGGTTGTCGAAGTCGATCGGACCGAGCGTCTCGCCTTCCCGCCAGGCGGTGATCGATTTGAAGGTCAGGCTGTCGCTGGCGCTCCACTCGCCAAGCAGCGACAGGCCCGAAGTCCGGACCTTGTTGCGGTCGCCCGCGCCCGCGTTGGTGTCATAGACGCTGCCGGGGCTGGGCGCGATCTCGCGATAGCCGTGACGGGGGTTGGAATCGTCCTCCAGGTAGTCGCCGGACAGGCGGAAGAACAGGGCGTCGGACGGGGCCCATTCGACGGCGGCGCGCAGGGCCGTCACGTCCTTGTTGTAGTGTTCGGCTCCGGTGTTGAGATTCTGCCCGTAGCCGTCGCGCAGATAGCGGCCCACCGCGGCCGAGACCGAGACGGTGTCGCTGACCGGAGCCGACCCCGAGACGACGACGTCGCGCTGGTCATAGCTGCCGTACGACATGCGAAACTCGCCCTCGGCCTCCTGGCCGATGCGGCCGGTGACGTATTTGATCGCGCCGCCGATGGTGTTGCGGCCGTAGAGCGTGCCCTGCGGACCGCGCAGCACCTCGATGCGTTCGATGTCGAAGATGTCGAGTACGGCGGCCTGCGGCCGGGCCACGTAGACGTCATCGATGTACAGCCCGACGCCGGGATCGAAACCCCACAGCGGGTCCTGCTGGCCGACGCCCCGGATGAAGGAGATCAGCGTCGAATTGGCTCCACGTGCGGCCTGAAGGGTCAGGCTGGGCGTCGTGCGGGTCAGTTCGGTGATGTCCATGGCGCCGACGGCCGCAAGCCGCTCCGCGCTGTAGGCGCTGACGGCGACCGGCACGTCCTTCAGGGTCTCTTCGCGGCGGCGCGCGGTGACGATGACGTCTTCGACGGCGGAGGCCTGTTCGGCCCGCGTCGGCGCGTCCTGCGCCACGGCGAGGGTCGAGAGCGCGCTCCAGGCGGCGCCCGCGAGCAGTGCGGTCTTGATATAGCGGTTCATGAGAGAAGCCTCTTTCCTGTGTTTCCAGCCCGTGACGCTTTGTTTATTCAGCGTTCAATGATTTTCCCGGAACGTAGCTGTTTTCGACCCGCTGTCAAACGGCGCCGCTTGTCCGGCGACGGCGAGAAACCGGACTGTGGCGCCGTTGCCATGACGGCCTGACGCAGCCTAGCTTGGGCCATGATCAAGCCCGACGCGCCCGCCCCCGCAGCCGCCCCGTCCGCGCGCCGGGGGCGTCCATCGAAGAAGCAGGCCGGGGCGCCCGGGGACACCCGCGAATCGATCCTCGACGCCGCCGAGGACCTGTTCTCGAAACACGGCTTCTATGGCGTGACCATCCGCGAGGTGGCGCGCGAGGCCGGCGTCGACACCGCCCTGGTCCACTATTATTTCGGCGCCAAGCGGGCCCTGTTCGACGCCGTCTTCCTGCGCCGGGCCGAGGTCTGGAACAGCGACCGGGTCAACGCCATCAACCGCTATGCCGAGTCGGCCGGCGCCGACATGACGCTGGAAGGTCTGCTCGCCGCCTTCCTGCATTCGCCGTTCGAATGGGCGCTGAAGGGCGGGCCGGGGTGGAAGCACTACGCCGCCCTGGTGGCCCAGACCAACGCCAATCCGATGTTCGGCGGCGAGATCATGACGCGCTATTTCGACCCCACGGCGCGGCGGCTGATCGAGCTGATCAAGCGCGTCCTGCCCGAGGCGCGCGAGCAGGACCTGTACTGGGGCTATCATAACCTGTCCGGGGCCCTGACCCTGACCCTGGGCGAGACCGGCCGCCTCGACCGCCTGTCCGGCGGCCTGTGCCGCTCGGGCGATCTCGACGCCGCCGGCGAATATATGGTCCGCTTCGCCGCCGCCGGCTTCCGCGCCGTCTGCGGCCCCGGGAGCCGGCCCGACTGATGGCGGGCCCCGACGATTCGCCCGCGCCAGGGCCGCCGGGCCCGCTCCGCGCCCGCTTCGACCGGAGCCTCGGGGTGGCGCTCGGCGCGGCCGCGCTGCTCGCCCTGACCGGCGCCTTCGGCACCATCGGCGTGCCGCTTTGGCTGCGCTTCGCCTACTGGGCGCCGCTGATTCTCGCCGGGGCCGTCTGGGGGCGGATGTGCTCCCGCCTGGTCGAGGGCCGGGTCGACCCGGATGAGCAGCCATGGCTGACGGTGGCGGTGATGTCGGCCGCCATCGCCGGACCGGTTGTCGTTCTGGTCTGGCTGTTCACCGGCCTCATGTTCGAAGGCCGGATCTATCCGCCCGGGCGGCTTCTCGGCTTCGTCGGCCCCGTGCTGGTCGTCACCGTCGCCCTCAGCGCCGTCAACGTCTTCATGGGTCGCGCCGTCCCGGTCCAGACCCACGCCGGCGCCGGCGGGACCGCCCCGGCCCGCTTCCTCGACCGCCTGCCGCCGAGGCTGCGCGGCGCCGCCCTGCACGCCGTCCAGGCCGAGGACCACTATCTGCGCCTGCACACCGACCGCGGCTCGGACCTGATCCTGATGCGGCTGTCCGACGCCGTGGCCGAGCTGGAGGGCCTGGAGGGGGCCCGCACCCACCGCAGTTGGTGGGTCGCCCGCGAGGCGGTGCGCGACGCCACCCGAGGCGACGGCCGCGCGTCCCTGACCCTCGAGGGCGGCGTCGTCGCCCCGGTCAGCCGCCGCTACGCCCGGGCCCTGCGCGAGGCCGGCTGGTACTAGCCGGCCCAGCACCCGTGGAAGCCGGCCGGCAGGGCCACGTCGGCGCGCCAGGTCGCCACCGGCCCGTCGGCCACGCGTCCGGCCTCGAACACGTGCAGCTCCGTCACCCCCTCGGCGAGGTTGATCGACGGCGCCACCAGCCAGGCCTCGGACTCCGCCGAGCGCCCCGGTTTGGGCACGAACAGCGCCTCCTCGGTGATCTGGCGGTCGCCGAAATGGAAGGCGTCGGACCGTCCTGTCTCCCAGTCGTGCACCGCCCAGCCGGTCGGCAGCGGCCGGCCGGAGGTCTCGCCGGCGACATGGGCGGTCAGGCGGCGCGGCAGGCCGGCGCGGCGCGGGTCGCCCTTGGGGAACTCCGCCGTGACGCCCGAGCCGGTCATCTCCGCCCGCCCGTCCGCGTGCAGGGTGACCAGCGACAGCACCGCCGGTTCGCCCGGCACGGTCCCGCGCTGTTCGACCAGCACCCGCGCGCCCTCGACGGCGAAGGCCACGTCCTTGCCGGCCGCGACGTCGAAGCGGATCGTCCCTGAGCCATCTTCCCAGGCGTCGCCGAGATGGAAATAGCTGAAGGCCGGCAGGTCGAAGATGCGCCGCCGCGACAGGTCGGCCTTGTCGATCACCAGTACCTGGGTTCCCAGCTCCGGCCGCCAGGCGAACTGCGAGGCGTAGGGCATGCCGCTGTGGTCGAAAACCCAGGGCTGCAGCACCAGGATCAGATGCCGCGCCGTGGCGGTGAAGTCGTGCATATAGCTGGCCCGGGGCAGGTCGATGATCTCGGCCGTGCGCAGGCCGCGATCGGGGTTCAGCCGCCACACGACCGCCTTGCCGCCATTGAGCCCGATGTTCCAGATCGTGCCGTCGGGGTCGTAGCGGGGGTGGGCCTGGAACGGCATGCCCTTCAGGTCGTCCCTCAGGGTGATGAAGCGGCGGGTCGACAGGTCGGCCGCCGACATGGCCATCGGCGAGCCGCCCTCCCACAGGGCCCAGATCTCGTCCCCGGCGGTCATGACGGCGGTGTTGGCGGCGTTGGCGTCGTCATTGGAGCCGACCCGGGCGCGGGCGTCGCCGACCGTGCCGAAGCCCGGCGTCACCACCGCCCCGATGGCGCTCTCGTGGCGGCGGCGGGCCGTATCGGCGAACCGCGCCTCCAGCGTCGCCTTGCCGTCGGCGACCCGGAACGCCCGCATCAGGCCGTCGCCGTCGAACCAGTGGGTGGCGCTGCCGCCCGGCCGCCGGAACTTGCCCGGCCCGTTGCGGAACAGCGCTCCCGCCAGATCGGCCGGGGCCCGGCCATGCACCAGCCGCATCGCCCGGGGCGCGACGTCGGCCTCGAGATCGGCGGTGGCCAGGGCCCAGTCGGCGGCGGCCGCCTGGGCGGCCATGGCGCGGACGGTCTCGGGGGTGACGACGGCGGCCGAGAGGGCGGCGGCGCCCATCAGGAAGTGGCGGCGGGAAGCGATCATCGTCCCCTCCCTCAGCGAAGCACGATGGTCTGGGCGGTCGCGCCCGAGACGGTGAAGCGCGCCCGCTCCCAGCTCGCCGGTCCCATGTTGCCGACGGCGTTGTTGGAGAAGGCGTAGGGTTCGACCGGCAGGCCGAACGGATTGGTGTTCATCTCGCCGTCGCCGTTGACGTCGTGGAACGACCGGGCCGCATAGTCGCCGGCGGGCAGGCCCTCGAAGGTGGCGGTGTGCTCACCCGCCGCGACGTCAAGCATCATCTGGGCGACCGGCTGTCCGCCGCCCGAATAGGCGGCTTCGGAATCATACAGGACGACCATCACCGCGCCGGTCCGGGCGCCGGTCTCAAACGTCAGGGACACCGAGCTGTCGGCCGGGCTCTGGGCGAGGGCGGCGCCGGCCGGGGCCAGCAGGGCGAGGGCGGCGACGGCGATCAGGGGCAGGCGGGTCATCAGCGGTCTCTCAAGCGGGAGAGGCCCGACCACCGGACCTCCGAGGCCCCGACCGTGTGACCGTCCCGCCCGCCGCGCCACGCCGGATACGGGGAGCGCCGCCTCGCCTTCGCCAATGACCACGCCCGTCCGTTGGCGAAGCGCCAACGACCGCCTCAGCGGCTTCGGATGCGCCGCTTCAGCAGCCGGTCGGACAGGGCCTCGGCGTGCTTCAAGGTGAAGGCCAGCGCCGCCGGATTGCCGCGCCGCGGCCCGACCGTATCGGCCACCACCGCCCCGCGCTCGCCGATCGCGCGTTGCTCGCCGGTGGTGGTGTCGATCGCCGTCTGGTGCTCGACCTCGGCGTTGAGCTCGGCCCCCATCAGGATGATCTGGACGCTCAGCCAGGTCCACAGCAGGAAGCCCATCATCGCTGCCAGCGGGCCGTAGGAGGCGGTGCGCACGAAATTCTGCAGATACCAGCTGAACACCAGCGACAGGATCACGCTCAGCAGGGCGGCGAACAGGGCCCCGGGCGTCAGCCAGCGCCAGCGCGCCCGCGCCCGGCACGGACCGAAGCGGTAGATCACGGTCAGGGCGGCGACATAGACGACGCCGAGCACCGGCCAGCGTAGCGGCGCCAGATAGGCCCACTCCTCGGCCAGGCCGAACACCCCCATCACCACCGGCACGCCGACGATCAGACCCGCCGCCAGCAGGATGCTGAGCAGGCCGGACACGGTGAACGCCATGCAGGTCAGATTGTATTTGATCAGATTGCGCTGCTCGACCTCGTGATAGGCGATGTTGAGGCCGTAGAAGAGCACCTTGATCGCGCCATTGGCGGTCCACAGCGACAGGGCCAGGGTCCAGACCAGGGTGAAGGTCAGGGTGGTGGTGGCGTTCTCGGCCAAGCGCTGCATCTCGCCGCCGAGGAACTGGGCCACGCCCGACGGCAGGACGCCGTACAGGAACTGCAGCCGCCCCCACGCGTCGGCGGGATCGGCGAACAGGCCGTACAGGGTGACGAAGGCGGCCAGGGTCGGGAACAGCGACAGCACGACGAAGAAGGTCACGCCCCCGGCGACGAAGCCGACCCGGTCGCCGAAATAGGACGCGCCGACGCGCCAGAAGATGTCGATCCAGCCCTTGTGCGGAATATGCTCCGGCCGCTGCGCCAGCCGACCGCGGCCCGGCTCCTTCGCCTCGAATTCCTCGGGCGTCGGCGCGCGCGGCGGCAGCGGTGCGGGACGCTCCTTGCGCAGCTCCACCCCGTATTTGTGCCCGTGTCGGTACAGCAGATGCGCCGCCCCGGCGCCGGCGGCCAGCCCTCCGGCCACCGAGCCGATCAGACCCCACAGCCCGAGGCCGCCTCTTGGTTCAGACCGCTTCTGCATCGTGGCCACAACGGCTCCATCCCGACGGCGTTCCGGCGCCGTTCCGCTTGATATCCGCGCAAACCCACGCCAAGGCCAGAGCATGACCGACGTCGCCGCTACTCCCACCCTGCTGACCGCCTGGAAGGCCGCCGCCGCGACCCTCAAGGCCGGCCGCATCGACAGCCCCTCGATCGACGCGCGCCTGCTGCTCGAGGTCGCCACGGGCGCCACCCGCACCGACATCCTGACCGATCCCTATCGCGCCGTGACGCCGGAGCAGCAGACCGCGCTGGACGGCTTCGTCGAACGCCGCCTGCGCCGCGAGCCGGTGTCGCGCATCCTCGGCAAGAAGGGCTTCTGGAAAATCATGCTGAACGTCACCCCCGACGTGCTCAGCCCCCGCCCCGACACCGAGGCCATCCTCGACGTCGTGCTGCTGGCCTATCCGCCGCACAAGGCGTTCGAGATGATCGACCTGGGCACCGGCTCCGGCGCCATCCTGCTGGCGACCCTGGCCGAGCGCTTCGGCGCCCGCGGCGTCGGCACCGACATCTCGTTCGAGGCCCTGGCCGTGGCGAAGGAGAATGCGACCAACCTCGAGCTCGACAACCGCGCGACCTTCCTGCGCACCGAATGGGCGGCCGGCTTCGGCGATCACAGCTTCGACGTCGTCGTCTCCAATCCGCCCTACATCCCGTCGGCCGACATCCCCGGCCTCGACCCCGAGGTGCGCGACCACGATCCGCACCTGGCCCTCGACGGCGGGCCGGACGGCCTGCAGGCCTATCGCGAACTGGCCCCCGAGATCCGCCGCATCCTGCGCCCCGACGGCCTGTTCGCGGTCGAGATCGGCTGGGACCAGGGCCCGCAGGTCAAGGCCCTGTTCGAGGCCGCCGGCTTCGAGCACGTCATCGTCGTCAAGGACCTGTCCGACCGCGACCGCGTCGTCACCAACGGACCGGACCCGAGGACCAATCCCGTCCCGAAGATGTAGCAATCCTCCCCCACCGGGGGAGGGGGACCGCCCGAAGGGTGGTGGAGGGGGTCCTCAACAAACCCCTTGGAAACCGCCCGCGCACAGGCTAAGTCTTCGCCTGTCTCCCACCCAAAACGCACGCCTTGGACCGCTTCAGGTCCATCCACGCGCGCCCGGGACAGTGACGGTCTGATCATTCGGTCAGGCGGACCACGGGCCGACACCGGATTTCCGATCACATCGTCAGCGGGGATTGGCCCCGGAACGAAGCGGAACGACCAGACGGACAGCGCCGGCGGCCTTCGCCCCGGACCGTCCCTCATACAAAGCACGAGCGTCCGATGAGAGATTTCAAGGGCATGAAGCGTCAGCGCGGACGCAACAGAAAGCCCGGCCAGGGCGGCGGTAACAACCACGCCAACGCCACCAACCCGAACCGTTCGTGGGACTCGCAAGGGCCCGAGAACATCAAGGTCCGGGGCAACGCCCAGACCGTCTATGAGCGCTACATGCAGCTGGCGCGCGACGCCTCGGCCGCCGGCGACCGCGTCTTGGCCGAGAACTACACCCAGCACGCCGAACACTATTTCCGCGTCCTGCGCGCCCTGCAGCCCTCGCGTCCGGTGTCCGAGATCGCCCAGCGCGAATTGGCCGGCCAGGGCTTCGACATCGATTTCGAGGACGAGACCGGGGCCCAGGCCGCCGCCATCATGGCCGCCGAAAAGGCCGAGGCCGACCGCGTCGCCGCCGCCGAGGCGCGCCAGCGCGACAACGAGGACCGCCAGAACGGCGAGCGTCAGAACGGCGGCTCGTACGATCGCCAGAACGACCGCCCGAACGACCGTCAGGCTGAACAGCCGCGCCGCGAATGGCGCGACCGGGATGATCAACCCCGGGACCAGGCCCCGCGCGCCGAAGGCGCTGACGGCGCCGCCGGCGAAGGCGGCCGTCGCGAAACCCGTCGCGAACGCTGGGAGCGCCGCCAGCAGGAGCGCAATCTGCGTTTCCAGAACGAGCGCGGCGAGGGCGACCAGACCGACGCCGCCCCGACCGCTGAGGACGCCCCCGCCGCCGGGACGCCGAACCACAGCAGCGAGGCCGAACCGGCCGCGCCCAAGGCCGAACGCGCGCCGCGCGCCCGCCGCCCGCGTCGCGACGAGTCGGAGGCCGCCGTCGAAGAGGCCCCGACCGCCCTGCCCGGCTTTCTGACCGGTCCGACCGCCACGACGGCG
>JAHJNW010000072.1 GCA_018820665.1 Alphaproteobacteria bacterium | reverse complement strand
GCGGCGCTCGTCGCGGGTCAGGAAGCCGTTCAGCCGCGGGCCGCTCTCGGCGTTGAAGGTGGCCTCGATCTGCAGCGTCGCCTCGTCGCCGGGCGCGGGCAGGCGCTGCAGGGTGCGGGCGCCGCAGACCCCGCCCTAGCCGACGCCGGCGCAGTCGATCAGGCAGTGGTCGGGCTCGACCTCGGCCAGCACGCCTCTGAGCCGGCCGATCATGACGCAATTCTCCCCCGCCGGGGGAGGGGCACCGCGAAGCGGTGGAGGGGGCCGGATCCGGGCGCCGGCGTTTGCCGCAGGCCCCCTCCATCATGCTTCGCATGGTCCCCCTCCCCCGATGGGGGAGGAATGAGCAGAGCCCGCTTGCGCATCTGGGCGTGGGTGATGGCGACGGCGAGGGCGTCGGCGGCGTCGGCCTTGACGTCGCCGGCGGTGGGCAGGAGCCGTTTGACCATGAAGGCGATCTGGGTCTTGTCGGCATGGCCGGCGCCGACCACCGCCTTCTTGATCAGATTGGGCGAATATTCGGCGACGCTGAGGCCGTGACGGGCCGGGGCCAGCATGACGGCGGCGCGGGCGTGGCCCAGTTTCAGCGTCGAGCTCGGGTTCATGTTGACGAACACCTCCTCGATCGCCGCCTCGTCGCAGTCATGGGCGGCGCAGACGGCGCCGACCGCCTCGAGCAGGAACAACAACCGCTCGCTGAACGGGGCGGTCTCGGGCGGGGCGATGACGCCGTGGGCGATCCAGCGCAGGCGCGAGCCCTCGGCCGCCACCACGCCCCATCCGGTGCGGCGCAGGCCGGGGTCCAGTCCCAGGATTCGAGTCACGGCGTTCGTCATTCGTTCCAGTCATGCCCCAAAGAGGGTTGACGGACAATGACCGGAACGAAGGCCGGCCTATTCGGTGGTCTTGCCGTCGAAATGCTCTTCCGAGGCGTCGGCCTCCTTCTTGCCGGCGAAGCGGACGCCGTCGCGGTGCTCGGGCGGGCCGTACAGGGTGTAGAGGGCCAGCGGCGCATCGCCGGTGTTGATGACGTTGTGGCGGGCGCCGGCGGGGACGATGATCGCGTCATCGTCCTTGATCGGGGTGCGCTTGCCGTCGATCTCGACATGGCCCGAGCCGCTTTCGATGCGGAAGAACTGGTCGTGGTCCTCGTGGACCTCGGCGCCGATCTCCTCGCCGGGCTTGAGGGTCATCAGCACCAGCTGGAGATATTTCCCGGTGTAGAGGACGCGCCGGAAGTCGGTGTTCTCGACGGTGAGCTTTTCGATATTGTCGACGAAGCCTTGCATGGTGGTTTTCCTTCAGCAGTGAACGGGAGATCGGAGCGGGGTCGGGGCGGATCAAGGCCGCCGTGGCGCGGTCAGTCGTCGCGCGGGTCGAGACGGTAGCCGGTGACGCCCTCCACGGCCCTCAGCCGGGCCGCAAGATGTTTGATGTGCATTTCGCTCAGGCCCCTGAGCCTGAAGACGCGGGAGACGGCCTCGCCGCCCTCGACCAGCTGGTGACGGCCGCCGCCGAGCGAACCGCTGAACCCGGCCAGCACCGCTTCGACGGCGTCCTCGGCCGCGGGATCGTCGCGGCGCCAGACGACCTCGGCCTCAATGCGCGCCTGCTGCGGCAGGTGATGGCTGACCAGCCTGAGGAGGGCGAGGACGGCGACTGTCAGAACCGTCCCGGTGGCGGCCAGGCTGAACAGGCCGGCCCCGAACAGCAGGCCGATGGCGGCGGTGATCCACAGGGAGGCGGCGGTGGTCAGGCCGTGGATCGAGAAGCCGGCGCGGAAGATCACCCCGGCGCAGAGGAAGCCGATGCCGGTCAGGACGCCGTGGGCCATGCGCGTCGGGTCGCTGACGATCTCCGTGCCGGGGAGGGCGAAAAAGCGCCACGCGCCCTGGGACACGGCCGCCTCCATCAGCAGGGCCGAGGCGAGGCAGACGAGGATGTGGGTGCGGAACCCCGCCGCCCGGCCGCGCCACTCGCGCTCGAAGCCGATCAGACCGCCGGCCACGATGGCGGCGAGCAGCGGCAGGGCGAGGTCGGGCAGGTCGCTCAGGTCCATGTCCGGCAACGGCGGCCGGCTGCCACGGTTCCCCGCCCCGTCCGCCGCGGCGCCGCCCGGGAACCAGCGTTCGGTCGCCCGCATTATTCAGCCGCGGCGCATCCGCCGCGCGTCATCGGGAGGCCGTCATGGGGCGCGCCATAGACAGACATCTGCCGGAGGCGGCCTATGAGCGGCTCACCGCCGAGGTGTTGCGCGCGGCCGTCGAACTGTCCAACGCCCAGTTGATGGAGCTCACCGACAGGCTGCACGACGTCATCCGGCGACGCCGTCCTGGCCAGCCGGCGCGACGTCCGGGCAGCGGGTTCGCCGACGAACGGCGCAGTTTCACGGACTGACGGTCAGCCCGCGTATTTCGCCAAGTCCTCGTCGGAGATGTCCTCGTTCGAATAGACGTTCTGCACGTCGTCCTCGGCGTCGAGCGCATCGAGCAGCTTCATCAGCGTGCCGACCGCCTCGCCGGTGACCGGGACCTCGGTCTGCGGCCGCCAGACCAGCGCCGTCGATTTGGCGTCGCCGAGGATTTTCGACAGGGCCTCAGCCACCTCGTTCAGATCCTCGAACGTCGTCCAGATGGTATGGCCCGGCGCGTCCTCATAGATGTCGGGCTTGACCAGATCGCTCTCGACGTCCTGGGCGCCGGCCTCGATGGCGGCCTCCATCACGGCGTCCTCGCTGCCGGCCTCTGCCGGATAGACGATCCGACCCACGCGATCCCACATGAAGGCGACCGAGTTCATCTCGCTGAGCGCCCCGCCGTTCTTCTTGAACGCGGCGCCGATGTTGGAGGCGGCGCGGTTGCGGTTGTCGGTCAGGGCCTCGACGATGATGCCGACGCCGCCGGGGCCGCGGCCCTCATATCGGACCTCTTCCATCGTATCGACGTCGCCGCCGGCGGCCTTGCTGATGGCCCGCTGGATCACGTCGCGCGGCAGGCTCTCGGCCTTGGCGTTGTTGACCGCCAGACGCAGGCGCGGGTTCATCGCCGGATCGGGCAGGCCCAGCTTGGCGGCGACGGTGATGTCGCGCGAGAGCTTGGAGAACAGCTTGGACCGCTGCGCGTCGGCGCGGCCCTTGCGGTGCATGATGTTCTTGAATTTGGAATGGCCGGCCATGAGGATCTCTTTGGTGCGCTATCGCTCGCGACGCGGTCGCTCGCTGCTTGAGCGCGGTCGCTGTTCTTCGGCGCGCCGTCTAGCCGATGGAAGGGCGGCTGTCACGGGACAGGAACCGCCAGCTTCGCCGTGCATTTCTGGACAGACCCCGCCGGAGCCCGCCATGACCGCCCAGGATGCCCTGTACGACGCCGACCTCTACGCCGACAACGACTTCGAGGAGGCCGACATCGTCGAATGGTACGAGGCCCGCCCGGTCACCGTGCCCGCCGCCGTGGCCACCGGCGCCATCATCGGCGCCTTCGCTCTCGGCGTGCTGACCGCCGTCGGCGCCCTGGCGCTGATGGGCCGGCTGGACGACTAAAGGGCGCTGTTGCGGATGTACCAACGATCCCCGACCGCCCGATAGACGACCTTGGGGTCCGACAAAGGTGGAACGACAGCACGGTCGGTGTCGTCAACAAATCGCCACTCCCTGTCCGGAGTTCCCCGGATCAAGGTCTTGGATTGATACTCAAAGCCGTCGGGCTTTCCCTCATAGAGCACGAACCACACCTGTCTCCCCGGCTGACCATCCGCGGGCCTGCCCGCTGCACTGCCGATGTCGTGCCGGGTCAGGAAGCGTTGCACCTGACCGGCTTCGTTTCCATCGCTGCCCTGCGGAAGCACGAGCCACCCGCTCTCCCGCCGCTCGACGCGGCTGACGGGCGACCCCGGTTCCAATAGATCGGCGATCTGCCCAAAGCCGTCCCGGTCCGCCGCCAGATCCGCGATGATACGCTCGTCCGTCGGCGCTGCGGATGGCGCCTCGCAGGACGCGAGTTGAGCGGAGCCCAACATAAGGACGGCCGCGACCGCCAGCGGCCTCACGTCTTGAGGCCCTCGAGGAACCCCCGCATCTTGTCGTCGATCGGTACGGGCCGGTTGGTCTCGCGGTCGACGTAGACGTGGACGAAGCTGCCGACGGCGGCGGCGTCCTCTTCGTTATTGCGGAACAGACCGATCTCGTAGCGCACTGACGACGTCCCCACGTGGGCGACGCGGACGCCGGCCTGGATCTCGTCCGGGAAGGCGGTCGGCGAGAAATAGCGGCAGCCGGTCTCGGCCACCAGGCCGATGACCTTGCCGTGGTGGATGTCGAGCAAGCCGTTGACCACCAGCAGTCGGTTCACCGCCGTGTCGAACCACGAATAATAGACGACATTGTTGACGTGGCCGTAGACGTCATTGTCCATCCAGCGCGTGGAGATGGCCTGGAAGCGGCGGTAGTCGCCGCGTTTGGTCCGCTCGATGGTGCCGGTCATGGAGTCTCCCTTCCCTTTTTGGTGCGCTATCGCTCGGCGCGCGGCGCCTCGCTGCTTGAGCGCGGTCTGTGCGGGCTTCGGTCAGGTCCGCTTGTGGTCAGCCTTGGGCTTGGCGGACGCGGCGTCAAGCGCCTAGCGTCGGCGCCATGAAGACCCCCGCCGCCGTTCTGAGATCCATGGGCGCCGCCCGCCCCTATGCCGACAGCCGCCCGCTGGCGCTCGAGATGGTCACGCTCGACCCGCCGGGGCCGGGCGAAGTTCTCGTGGCGATCAAGGCCGCGGGCCTGTGTCATTCCGATCTCAGCGTCATCAACGGCGACCGGCCGCGGCCGATGCCGATGGCCCTGGGCCACGAGGCGGCCGGGGTGGTCGAGGCGCTGGGACCGGGGGTCGAGGACCTGGCCGTCGGCGATCATGTGGTCATGGTCTTCATGCCCAGCTGCGGCCATTGCGATCCGTGCGCCGGCGGGCGGCCGGCCCTGTGCGAGCCGGGGGCGGCGGCCAATGGCAAGGGCGAACTGCTGGGCGGCGGGGTGCGGCTGCACGATGGCGGCGGGGACCTGCATCATCATCTCGGCTGCTCGGCCTTCGCGGCGCATGCGGTGGTGTCGCGGCGGTCGCTGGTGAAGGTCGACGCCGACCTGCCGTTCGAGCACGCCGCCCTGTTCGGCTGCGCCGTGCTGACCGGCGTCGGGGCGGTGGTCAACACGGCCGCAGTGCGGGCGGGGCAGAGCGTGGCGGTGGTCGGGCTGGGCGGCGTCGGGCTGTCGTCGGTGCTGGGGGCGCTGGCCAGCGGGGCGTCGCCGGTGGTGGCGGTGGACCTGAGCGAGGACAAGCTGGCCCTCGCCCGCACGCTGGGCCCGGTGCGGACCGTCAACGCCGGCTACGCCGACGCGGTGGAGCAGGTGCGGGCCCTGACCGGCGGCGGGGCCGACGTCGTGTTCGAAATGGCCGGCAGCGTGCGGGCGCTGGAGGCGGCGTGGCGCATGACGCGGCGCGGCGGGACCACGGTCACCGCCGGCCTGCCGCCGCCCGAGGCCGCGCTGGCGGTCAATGTGGTGCAGCTGGTGGCCGAGGAGCGGACGCTGAAGGGGTCGTACATCGGCACCTGCGTGCCCAGCCGCGACATCCCGCGCTATGTCGCCCTGTTCCGCGACGGACGGCTGCCGGTCGACCGGCTGCTGAGCGGGACCATCGCCCTCGCCGACATCAATGCGGCGTTCGACGCCCTGGCCGAGGGGGCGGCGGTTCGGACGGTGGTGACCTTCCCTTAGGGCCAAGCTAGAATCCGGTCGAACCCGCGAGGAACGACCGCCATGGCCACCGAATTGTACGATCTGACCGTGCCGGTCTTCACCCGGGCGCTGAAGGCCCTGTCCGGCCTGCTCGACAAGGCGATCGCCCACGGCGGCGAGGCGGGGGCCGAGGCGCTGCTGTCGAACCGGCTGATCGACGACATGCATCCGCTGTCGAAACAGATCCAGATCGCCTGCGACTCGGCCAAGCTGTGCGTCGCCCGCCTGTCCGGGGCCGAAGCGCCGGTCAATGACGACAGCGAGACCACCATCGCCGAGCTGAAGGCCCGCATCGCCTCGACCCTGGAGTTCATCGGCTCGGTTCCGCGGTCGGAAATCGACGGGCAGGAGGGCCGCGAGGTGGTGCTGAAATTCCCCGGCGGCGAGCTGCCGTTCCGGGGGATCGCCTATGTCACCGGCTTCGCCCTGCCGAACTTCTTCTTCCATGTCAGCATGGCCTACGCCCTGATGCGGCAGGCGGGGGTGCCGCTGGGCAAGCGGGACTATATGGGGGCGGCCCTGACCGGAGGCTGACCGGGGCGGGGCTGGACCGCGTCCGGCCAACGCTGCTACCCCATGGCCATGGAAACCGGCGCCTACATCACCCTCGGCCTCTATTTCGTCCTGATGCTGGGCATCGGGCTGTACGCCTATCGCGAATCGACCAGCGACGTGTCGGGCTACATCCTCGGCGGGCGCAAGCTGGGTCCGGCGGTGGCCTCGCTGTCGGCGGGGGCGTCGGACATGAGCGGCTGGATGCTGCTGGGCCTGCCCGGCGCCATGTATCTGAGCGGTCTGTCGTCGGCGTGGATCGCCATCGGCCTGTTCATCGGCGCCTTCGCCAACTATCTGATCGTCGCGCCGCGGCTGAGGCTGTACACCGAGGTGGCGCGCGACGCCCTGACCATCCCCGACTATTTCGACAAACGCTTCCTCGACCGGTCGCGCATGCTGAGGGTCATTTCGTCGGTCGTCATCGTCATCTTCTTCACCCTGTACACCTCATCCGGCCTCGTGGCGGGCGGCAAGCTGTTCGAGAGCGCCTTCGGCCTCGACTACAGCTGGGGGCTGATCATCACCGCCGGGGTGGTGATGGCCTACACCCTGCTGGGCGGCTTCATGGCGGTCAGCCTGACCGACTTCGTCCAGGGCTGCATCATGTTCGTGGCCCTGATCCTGGTGCCGATCGTGGCCCTGACCCATGTCGGCGGCCTCGGCGGGATGACCGAGACGGTCAACGCCATCGACCCCGGCCTGCTGAACCTGTTCGAGGGGGCCACGGTCATCAGCGTCGTCTCGGCCATGGCCTGGGGCCTCGGCTATTTCGGCCAGCCGCACATCATCGTCCGCTTCATGGCCGTGCGCTCGGTCCGCGACGTGCCGACCATGCGCAACATCGGCATGAGCTGGATGCTGGTCACCCTGATCGGCGCCCTGGGCACCGGTCTGGCGGGTCTGGCCTACGCCAGCCGCACCGGCCTGGAGGTCACCGACCCGGAGACCATCTTCATCCTGCTGTCGGACGTGCTGTTCGACCCGCTGATCACCGGCTTCCTGCTGGCCGCCATCCTCGCGGCGATCATGAGCACCATCTCGTCGCAGCTGCTGGTCTCGTCCTCCTCCCTGACCGAGGATTTCTACGCCGTCTTCCTCCGTAAAAACGCCCCGCAGAAGGAGCTGGTGATGGTCGGCCGGCTGACGGTGCTGGCCGTGGCCGTGGCCGCCGGGGTGCTGGCGTGGAACCCGCAGAACAGCGTGCTGAACCTCGTCTCCCAGGCCTGGGCCGGCTTCGGCGCCGCCTTCGGCCCGCTGGTCATCCTGTCGCTGACGTGGAAGCGGATGACCCGCAACGGCGCCCTCGCCGGCATGATCGTCGGCGCCGCCACCGTGCTGTTCTGGACCTATGCCCCGGTGCTGGCCGACGGCGGCAAGCTGGGATCGATCATCTATGAGATCGTGCCGGGCTTCCTCCTGTCCTTCCTCGCCATCATCGTCGTCAGCCTGATGGGCAAGGCCCCGACCGGCGAGGTGGCCGAGACCTTCGACCGGGTGCAGACCCGGCTGGATGAGGCGAAGCGGCCCGAGACGGCGCCCCCGGCGTGAGCCCGCCCGCCGCCGCCGCCGGACCCCCGCGCCGCCTCGCCGACCTGCCGGGGATCGACGCGATCGAGCTGAAGGCGCTGATGAAGCCGGGCGTCGCCGACCGGGACCGGCGCGACGAACATCCCGAGGTCGACGCCGTCGCCATGGAGGCCTTCGGCCTGACCCTGGACGACGCCGAGGCGACCCCCCTGCCCGCCGACTGGCCCGATCATCTGCGCGACCTGCACCGCCGCTCGCCGGCCGAACTGGCCGAGGCCTTCGAGGCCGAGGGCTGGGACGTCACCGACGCCAGGCGCAAGCCGCTGCGCACCCTGCCCCTGTTCGCCCTGCCGCTGGCCCTCGCCGCGCGCGGCGTCGCCGGGACCCTGCCGTTCGTGGCCGAGCCCGATCATCCGGAGACGGACTGGGGCGCGAGCCTGAAGGCCGAGGCGGGGCGGTTCAGGAAGCGCTGACACCGGCGGCCGCGAAGGCGAGGGCCGGCGCGGCCTCGTCCGCCTCGTCCGCCTCGTCCGCATCGTCATCGTCGTCGGCCCGGCGGGCGAGCTTCGGCAGCGGGTCGGTCAGGCTCTCGGCCATGAACAGCAGGCCGGGCAGGATGAAGGCGGCGGGGTCGGCGATGTGGCGGCTTCGCAGGGTCCAGAGGAACAGGTGTTCGCGCTCGAAATGCGGCTCCATCCGGCCCTCGGCGATCTGCATCAGCCGATGGTGCTGGACGGCCCACATCTGGCGGTCCTTGCGGCGGCGGCGGTTGGGGCGGCGGGTTTTCATGGCGGGCTCCGGGGTGTGGGGTGTGGGGTGTGGGGTGTGGGATCAGGCAGCAGGCAGCAGGCATGACTCTTCGCCGCTTCGGGGGAAGCGGGTGGGGAGAGAGCGGGGCGACCGGGCCTCGCCCGGTGCTTTGGTTAGGTAACCGTTTCGACGAGACAGGCTGCCCCGCGTAGTCGTTTTCCACACGCCCTCCGGCTGGCGGCCCTGGCGTTCGGGCCTTGCCGGATCACGCCGGGGTCATTGCTGCACCCGACATGGGGCGGACATGACGGCCATGGGACGTCAGCAGCCCGCAATCCATTAGCGCGCGGCGAGCAAGCAGAGGCCATCCATCGACCTCCGCGAGGACCCCCGGACTCTCCGTCGCCCGGGCTTCATCGCTCGACCACAGCCCGCCGCCATCGAGGAACGTGGATCCGACGCCCTCCCCGTTCGACGGGATGGGCAGCATTTTACGGGAGGCCCGCCCTAGTACAGGTAAAATGGATCGAGAAAAGGTTAGTGCGTTGAATGTGCGGGGGAATATTTTGATAACTAGACTATAGATTCGCGGATTGTCAGCACAGCGTCATGGGCTGCTTTCGTCATCCCGGGGCAAGCGGCGCAGCCGCGCCGACCCCGGGACAGGGCGGCGCCGAAGGCGATCTGTTCAGGCAGGCTGATGTGAACAGCGCGCTCTCGACAGGGTCGCGCTCTCGCGCGCCGCCCGGTCCCGGGGTTCGCTGCGCGCCCCCGGGATGACGAAAGAAAGAAAAGAGGACGGCAGTCGGCGTGAGTTGCGTCGCTGTTCCGGGCGGCGGCTTGCGCCGACGGAACCAGCCGACCCACATCCGGCGGGGCTCCGCCCCGCCACCTTCTCCCATCGGGAGAAGGGCTGGTCTGGGGCCGGGTCAAACAGGCGGGCGGGCGCGAGCCTTAACGAGGTCGATGAGGTCGTCGAGCGAGAACAACCAGGCCTGTTGCGCAGGCCGATAACTGGCCTGGATCGGCGTGGGCACGACAAGCTGAAGCTGAGCGGCGCGCATCTCATCAGTCTGGTTTTCCGAGATGCCGGGTTCAAGCGTGACCAGATGTTTACGCCCGACCCGTTCGCCTTCGGACAGCACCTGCCGCCAGCGGTCCTTGCAACTCGACTTGGCACCCAGAAGGGTCAAACGCCCGGCGTCAAAATCGGCGTCCCGATAGGCCGCCGCGCCGGGAAACAGGAAATCCGGCTTCTTGTTGCTTTCGGTCCGGCCACCCCGGTCGAATGTCAGACCGTGGGCCTCGAAAACGGCGGCCAAGTGGTGCTCCAGCGAGTAGCCGGCGCGCGACTTTCGACGATTCTGGACGCTCAGCGAGAACGAGATGAAGCCGTCGACGTCGGTCTGTCCCTCTCCCAGAAACCCGGCCCGCAACCGATCGTCGATAATGTGCCGTTCGAGTGTGAAAAAGAGAACTTCTTCCAGTTCGAGCCAAGCCATTAGCGCCTGATCGGGTCGCTCGAGGGGGGCAACGTCAGGACAAAGCTGCCGCGCAAATGCCGAAAAGGCAGCGGTCCCAGGAAACTTTGGCCCAAACGCCTTCAAGATGGCTTCAAGCCAGTGGTCGTCCGCCACCGGCACCTCGATCTCGATCGCTTCGAGGATGTGGCGCGCAGCGAAGTCTAGATGACCGTCATGGCTGGGGTCGAACGCCTTCTGGTTGAAGCGCTCCGTTGGAGCTTCAAGACCGAACAGCCACAGCAGCTGCTGTTCGATGTCGCTGGCAGCACGACAGAGGAGGATGAGCAATCGTCCGTCCCGGCCAAGGCAGACAAACAAGGTATCCCCATCCGCTACCTGATAGACGATGGGTTCGGCTTCTGTCGTGTACAGGAGGCGGGGCTCAGGACGCCGATGGGGCTGGTTGGCCCGCGAGTCATACCAGGTCGCCGAGGCATCAAGCCGCGCCGGCGGTTCATCGTCGGTCAGCCACAAATAGGTGCAGGGGATCGAGCGGCGGGTCGATGCGGGACCGAGGAAGGCCTGCAAGACCCGCGTGCCTTGGAACTCGTGCCCATTTGAAACCTGTGGGTCGACTTCTGTGCCGCTCAGCCGCTTGACGCCCACTCCGACGAAATAGTCAGCCAGATACCCCCGCTTCATTGGCTGCCTCTATCCTCAGAACCGGCTCTTCACCGTGAAGCCAATCAGCGATCCCCGCCACGACTTCTGGCAGTCGCGCCTGGCCCTGACGCCCCTTTATGGCGCATTCCCAGACGACTGCAACGCGCCACCCCGCGCTCTGCAAAGCGTTGATCGCCGCCTCATCCACCGCCCGGTTCCGTCCGATCTTCTCCCGCCAGAACTCCGGCCGCGTCTTCGGCCATTTGAACAGGTGGCACCCATGGCCGTGCCAGAAGCAGCCGTGGACGAAGATTACCGCGCGGTGTTTCGGCAGGCAGAGGTCCGGGTTCCCCGGCAGGTCCTTGCAATGCAGCCGGTAGCGGAAGCCGCGCGCGTGCAGCGCCTTGCGGATCAGCAGTTCCGGTCTGGTGTTCTTGCCGCGGATGCCGGACATCATCCGGCTGCGGGTCGCCGCATCGACGACGTCAGCCAAGCGCGGCCTTCGGCCGTTTCCCGAGCGCGGCGAAGAGGTGCGGCTTCATATGTTCGGCGACGGCTTTCACGGCCGGCACCACAACAGAATTCCCGAACTGGCGATAGGCCTGGGTGTCCGAAACAGGGATCAGGAACTCGTTGCCCCGGGGCTCGTCGAAACCCATCAGCCGGGCGCATTCGCGTGGCGTCAGCCGGCGCGGGGCCTTGCCGTCCTCCTGCTTCACCAGGATTTCCGAGCCGTCCTTGTAGTAGCGGGCCGACAGGGTGCGGGCGACGTCGCCGGGCCCGACCAGACCGAAGCCGAAGCCATTGCCGGCGGCCTGGTGCTTTTCCTTGTAGCGCTGGAGATAGTTCCAGAGGTGGTCGGTCAGGGTGTATTTGTCCGACACGCGACCGGAGTTGCCGACGGTGAAGCGTTGGTCGGGGACCTCCGAGCCGTCGCCCGGATGCAGGATGGTCTCCAGCTTCGGCGCCGCGTCCGGCAGCTTCATGTCGGCGAAGCGGAAGCCCTGGTCCTCGCGGAAGCCGATGATGAAAATCCGCTCGCGGTGCTGGGGGGTCCAGTGGCGGCCGTCGATGACGCGGAAGTCGATGGTGTAGCCGAGTTCTTCGGTCAGAACGTCCTTGATGGTCTGGAAGGTCTTGCCCTTGTCGTGGCTGACGAGGTTGCGAACGTTCTCGAGCAGGAAGGCGGCCGGGCGATGGTGGGCGATGATGCGCGCGACATCGTAGAACAGCGTGCCCTGGGTCTTGTCCTCGAAGCCGTGCGCCCGGCCCAGGGCGTTCTTCTTCGACACGCCGGCGATGGAGAAGGGCTGGCAGGGAAAGCCGGCCAGCAGGACGTCGTGGGCCGGGATGTCCCCGGCCTCGATCTTGGTGATGTCGCCGTTGATCTCGTGATCGTCGTCCGGGAAGTTCGCCCGGTAGGTCTTCTGACTGTATTTGTCCCACTCGGACGTGAAGACGCAGCGGCCGCCGATGGATTCGAAACCGCGACGCAGGCCGCCGATGCCCGCGAACAGGTCGATGAAGGTGAAGTCGGCCGGGTCCGCGTCCTTGTCGCCGCGGATCAGTTTCAGCGCCGGCTGTTTCGCGGCCGGGCGGACGGGTCCCTCGATGAGGCCGAGGTCGACCGCCTTGTCGGCCGTGGCCTGGCCAGCCTGTTTCACCATCAGGGCATACTCCGACACGGTCGACTCCGCGCTTGTTCAGCGTGGCAGGTTGAAGAGATTCCACCAGGAGAACAAGTCAGGAACAACCTGATCATGAACAGCTTTCCGGATACCAACCGGAGCGTCGCCCCCTACGCCCGGTCCCGCACCTTCATCGCCCCGCCGCTGCCCGTCTCCACCTCGAACCGGCCGGTGCCGCGGATCAGGTCGGACAGCTTGGCGTAGCCATAGGAGCGCTGGTCGAAGTCCGGGTAGGCGTTGCGCAGGCGGTTGGCGATGCCGCCGGCGTTGACCCAGCCGTCGCCGTCCTCGTCCATGTCGGCGATGACCGAGGCGATCAGGCGGGCGGCCTCGGACGGGGGGCGTTTGCCGGGGGCGGCGGGCTCGGCCCGGACCGCCGGGGCG
>JAHJNW010000071.1 GCA_018820665.1 Alphaproteobacteria bacterium | reverse complement strand
GCGGATGGCTGGGGAACTAGGACTCGAACCTAGAATGACGGTACCAAAAACCGGAGTGTTACCATTACACCATTCCCCAGCAGGTCCGGCGTTTCCGGGGCCGAAGCGCCGGAAGGCGTGCGAGATACGACAAGGCCGCGGGGGATGCAAGAACCGCTTTCGAGACTATTTCGCGACGGGGCGTTTCCCTGCTTGCGGGGGGCAAACCCCGTCGCTATAAGCCCCCTCCTCAAGTCGGAGTGTGGCTCAGCCTGGTAGAGCACTGCGTTCGGGACGCAGGGGTCGGAGGTTCGAATCCTCTCACTCCGACCATCTTTCCCCGGAAAGAAGAGACGGCCCTTCGGGGCCACGAGGTTTCCCGACCTCACCCCCCCTTTCAATCCACCGCCTTCGCCGCGACCGCGGCCAGATCGGCGCCGACGAGCTCTATGGAGCGTTGGCCCAAGGCCTTGCGGCGGGCCAGCAGAGGATGCCCTTGCGGCCGCAGCCGAGGGCGGCGGCAAGGACAGGCCGAGGGCGTGGTCGCCGCCCGCGGGGTCCTGATGCACGCCGAACAGGGCGAACACCCCCTGCCCTTCGACACAGAGGTCGCGGATGCGCGGGCCGATGCCCTTGGGCGAGGCGAGGATGACGTCGAGGTCGGGGCGCGGCTGGACGAGGCCGAAGCGCACCGACAGGCCGTGGGCGAAGACCAGGGCGGCGCCGGGGCGGATGTTCGGCTCCAGCTCGTCGCGCCACAGGCCGCGGTGGGCCTCTTCCGAGACCATGACGGCGACGACGTCGGCCGTGGCGGCCGCCTCGCCGGTGGTCAGGACGGGGAAGCCGTCGGCGGCGGCCTTCGCGCGGGTGGCCGAGCCGGCCTTCAAGCCGACGACGACGTCGGTCACGCCCGGGTCGCGCAGGTTCAGGGCATGGGTGCGGCCTGGCTGCCGTAGCCGATCACGGCGACCCGCTTGCCGCGAATGATGGAGATCGCAGTCGCGGTCATGGAAGATGGAGAGCGGGGCGCCTAGGTTATCGGTCATGAGCACAGACACAACGCCGTCCGCCGTCGTCGCCTTCTGGAAAGAGGCGGGCCCGAAGATGTGGTTCGCCAAGGACGAGGCCTTCGACGCCGAATTCCGCCGCCGCTTCCATGACGCCCACGTCGCCGCGGCCCGGCGTGAGCTGGACGACTGGGCGGGGACGGCCGAGGGGGCGCTGGCGCTGCTGATCCTGCTGGACCAGTTCCCGCGCAACAGCTTCCGCGGCACGGCGCACGCCTTCGCCACCGATCCGCTGGCGCGGATGTTCGCACTGCAGGCGCTAGAGGCCGGGCACGACCTGGAGACCGAGGGCGATATCCGCCGGTTCTTCTATCTGCCGCTGCAGCACTCGGAGGATCGGGCCGATCAGGACCGGCAGCTGGAGATGTTCCAGACCCGCATGGAGCGCGCGCCGGACGACCGCTGGGCCGAGCACCACCACGGGGTCATCGCCCGCTTCGGCCGCTTTCCTCATCGCAATCCAGAACTGGGGCGGGAGACGACGGCGGAGGAGCAGGCGTTTCTGGAAGAGGACGGCTTCCGGGGTTAGGGACTCCGCCCGAAACGGACGAAAAATTCCGTCCGAAGAGTCCGGAGAGTCCGTTTCGCGGGAGCCCCGCGGGCGGGGGTTCGGGGTTCGATTGTCAAAGACCGCGCCTGGACCGCGCAGTGTACAGCCGCCCCTTCCTGTGGCGGGTTCAGGACGCTGGCGCGCAGGGGTGTGGAGGGGAAACAGCGGGTTGGGCGGCGAGATTATGATAGCTGGGCGCGGATTTGCAGCGCAGCAATTGACCGGCGGAAGGGCGGGAACGGCCGCGCCCCTCCCCTACGCGCCACCGCCGTGCCCGCCGCCTCAGCCGCAGTAGCGTTCGAACTCTTCCCGATAGCGTTCGGTCAGGTGCGCCTGGCGTTCGCCCTTCTCCTTGAGCTTGAGGAACCAGCTGGATTCCTCCTCATAGATGTGGGTCAGGACGGCGCCCTCGATGTGCTCGAGCTTGTCCTTCCACTCGGGGGTGGAGGGGGCGATGTTCTGCCATTCGGCCATCTGCATCTTGGCCGTGGTCTGTTCGGTGTAGGCGTGGCCGGCGTGGATCTTCTCCCCGACCTGGGCCAGGGCGGGATAGAGGACGACCTCCTCGGCCAGCGAATGGCCGTTCAGAACCGTGGCGAGGGCCTTCATGGCGGCGGTTCGGTCGGCGGCCAATTCGGCGTTGCGGCAGGTCTGGAAGGCGGACCGGATCTGGTCGTGGTGGTCGAGGGCGAGCGACAGCCAGTCGCCGCTGTCGGCGGCGGCCCGGGCCTTCGCCGTGGCCTCAGCGCGCTTTTCTTCGGACACGGGCGGGGTGACCGCGCCGAGAACCTTGTCGATAACGGACATGGGGGCCTCCTTGTTGGTTTCCGAAGCCAACCGGCGAGGCGCGGGACTGTTCCTGTGTCGAATATCGATCAGATATGTTCCGGTCCGGCGGGCCGTCCACAGTCGCCACGCCAATGTGTCCACCGGCCGCGTTGGAGATCACCGAATCAGCGTCCAACGTGCCGCCATGAACGCCGTCGCCACATTCGCCGAACTGCAGGCCCGAACCGGGGCGGCCGCGGCCGACCACCCCGAGTGGCAGTACCTCAGCCTGCTGCGCGATATCCTCGACAATGGCGCGCGGCGCGACGACCGGACCGGCACCGGGACGCTGGGGGTGTTCGGGCGGCAGATGCGGTTCGACCTGTCGAAGGGCTTTCCCGTCCTGACGACCAAGAAGCTGCACCTGCGCTCGATCATCGTCGAACTGCTGTGGTTCCTGCGCGGTGAGACCAATATCGGCTGGCTCAAGGACAACGGCGTTTCGATCTGGAACGAATGGGCCGACGCCGAGGGCGAGCTGGGGCCGGTCTATGGCAAGCAGTGGCGCTCGTGGGCGGCGCCGGACGGTCGGGTGATCGACCAGATCGAGAAGGTGGTCGAAGGGCTGAAGACAAATCCCAACGGGCGCCGGCATATCGTCAGCGCGTGGAACCCGGCCGACGTCGACGACATGGCCCTGCCGCCCTGCCACTGCCTGTTCCAGTTCTTCGTCGCCGACGGCAAGCTGAGCTGCCAGCTTTACCAGCGGTCGGCGGATGTGTTTCTGGGGGTGCCGTTCAACATCGCCTCCTATGCGCTGCTCACCATGATGGTGGCCCAGGTGGTCGGGCTGGAGCCCGGCGAGTTCGTGCACACCTTCGGCGACGCGCATCTGTATCTGAACCATGTCGAACAGGCGGAGACCCAGCTGGCGCGCGAACCGCTGGCGCTGCCGGTGATGACGATCACGCCGAGGGACGATCTGTTCGCCTACCGGCTGGAGGACTTCCTGCTGGAAGGCTACGCGCCGTGGCCGCATATCAAGGCGCCGGTGGCGGTCTGACGGACGGGACAAGTCGGCCGCCGAGGCTGTAGGACAGCGGCCATGAACCTCTCCGACCTGCAGGCCGACGTCCTGCGCATCTCCGACATCTATGCGGCCGAACACGGCATCGAGCGGTCCGGCGACTGGGCCCTGCTGAAGGTGCAGGAGGAGCTGGGCGAGCTGACGGCCGAGCATCTGCGCATGAGCGGGCGGGCGCGCGGCGCGGCCGACGCCGGCAAGCTGGGCGACGAGGCGGCGGATGTGCTGGGGATGTTGCTGATCTATTGCGACCGGGCCGGGATCGACATCGAACAGGCGATGCGGCGCAAATGGCTGCACTGGCTGGAGGAGACGGCATGAGCGCCCTGCCCCATATCGCCCTCGTCGTCGCCCGGGCCCGCAACGGGGTGATCGGGCGTGACGGCGACCTGCCGTGGCGGCTGCGCAGCGACCTGCAGCGGTTCAAGGCGGTGACCATCGGCAAGCCGTGCATCATGGGCCGCAAGACGTGGGAGAGCCTGCCCCTCAAGCCGCTGCCGGGGCGGCTGAATCTGGTGCTATCGAGGGACGAGTCGTTCGAGGCGCGCGGGGCGGTGATCTGCACGACCCTGGACGAGGCGGTCGAGATCGCGCGCGAGACGGCCATGGACGACGGGGTCGAGGAGGTCTGCGTCATCGGCGGCACGGCGCTGTTCGCCACCGCCCTTGCGCGGGCGAAGCGGCTGTATCTGACCGAGGTCGAGGCCGAGCCGGAGGGGGATGCGGTGTTTCCGCCGTTCGACGAGTCGGCCTGGGTCGAGGTATCGTCGGAGGCGCATGCGGCGGGGGAGAAGGACGATCACGCCTTCGTCTTCCGGGTGCTGGAGCGGAGATGACCATGCTGATCGTGACGACCAATGACGCGCCCGGCTATCGGGTGGTGAAGACGCTGGGGCTGGTGCGGGGCATCACGGTTCGGTCGCGCAATGTGATCTCGGACGCCATCGGCGGACTGCAGTCGATGCTGGGCGGCCGGGTCGGGGCCTATGTCAAACTGGCCGAGGCGTCGCGGGCCGAGGCCTATGAAGAGCTGGTCGCCCATGCCGAGGGCATGGGGGCCAACGCCGTGATCGCCATGCGCTACGAGGCCAATGAGATCATGGAGGGCGTCACCGAGGTGCTGGCCTATGGCACGGCGGTGGTGGTGGAGGCGGCGTGAGCCTTTCAGCGGCCCTGACCGCCCTGCTTCTGACGGTCGCCCCGCAGGACTCCACCGTCGCCACGGCGCAGCATCTGCTGTTCGAGCGATGCCCGGCGGCCCTCCGGGACGGCGCCGGGCCGTCGGAGACGGTTGCGACCACGGACGGCATGAACGTGTACTGGGGCGTCTCGGTCCAGGACCGGTCTTGCGACGTCTTCCTGCAGTGGCGTGTCGATGACAGCCTGTCCGCGATCCGGGCGCGGCTGGAGGCGGAGGGCTGGGAGGCCGCCGGCCTCTCGGCCTGGACCCGCGAGGGACAGCTGGTGCTGATCTCGCGGTTCGAGGAGGACGGCGTTCCCGGCGCCACCGTGATCCTGGCGGAGGCCGGGGGTCCGCTCGGCGCGCGGTTCGCGGCGCACAGGCGACGAGCTCAGCGTCCGCTGGTCGAGGCCGCCCGGCTCGCCCTGTTCGATCTATGCCCGGCGCTGGCGAACGGCGAAGAGGCGGAGCGACGCCAGATCGTGACGGCGGAGCCCGAATTGTTCGGCTCGGGGCCGGCCGCGGACCCGGCCGAGGGACAGATCAGGATCGACCTCCGGAGGTCCGTCTGTACGGTCAAACTGTCGGGTCCGCTGGCGGCGCAGACCGTCGACGCCCTGAGACAGGACGCAGAGGGGCGCGGCTATGCGGCCGATGCCCACCGGCGGCTGTGGGCCGAGGACTGGGTCATTCTGACCCAGGAAGTCGTCAATTGCCCGCCGACGATGACGGGCTGCACGCCGACGTTCTTCAACGTACAGCTGTTCGACCGGGCGGCCTTCGAGTCCGTGTTGAGCGGCAATCGCGCGAATGCGGGAGAGGCGAGGCGCTAGGAGCGGCGCCTCGCCGGGTTCCGCCTCAGCTCAGCGTCATCATCGCCGAGCGTTCGAAATCCTTCAGCTCGTTCAGCCGGCCGTCGCGGATCTTCTCGACCCAGTGGGGGTCGGCCAGCAGGGCGCGGCCGACGGCGACGAGGTCGAACTCGTCGGCCTCGAGCCGCTTGATCAGGCCGTCCAGCGAGGCCGGCTTCGAGCCGGCGCCGCCGAAGGCGGCGATGAACTCGCCGTCCAGACCGACCGAGCCGACGGTGATGGTCGGCAGGCCGGTGATCTTCTTCGTCCAGCCGGCGAAATTTAGGTCCGAGCCCTCGAACTCGGGCTCCCAGAAGCGCCGCTGCGAGCAGTGGAAGACGTCGACGCCGGCCTCGACGAGGGGCGTCAACCATTGATCGAGCTCGGCCGGGTCATGGGCGTTCTTCGCCGCGAAATCGTGCGACTTCCACTGCGACAGGCGCAGGATCAGGGCCATGTCCGGGCCGACGCCCTCGCGCACGGCCCTGACCACCTCGGCGCCGAAGCGGGCGCGGTCGGCGATGGTCCCGCCGCCCCAGCGGTCGTCGCGGTCGTTGAGGGCGCTCCAGAAGAACTGGTCGATCAGATAGCCGTGGGCGCCATGGATCTCGACCGCGTCGAAACCGAGTTCGCGCGTGGCGCGGGCCGAGCGGCCGAAGGCGGCGATGGTGTCGGCGATGTCCTCGTCGGTCATCGGCTCCAGCTTGCGCTTGCCGGGGCTGGTCATGCCCGAGGGGCTGTCGACCTTGCCGAGCGGCTGCCAGTCCTCACCCTGGCCGCGGGCCGAGCCGACGTGCCACAGCTGGGGCGCGATCAGGCCGCCGGCGGCGTGGACCTCCTCGACGACCTTTTTCCACGCCGGCAGGGCCTCGCCGTAGAAGACGGGCACATTGGCGTCGTTGCGGGCGGCGGGGCGTTCGACGACCGTGCCCTCGGTGACGATCAGGCCGACGCCGCCCTCGGCGCGGCGGCGATAGTAGCCGGCGACGTCGCTGGTCGGGATGCCGCCCGGGGAGAAGGACCGCGTCATCGGGGCCATGACGATGCGGTTGGGCATCTTCAGGGACTTGACCTGGAACGGGCGGAACAGGGCGTCGACGGACATGGGCGGCTCGGGCTCAGTGACTGGAACCGTCAAGGTGGCCATTAGAGTTGCGTTTGGAAACCCTCGAGGCCGAGTTTCTCCACAAGCGCCGCCGCGAAACCGGCGAAGCGGGCGGCGATGTAGCCGTCGGGCGCGGCGACGACCAGCGGGACGCCGGCGTCGCCCCCTTCGCGCACGGCCGAGTCCAGCGGCAGGTCGCCGAGGTAGGGGATGTCCAGTCCGCCCGCCTCGGCCTCGCCGCCGCCGCGGCCGAAGACGTCGCCGGACATGTTCTCGATCAGGCCGAGGGTCGGAACCTTGACCTTCACGAACAGGGCGTGGGCGCGGCGGGCGTCGGCGAGGGCCACCTCCTGCGGCGTGGTGACGATGACGGCGCCGTCCAGCGGGGTCTTCTGGATCAGGGTCAGCTGGACATCGCCGGTGCCCGGCGGCAGGTCGACGACGAGGATGTCGAGCGGCTGCTGCTCCGTCCCCCAGCGGGTCTGGGTCAGCATCTGGGTCAGGGCCTGGGAGGCCATGGGGCCGCGCCAGACCATGGCGTCGTTGGCCCCCGTCAGCAGGCCGACGGACATGGCCTTGAGGCCGTGGACGCCATGCGGCTGCATCATGCCGTCGCGGTATTCGGGCTTGCCCGACATGCCAAGCATGGTCGGCAGGGAGGGGCCGTAGACGTCGGCGTCGAGCAGGCCGACCGACAGGCCGCGCGCCGCGAGGGCGGCGGCGAGGTTGACGGCGACGGTCGACTTGCCGACGCCGCCCTTGCCGCTGGCGACGGCGAGGACGCGGCGGACGTGGGCCGGGCGGTCGGTCGGGACCGGGGCCTTGGCCCGGGTCTGGTCGACGGCCTGGGGCGAGAGGGAGGCGGTGCGGACGGGCCGGGGCGCCGGGGCGGTCTCGGCGGTCAGGACGACGGAGACGCGGGCCATGCCGGGGATGGCTTTCAGGGCGGCCTCGGCGGCGTCGCGGACGGGGGCGTAGAGGGCGGTGTCGCCGGGGGCGACCTCCATGACGAAGCCGGCGCGGTCGTCGGTCACGGTCAGGCCCTGGGCGAGGCCGGCGGCGACCAGTCCCTGCCCGCTCTTCGGGTCGCGGACGGCGTCGAGGGCGGCGATGACGGAAGCGCGGTCGGGCAAGGCGGGAGTCCTGACGGGTTGCCGGGTCGGGGCCCGCGTTCTATCGCCGAACACACAGACTGTCTGGACGAAAATCTGAGCCCGGTCGCCGACCCGGACCGATTTTCGTCGCCCCCGCGAGCCCGCATTTTGACCGAACCCCTGATCACCCTGCTGGCCGGCCCGACCGCCTCGGGAAAGTCGGCGCTGGCGCTGGAGACGGCGGCGCGGAGCGGGGCCGTGATCGTCAACGCCGACAGCCAGCAGCTGTACGCCGACCTGCGGGTGCTGAGCGCCCGTCCCTCGCCGGAGGAGGAGGCGCGGGCGGAGCACCGGCTGTACGGCGTCGCCGATGCGGCGGACGCCTGGTCGGTGGGGCGCTGGACCCGGGCCGTGGCGCCGGTGCTGGAGGAGTTGGCGGCGGCGGGCCGGCCGGTGCTGCTGGTGGGCGGTACAGGACTGTATTTCACAGCCTTGACCAGGGGGTTGGCGGATATTCCCGATGTGCCGCTGGAGGTTCGGGCAGCGGCGGAGGCGCTGTATGACGCCGTCGGCGAGGCCGCTTTCCGGGCGCGGCTGGCCGGGGTCGATCCGGCCGCGGCGCGGCGGATCGAGGCCGGCGACCGGCAGCGGCTGATGCGGGCCTGGGCGGTGGCCGAACAGACCGGCCGGGCGCTGAGCGACTGGACGGCGGAGACGACGCCGCTGCTGGCGCCGGGGTCGTGGACCGGGCTGGTGATCGAGCCGGACCGGGAGATGCTGTACGCCCACTGCGACCTGCGGGTGGCGCAGATGGTCGAGGCCGGGGCGCTGGACGAGGTGCGGGCGCTGGTCGCGCGCGGGCTGGACCCGAACCTGCCGGCGATGAAGGCGGTCGGGGTGCGCGAGTTCGCCGCCCATCTGGCCGGCGAGACGACGCTGGAGGCGGCGGTCGAGGCGACCCGTCAGGCGACGCGCAACTACGCCAAGCGGCAGCTGACCTGGTTCCGGAACCAGACGCCGGACTGGACGCGGGTCCAGCCCGGCTGATCCGGTCAGGCCCCGGCCCTGCCCGGCCGTCGCCGCAACACGGCCGCGCCGAGACGGTCGAGGGCGATGGCGGCGAGAAGCGACAGACCCGTCAGCGGGTAGAAGATGGCCAGCGGCAGGACGATGCCGAGAACGGCGGCGCGCGCCCGCGGTCCGGGCGGGGCCGGCGGGGCGCCGAGACCGCCGCGCTTCGGCCGGCGCTTCCACCACATCATCAGGCCGCTGATCCCGAGCAGCCAGATGGCGACGCAGCCGGACAGCATGAGGATGCGGTTGGTCCAGCCATACTGATGGCCCTGGTGGACGGCGACGCCCCATTCGAAGGCCCTGGCGCCGACGCCGAACTGCGACCAGACGATGTCGGCCTTCACCGCGCCCGTGCGGCCGTCGACATAGAGGCTGCGGGCGTCCTCGGCCTGTTCGACGGCGGCGGCGACGGTGAAGGCCAGGGTCGGGTCGGAGGGGACGGAGATCAGATAGGGCCGCGACATGCCGGCCTGCGTCGCCGTCGCCACGACCGTGGACAGGCGCGCCGGGCCGTGACCGGGCGCATGGAGCACGGCGCCCTCCATGGTCCAGCCGGTCCCGGCCGGCTTGTCGTGGGGGCCGGCGTGGGCCCAGGGGCTGGCGGCGGGCGGCGCCGCGGGGCGGCCCACGCCGCTTTCACGCACCACGGTCGAGAACCGCTCGCCCCAGACGGCGGACCAGGGCATGCCGGTGACGGCGAGGAAGGCGATGACGAGGCCGGCGTAGAGGCCGGTGACGGCGTGCAGATCGCGCCAGAACGGCCGCCGCCCGGGATCGCCGGCGCGCGGCGCGGCGACCGCCACGTCGCGTCCGCGGGGCCACCACAGGAAGATCCCCGTGGCGACGAGGATGACCGCCCAGCCGGCGACGATCTCGACCAGTATGTTGAACGGCTGACCCAGCAGGGTCAGGCTGTGAAGCGCCTTGACCGCGCCCATCAGGCCGTCGCCCTCGATCGAACCGAGGATGCGGGCGTCATGGGGGTCGACGAAGACGGTTCGCTCGCCGGCGTCGGTCCGCACCTTGACCTGCACGGCCCGGTCCGCCCGTTCAGGGACCAGAACGGAGACGGTCTGGCCGCCCCCGGCGCTGGCCTGGGCCGCGGCCGTCCAGCGATCGGGAGAGGTCCAGGCGGCGCGCGGGGCGACCGTGGCCATGCGGCCGTAGGCGGACGATTCGATCTCGGCCTTGAACAGATACAGCCCGCCGGTCAGGGCCATCAGCATCAGCACCGGCAGGACGAACAGCCCGGCGTAGAAATGCCAGCGCCAGACCGCGCGATACGTACCGGACAGGGGGCGATCAGGGGATTTCTGGATCATGGGAAACTCCGTCGGGGCGGACCGTTCGGCCCGCCCCGTCTGTCGATCAGAAGGTCAGTCGAACGCCCGCATAGGCGGAACGGCCTTCGCCCGGCGTGAACACGTTCGTCGCCGCCGTGCGCGCGTCGGTGACGGCGTTGGCGTTGGAGACGTAGCGTTCGTCGGTGAGGTTGCGCAGATCGGCGAAGAGCGAGACGCCGTTCGGCAGGTCGATGCCGGCATTGAGCGACAGGGTCGTGTAGCCCGGGTATTTCATCGTGTTGGCGTAGTCGACATAGACGTCGTTCGGCGTCCATTCGATCGAGGGGGCGAGGAACCAGCCGCCCGGATGTTCGAACTTCAGCTCGGCCCGGTACGCATGCTCGGGGATGATCGGCAGGCGGTTGTCGCCGTAGGTCGCATCCCCGTCGAAGAAGAAGTCCGACCAGGTCCAGGTCTGCCGCAGGGTCAGTCGGCCGGGCGCGGCTTCGATGAGACGCCAGTCCAGACCCGCCTCGATCCCCTGGTGAACCGTGTCTTCGGCGTTGAAGCTGAGGGCCGGGTTGTTGGGGATGATGACATAGTTCAGCAGTTCGCCCTCGATATGGGCGCGGTAGGCGGCGACGTCGTAGCGGAACCGCCCGCGCTGGCCGCGCGCGCCGACCTCGAACGTCCAGGCTTCCTGCGCGTCCAGGTCGACGAACTGCGGCACCGGCGTCTGCACCAGTTCGAGGAAGCTCGGCGGCTCCACGGACTTGGTGACATTGGCGAAGACCTGGGAGCCGTCAGCCTCTTCCCACAGAATACCGAGGCGCGGCGAGAACCAGTCGTAGTCGCGCCGGGCGCTGTTGGCCGGCGTCAGACGATTGTCGACGTCGCGTTCGGCCTGTCCCCAGGACCCGCCCGCGATAAGGGCCAGACGATCAGTGACGAACAGACGGCCCTCGGCGAAGACGTCCACGCCGCTGGCCGTCTGCAGGGTGCTGCCGACCTGGAAGCCGGGGTTTGCCCCGCCGGTGTTGAGGAACACGGCGCTGTCGTTGTCGCCCTCGCGGAAATAGGCGCCGGCGTAGGCGTCGGCGCGCAGGCCGCCGATGTTCCCGGTCCAGTCGAGCCGGCCGAAGCCGCCCCAGAAGCGGTAATCGTTGGCCAGCACGACGGGCACGGGGTGGAACAGCTGCTTGTCCGATCCGTAGACGCCGCCTTCGAACACCAGGCTGTCGCTCAGACGCCAGCGGGTCTGGGTGGTGACCCGGAGGGAGGTCACGTCGCGCCCGTAGTTCATCGCCCGGACGTAGGGATCGGGGGCCCGGGGGTTGTTCAGGGCGTTGTCCAGGCTCTGGGTCCCGGAGATGTCGAGTTTCAGGTCATTGGCCTGGACGATCACGCGCACTTCG
This sequence comes from Alphaproteobacteria bacterium, assembly GCA_018820665.1. Lineage (GTDB taxonomy): Bacteria > Pseudomonadota > Alphaproteobacteria > Caulobacterales > Caulobacteraceae > Brevundimonas. The sequence goes on along the minus strand of JAHJNW010000071.1, from coordinate 50,997 downwards.
CGATCCTCGCCGAACTGGCGGCCGGCGCTGACCGTCAGTCGTTTGCTGTCCGCGTCCTGATGGTCGAGGAAGCCATCGCTGCCGGCCCAGGTCGCCGCCGCGTAGAGGTCCCAGTCGCCGCGCTCGCGGGCGATGGCCAGATGGGCGCGACGGGTCTCGAACGACCCGCCCTCGAGGCGAAGCATGTTCTCGAACGGCGCGGTGCGTCCGGTCGGCGTGACGACGTTGACGGCCCCGCCGAGGGTGGCGCCGCCGAAGCGCAGGGCGTTGCCGCCCTTGTAGACCTCGGTGTAGCGGGCGATCAGCGGGTCCAGCTCCTGGAAGTCGCCGAAGCCGTCGGGCGCGCTGACCGGCACGCCGTCCTGGGCCAGCAGGACGCCGCGCAGGTGCAGGCTCTGGCCGATGCCGGAGCCGCGGATGGACAGGCGCACCTCCTCGCCCCACCGGCGCTGGGCGAAGACGCCGGGCACGGAGCGCAGCGTATCAGAGAGGGCGACGGCGTAGCGGTCCTCGTAGCTTTCAGACGAGACGACGGCGACGGACCCGGGTGTTCGCGACAGACGCGCGCGGGCGTCGGCGACGGCCGGCGGGTCCTGGGGATTTCGCTCGCCGGTGACGATGACGGTGTCGAGCGTCGCCGCATCGCGGGGCGGCGGGGTCTGGGCGTGGGCGGAGGCCGCCATGGCGGCGAGCAGCAGAGCGCCGGGCGCCGCTGTGAGCATGAGTTTCATGATTGTGTCCTGAGGAGAGAGAGAAAGCATGGCGGACGTGTCCGCCGGCGGTCCTCAGGCGATCGGTGGCGCGGTCGAGGGGGGACGGGGCGCGACCCTGGCGGCGGGCAGGCTCGTGGTGAAGACGGGGCGGCGGCGGGGCTCGGCCGCGGGGCCGGGCGCCGCGGGCGGCTCCATGAATGGCGGGGGCGGCAGGGCGACGAAGGCGACGGCCAGACAGGCGGCGCATTTCAGGCTGTCGGCCGGAGCGGGATCCTGGCGGACCGGCTGGCCGGAGCCGTCATCGACGACGAAGATCCGGTCGCCGGAGCACAGCTCGATCGGATGGCCGGTGACGGGCGACGCGGCGACGGCCGACGGCAGGGTCGCGCCGAGCATGACGGCGAAGATCGCGGCCAGAAGGGCCAGCGACCTCGTGACAGACCATTGCTGGGCAGTCCGACGTTCCATCAAGCCTCTCTAGCGCAAGCCGGACGGTGGCGGAAGCGGGCCCGGCCGAACGGTGCAAATGCCACGTTCCGGGGCGCCGCTCTTGGAAGCGGCGCGTGCATGGCCTATATTCAATCCGTCCGGGTTCGCCCGGACTATGGCGATAAACGCGCTTGTAATAAGCGGACCGGACCCGGGTGCGATTCCCGGCGGCTCCACCATTTCTTCCCCGCGTTATCGGCGGAGCGAGCATGGGGCCGACTAGCATCGACGGACGTGTAAAGAAGACTGCTTTCGCTCGTCCTGGCCCACCGTATCGGGCCATTTTCTAACTGCGAACGATAACTTCGCTGGAGAAGTCCGCCTCGCCGCGTAATGCGGTTCGGTTGATTTCGAACACTTAAGTCCTGGGGGATCAGTTCCTCAGGCGGGGCCGCCAGGGGGCCTGCCAACAGAACCCCTGGCACTTTCCCTCCAGTTTACCGCGATCCCCATCTTCCGCCCGGGCGCCGGCGCGTCTACACCCTCGAATGAAACGCCGAGGGACCCGATGGCCGACGAGACCCCGCCAGTCGACGAGATGCATTATGAGCAGCTGGCGCAGGACGCCCTGCGCGGCGTCATCCGCTCGGCGCTGGAGCGCGCGGCGGAGCCCGACGGCATCCCCGGCGCGCACCATTTCTATGTGACGTTCAAGACCAAGGCGCCCGGCGTCAGCGTGCCGCCGGACGTGATGGCCAAATACCCCGACGAGATGACGGTGGTGTTGCAGCATCAGTACTGGGACCTGAAGGTCGAGGCCGACCGCTTCTCGGTGATGCTGAAATTCGGCGGCCTACCGAAGGTGCTGTCGATGCCCTATACGGCGGTGACGCGGTTCTACGACCCGTCGGTGCAGTTCCTGCTGCAGTTCGAGGCGCCGATGGAGGTCGAGCCGGTTGCGGCCGAGCCGGAGGCCGACCCGCAGACGCCGCCTCCGTCCACCGGCGACGACGGGCCCAAGGTCGTCTCGCTGGACCAGTTCCGCAAGAAGTAGGCCCCGCCCCGCCGGGATCAGGCTCGCGGAAACACCCGGATGGTGATCCGCTCGCGCTCGCCGGGCTGGCGTTCGACCAGCAGGCGGGCGACCTGGGCGTCGTCGTGGAACAGATAGCCCTTGATGGCGTCCAGCAGGGCCTTGGCGAGGTTGTCGAGGTCGATGTGCGGCGGCTCGCCGATGTGCTCCATGACGATCTCGACGACATAGTCGCCCCATGAGGGGCGCGAGGCCCACTCCTTGCGCATGAATTCATAGACCAGCGGCTTGTAGTATTTGGCCTGGGTGGTCAGGCCGTCGATGGCGATTTCGACCGCTTCGCCGGTCTCGCGAAGGCGGACCTTGCCCGTGCCGATCCAGCCTGGGGTCAAGGACGGCATTCCGCCGGGACGTCGCCGATCAGGGTCGCGGCGCTGATCTTCACTGGCGGGGTCAGTTGTTCCTCGCCGTCGGCGGGCGACATCTGGATCGCCCGGGCCACGTCCAGCCCCTCGACGACGCGGCCAAAGGCGGCGAAGCCCTGACGGTCGGGATTGCGGCCGCCGCCGAAATCGAGGCTGGGCGTATCCCGGGTGACGATGAAGAAGCTGGAGGTGGCGGTGTCGGGGCCGTCGCGGGCCATGGAGATGGCGCCCGCCACATGGCTGAGGCCGGTGTCCCGGGTGCGCTCCAGCGGGATCGGCGGGCGCGAATCGTCGTCGGAGCCTCGCGGAGTGGCGGCCTGGATGACGTCGATGGGGTTGGGATTGTCGTTGGTCGCGCTGACCACGGTGCGGAAGAACGACCCGGCCTCGTAGTCGCCATGGGTGACATAGCCGAGGAAGTTGCAGACGGTCAGGGGCGCGCGTTCGAGCTCGAGCTCGAGGACCATGCGGCCGGCGTCAGTCTCGAGCACCACGCGGGGGTTGTCGGCCCCGGTCGCCGTGGTCGCGCCGGCGGACAGGGCCAGCACCGCCGCCGCCGCCATCGTCATCATCGTCGTCCGCATCGCCGGCTCCTTCGCCTTGTCCCCTCGCCTCTCCGTGCTACACCGCCGCCCATCCTCCCGTCACGCCCGAAGAGCCCGCCCGACATGAGCAACGCCCGCACCGAAACCGACACCTTCGGCCCGATCGAGGTCGCCGCCGACCGCTACTGGGGGGCGCAGGCGCAGCGGTCGCTGGGCAACTTCAAGATCGGCTGGGAGACGCAGCCGCTGCCGATCGTGCGGGCGCTGGGCATCGTCAAACGGGCCGCGGCCGAGACGAACATGGCGCTGGGCAAGCTGGACCCGGTGATCGGCGAGACCATCGTCAGGGCGGCCAACGAGGTCATCGAGGGGCGGCTGAACGACCATTTCCCGCTGGTCGTGTGGCAGACCGGCTCGGGCACCCAGTCGAACATGAACGCCAATGAGGTGATCTCGAACCGCGCCATCGAGATGCTGGACGGCGAGATGGGCTCGAAGAAGCCGGTCCATCCCAACGACCACGTCAATATGAGCCAGTCGTCGAACGACACCTATCCGACGGCCATGCACGTGGCCTGCGCCGAGCAGGTGGTGCGCGAACTGATCCCGGCGCTGAAGCATCTGCACGCGGCGCTGAAGGCCAAGAGCGACGCTTGGCAGGGCATCATCAAGATCGGCCGGACCCATACCCAGGACGCCACGCCGCTGACGCTGGGCCAAGAGTTCGGCGGCTACGCCCAGCAGGTGGCCAATGGCATCGAGCGGATCGAACAGACCCTGCCGAAACTGATGGAACTGGCCCAGGGCGGCACGGCGGTGGGCACCGGGCTGAACGCGCCGGTCGGTTTCGCGGAGAAGGTCGCCGAGCAGATCGCCGGCATCACCGGCCTGCCGTTCGTCACCGCGCCGAACAAGTTCGAGGCGCTGGCGGCGCATGACGCCATGGTGTTCAGCCACGGGGCCATCAATACGGTGGCGGCGTCGCTGTTCAAGATCGCCAACGACATCCGCTTCCTCGGCTCGGGCCCGCGTTCGGGTCTGGGGGAGCTGGCGCTGCCGGAAAATGAGCCGGGGTCGTCGATCATGCCGGGCAAGGTCAATCCGACCCAGTCGGAAGCCCTGACCCAGGTCTGCGTCCAGGTGTTCGGCAACCACGCGGCGGTGACCTTCGCCGGCTCGCAGGGGCATTTCGAGCTGAACGTGTTCAACCCGGTGATGGCCTACAACTTCCTGCAGTCGGTGCGGCTGATGGCCGATGCGGCGGTGTCGTTCACCGACAACTGCGTCGTCGGGATCGAGCCGCGCGAGGACAACATCAAGCGCGGCCTGGACAATTCGCTGATGCTGGTGACGGCGCTGAACGGCAAGCTGGGTTACGACGCCTGCGCCAAGATCGCCAAGACGGCGCACAAAAACGGCACCACCCTGCGTGAGGAGGCCGTCGGCGGCGGCTATCTGACGAACGAGGAGTTCGACGAATGGGTGCGGCCGGAGAAGATGATCTCGCCGGGGTGATGGACCGGGAGCGGTTCGAGCGGGATGGAGCGTTCCGGTTTGAGGGCGTTCTGGCCGCGTCTAAGATCGAACCTCTGCGGGCGCTGGCCGACGAACAGGTTCGGGATCGGCCCGGCGCCCGGCTTGTCGGCGACCCGTGGCTTGCTTCCTTTCTGTCTGAAGGCGCCCCGGCGCAGGTCGCTATCGAGCTGACTTCACTCGCCGCCCGACCGGTGCGAGCCGTGATGTTCGACAAGTCCCCAACCGCCAACTGGAGCGTGGCGTGGCATCAGGATCGAACGGTCCCGGTGCGCGAGCGCCGCGAGGTTGAGGGGTTCGGTCCGTGGTCGCTCAAGGACTGTGTCCCTCACGTCGCCCCGCCGTTTGATGTCCTGGCCCGGATGGTCACGCTGAGGCTCCATCTCGACGAGGTCGATCCCGACAACGCTCCGTTACGGGTGGCGGTCGGCTCCCATCGACTTGGTCGGGTCGCCGCCGGGGACGCCGCAGAGCGGGCGCGGTCGATGGAGCAGCGCGTCTGCCTCGCCGGTGGCGGTGACATCTGGGCCTATCGGACGCCGATCCTGCATGCCTCAGACCGCGCCTCGGGCGACCGGAGACGTCGGGTGCTTCAGGTCGACTATGCCGACTTCGACCTTCCGGGCGGTCTGGAGTGGCGAGGTTTGGCGGCATAGGGCCTCTACCCCGGGTTGGTGGCGAGACTGTCGGTTTCGGGGTAGCCTCCCCCGCATGGGCAAGGTCGAGCTGAACATAGAGATCGATCCGGAACTGGCCGCCGAGGCGGAGCGCCTCGGCGTGGACCTGTCGCTCGCGGGGCTCGCCGGGGTGGAGCGGGCGTTGGCGATCCGTCGAAACGCACTGAAATCGGATACCGAACGGGAGACTGACGCGCGCGCCTGGGCGGTGGAGAACGCCGAGGCGCTGGAGGCCTATCGCGTCCGGATCGAACGGGACGGCATCTTCGGCGAGGATTTCCGGACCTGGTGATGCGTCAGTTCGACGTGTTTCCGAACCCGTCGCCTCGCTCGCGGGCGGCCGCACCCTTCGTCGTCCTGATGCAGTCCCATTTCGTAGACGAGATGCCTTCAGCCTTGATCGCGCCGTTGATCCGCGAGCTGCGAAGCGGCGACTTCACCCGGGTCTCGGTCGCCGTTCGGCTGGATCGCGAGCCCCTCCACCTTTCGCTGGCAGAAATGGCCCCGATCGCCCGATCCGACCTGAAGCGACCGGTCGGGAGTCTGAAGCCGGCGGAAGACGACATCCGCCGCGCGCTCGACCGCCTGTTCACCGGATTCTGAGATGACCGCCCTGACCCGGCCCTACTGGATCGAGGCGCGGTTCGAGCGGCGCGAGGGGTGGGACGACGGCGCCTATCCGTTCAACTTGCCGGTCCTCAAGGCGCTGGAGACCCTCGCCTTCCATCCGCGCGTGACCTTCATCGTCGGCGAGAACGGGTCGGGGAAATCCACCCTGGTCGAGGCGCTGGCGGTGGCTTGGGGGTTCAACGCCGAGGGCGGATCGCGCGATCATCAGTATTCGACCCGGGCCTCCCATTCGGCGCTGCACCGCTTCGTCCGGCCGGTGCGGGCGCCGATCAAGGCGTTGGACGGCTATTTTCTGAGGGCCGAGAGCTTTTTCACCACCGCCTCTTATCTGGAGGCCTCGGGCACGAGCCGGGCCGGCCAGCACGGACTGCATGAGCAGTCGCACGGCGAATCCTTCTTCAACCTGTTCGACAACCGGTTCGGTGGAAACGGCCTCTACATCATGGACGAGCCTGAAGCGGCGCTGTCGCCGTCGCGCCAGCTGTCGTTCCTGGCGCGGATGCATGAGCTTGTGGGCCGGCAGTCGCAGTTCATCATCGCCACCCATTCGCCGATCATCCTCGGCTATCCGGACGCCTGGATCTATCAGGCCTCGGCCCACGGGCTGGAGCGGGTCGAGTATGAGGACACCGAACACTATCAGGTGACGCGCGGCTTTCTGAACCGGCGCGAGACCTATCTGGACGTGCTGCTGGCCGACGACTGATCAGGGCTTGTCGCGGATGGTGCGGCCGATCGGGGCGATGGCCAGCTTGGCCAGCTCCAGATCCTTGATCGCGAACGGAATGCCGATGATGGTGATGGCCTCGGCGACGGCGATGATGATGTGCGTCAGGGCGATGTACCAGCCGGCGAAGACGAACCAGATAACATTCAGGCCAATGCCGAAACAGCCGGCGCCGAGGGCCGTGGCGTCGGGCTCGCGCCACACCACCTCGCGGCCGAACGGCCAGAAGGAATAGCTGGCGATGCGCCAGGCGGCGAAGGTCCACGGCAGGCCGACGACCGTCAGGGCGAGGATGGCGCCGCCGAACAGCCACAGCAGGCCGGACAGCCAGCCGCCGAAGATGAACCACAGGATGTTGAGGATCAGGCGGATCACGGCGGTCGTCTCCCACGCGCCGGAACGGACGCTGCCTTCCACATAGGCGAAGGCCCCGCCGATAGCAGCGGGGCCTTCGTGAATTCGCGGTAAGCCGGGCGGCTACTGTTTCTCGGTCCAGCGCGCCTTGGCCTCGTCCTTCGTGACGTTGAGATGGACGTGGGCGTCGACGTGGTCGACCCAGCTGACGGGAATCATATGGTGTTTGAAGCCCGAACCGAGATCCAGCTTGGCCAGTTCGATCTGGTCGCCGCGGACGTGATCGACGCGGCCGACGTGTTCGCCGTCGGAGCCGACGACTTCAAGGCTTTCGCGAAGCAGGGAGAGGTCTACCATGGGAAACTCCTGAGTGAGGGATGTCAGGAAAACAGCCCGGTCGCCGGGCGGTTGCATAACGGAGGCGTCATGGGTGAGATCATCAACCTGAACCAGGCGCGCAAGGCGCGGGCGAAGGCCGACGCCCGCACCGCCGCCGTGGAGAACCGGGTCGCGCACGGCCGCACCAAGGCGGAGCGGACGAAGGCCGACAAGGAAAAGGCCCGCGCCGAACGCCTGCTGGACGGCTCGAAGCTGGAGGACTGAGATGGGCGAGATGCCGCGCAACCGCCACGGCCTGATCCCGATGCTGGTGGCCATCCGCGTCGCCAAAGAACGCAAACGGCGCGAGGCCGAGGCGCAAGCGAAGGACGGAGCGCCCGAGGCGGGGGAGCCGGAGAAGAAGACGAAGAAGAAGCGCGGCTGGTTCGGCTAGACCGCCGACACCTTGGGCGCGCGGATCAGCAGGACCTGGCCGGCGAGGACGAGAGCCAGACCGGCCAGCGCCAGCCAGCCGAAGCTCGCATTCTCGAACAGCACCGAGACCAGCATGGCGATCGGCGGGGTCAGGGCCGAGATATAGCTGGCGAGGGCGTAGCCGTGGCTGCGGGCGATGGTGAAATAGACCACGAAGGCGACCACCGAGCCGAACACCGCCAGGTACAGCAGGGAGCCGACATAGGTGAAGGTCGGCTCGATCGACCATTCGGCCCCGGTGGCGAGGCCGTAGAGGGCCAGCAGGCCGGTCCCGTAGGCCATGGCCCAGGCGGTCGAGGGGATCACCGCCGAGCCCGCCAACTGACCCTTCCAGGCGAAGAAGTTTCCGAAGGCCGCGGCGGTGACGGCCAGGAAGGCGAAGCCGACGCCGGCGGCGCTGGCCGCATCGAGGCCGGCTCCGAGCACTTCGGAGCCCGACAGCACCGCCACCCCGACGACGCCGAGCGCCGCCCCGCCCCACGAGGCGAGCGCGGCCCGCTGGCGCGCGGCGACGCGGAACAGGATCAGATTGAGAAAGGCGAGGGAGGCGAAGATCACCGCCACCACGGCCGAGGCGATCCGCCCCTCGGCGGCGTAGGTGAAGCTGTAGCTGATCGAGAAGGCGAAGACGCCCTGCCCCGCCGCCGCCAGATGCTGGTTCAGCGACAGCTTCAGCGAGCGGCGCGTCAGCAGACAGCCGGCGAACAGGACGATGGCGGCGAGGCCGAAGCGCCAGACGATGGAGGCGAGCGGCGCCACCTCGCCCAGCTGCAGGGTGATGGCGAACCAGGTCGTGCCCCAGATCGTCGCGCACAGACCGACGCCGGCGATCGCCCACAGGGTGGCGCGGGACAGGCCGGGCAACGGCGGCGGCGCGAGGGACTCGGTGGGGGCGGTCATGATCGCCAAGTGGCCGAGCCCGGGGTCGGGCGCAAGCCGAGGAATCGGCGCCGCGTCACAAGCTGGACTTATGGCGTCCGCAAAGCGCCGTCAGGCCCGCAGTTTGAGGGTCGCCAGCGCGGCCTCGGGCACGGCGTCATAGACCGTCGGGGCGCGCAGGTTCAGCCGGGCGCGGGCGGTCTCCAGCGGTTCGGCCAGCAGGGCCTCGTAGTCCAGCCCCGGCAGCCAGCGGGCGGCGCGGCCGTGACGCCAGGCCTGGAGCACGGCTCTACGGGCCGGGATGGAGCGGTTCTCGCGCTGGACCTCGCGCGCCGCGCCCCAGCCGATGAAGGCGAAGCCGAGGTTGCCGGTCTGGGCGTGGGAGAAGGCGACAACGCAGGCTTCCCCGAGGGCGTCGGTCCGGTAGCCGGTCAGGACGTGCCAGATGTCATGCACGTCACGCAGTCGGCGGGAATACCAGACCACCGGATGCTGGGCGTCGACCAGCGGGCCGATCTTGCGCGCCTCATCGGCCAGACCCTCGGCCGTGAAGCCGCGCGCCTCGCGAAAATCGCGGTAGGCCGCGCCGACGGTGCCGGGGCCGAAGCGGGCGAGCCAGGCCGGGTCATCCAGCCGGTGGGCCAGTTCGTCGCGAAGGAAGGCCTGGCGTCCGCCCTCCATGGTCCCGAGCATGCGGTTGTAGCCCCGGGCGATCGAGCCGCCGGACAGGGCGCGCATGATCTCGAATACCTGGGCGGTGTCCTCCTTGTTGCGGACCAGTTTGCGGAAGGCGCGGAAGGCGGTCATCGGCTCCAGCGGCGGAGGCCGGAAGCGGTCGAAATCAGCGGTCGCGGTCATGCGGGCATCCTGCCTGAAGCGACCGCATCATAGCCCGATACGCGCGTCAGGTGAACGGCGATCATGAGACAGCGGCGGCTCGCCGCGGGAGGACGGCTCGGCTAGGCTGGCCGGATGCTGAAGAAACGCTCCGTCTCCCTGTCCGGCCACGCCACCTCGGTGGCGCTGGAGCCGGAGTTCTGGGCCGTGCTGGATGCGATCGCAGTCGAAGCGGGGCTGACCCAGGCCGGGCTGATGAAGCGGATCGACGAGTGGCGCGGACGTCGGCCGCTGGCCTCGGCCTGCCGGCTGCTGGCGCTGGACTGGGTCGGCGGCGACCGGTCTTTCGCGGACGCCGGGTCATCCGATTGACAGCAGCCAAGGTTGGCGCATCCTCCCGCCCGGAGAGCGCATCATGGTCGACAACAGACTGATCCCCGCCGCTGTCGTCGGCGGCCTGCTGGCCGTGGGCCTGATCGGGGCCGGGGCCCTCGTCGGCCAGGGGGTGGTCAACGCCCGGGTCGGCGACCGCGCCGTGACCGTGCGCGGTCTGGCCGAGCGGGATGTCCAGGCCGATCTGGCGGTGCTGCCGCTGCGATTCACCTCGTCCGGCGAGGTTCTGTCCGAGGTGCAGGGGCGGATCGACGCCGATCTGGCCGTGGTGCGGCGGTTCCTGACGGCGCAGGGCTATCCGGCCGACGCCGTCACCCTCGGCCGGCTCGAGGTCGCCGACCGGCGCTCGCGCGAATACGCCCAGCAGGATGGCGGGCCGCGCTTCATTCTCGCCCAGACGGTGATCGTGCGGACCACCGATGTGGCGCGGGTGCAGGCGACGACGCGGGCTCTGAACGATCTGGTCCGGCAGGGGGTGGTGCTGCAGGACTTCGCCGGCCCAACCTACATCTTCACCAAGCTGAATGACGTGCGGCCGGCGATGATCGCCGAGGCGACGGCCTCGGCCCGCAGCGGCGCGGCGCAATTCGCCAAGGACTCCGGCGCGCCGCTGGGGTCGATCCGGCAGGCCAACCAGGGCTCGTTCGAAATCCTGCCGCGCGAGGGCTATGGCGATGCGAGCCAGTCCCCGGACCAGAGGGTCCGGGTCGTGACCACGATCAGCTATCGCCTGAAATAGCCTAGTTAGCCGGGGCCGGCTCGGGGCTGGGCAGGCGCGGGGGGTCGATGTCCGGCATGTCGGGCATCTGCGGCGCGTCGGGCAGGGTCGGCGTGGGCAGGTCGACGTCGATGTCGACATTGGTGTCCTTGCCGGCGTTGAGGCCGCCGTTCGAGAACATCACCACGGCGATGATGATCAGCACCACGACGATGCCGCCGACGAGGAAGCCGATCCAGCCGGAGCCGCCGCCTCCGCCGTTGTTGGCGGGCGGGTTGTTGATGGTGGTGTGATGCACGACCTCGGGCCGCTCATCGGGCTCGCGCGGCGGGGGCATGTTGGGATCGGTCATCGATCAGCCCTCCGTGCCGGGAACGGCCGGGGCCGACATTTCGGGCAGATTGACGTCGACGTCGATCTGTCTGGTCTCGGGCGCGCCGCCGCGGGCGAAGACGAAATAGGCCACCACCGCGAGAACGACCACGATCGCCCCGACGATGAAGGCGAGGCCGGTGTTGCCGCTGCCGCCGCCTGTATTGCCTGTGTTGTTGGTGTTCTCTGTCATTGACGTCCCTTCCCTGAACCCCGTGTCGGCAAGCGGAACGGGAAGCAGGCGTGGCGGTTCCGGCGCCGTCCGGGAACGCGGGCGCTGACATCGGGACCCGTGCCCCTTATGTTCTCCCGATGAGTCTGCCTGAATCCCCTGCCCCGCGTATTTCCGATCTCGCCCGCTCGCGCGGCCCCGGAGGCGTCGCCCCCTCCGGCGCGCCCGACTATCTGGCCGGGCTGAACCCCGAACAGCGCGAGGCCGTCGAGACGGTCGACGGGCCGGTGCTGGTGCTGGCCGGCGCCGGCACGGGCAAGACGCGGGTGCTGACTACCCGGCTGGCGCACATCCTCGCCACCGGGCGGGCGCGGCCGTGGGAGCTGCTGGCCGTCACCTTCACCAACAAGGCGGCGCGCGAGATGCGCGAGCGGATCACCCATCTGATCGGCCCGTCGGCCGAGGGGCTGCGCTGGCTGGGCACCTTCCACTCGGTGGCGGCGCAGATCCTGCGGCGACACGCCGAGCTGGTCGGGCTGAAGTCGACCTTCACCATCCTCGACACGGACGATCAGGAGCGGGTCTGCAAACAGCTGCTGGAGGCCGCCAACCTCGACACCAAGCGGTGGACGCCGAAGTCGCTGAACGGCCTGATCGACCACTGGAAGAACCGTGGCTGGACGCCGGAGAAGCTGCCGTCGACCGAGGATTTCGCCAACGGCAAGGGGCATGCGCTGTACGCCGCCTATCAGGCGCGGCTGGTCAGTCTGAACGCCTGCGACTTCGGCGACCTGCTGCTGCACAACCTGACCATATTGTCGAAGCACACGGATATCGCGGAGGATTACCGGCGGCGGTTCCGCTACATCCTGGTCGACGAGTATCAGGACACCAATGTCGCCCAGTATCTGTGGCTGCGGCTGCTGACCTCATCGACCGGCAATGTCTGCTGCGTCGGCGACGACGACCAGTCGATCTATGGCTGGCGCGGGGCCGAGGTCGACAACATCCTGCGCTTCGAGCGCGACTTCCCGGGCGCCAAGGTGATCCGGCTGGAGCGCAACTATCGCTCGACCCAGCACATCCTCGGCGCCGCCTCGGGCCTGATCGCGGCCAACAAGGGGCGGCTGGGCAAGACCCTGTGGACCGAGGATCTGAGCGGCGACAAGGTCCGGGTGCGCGGCGTCTGGGACGGCGAGGCCGAGGCCCGGCTGGTGGCCGACGAGATCGAGACGGCGCGGCGCGAGGGCGTGGCCTACAGCGACATGGCGGTGCTGGTGCGGGCCTCGTTCCAGATGCGGGCGTTCGAGGAGCGGTTCGTGCTGCTGGCCGTGCCCTACAAGGTCATCGGCGGGCCGCGCTTCTTCGAACGGGCCGAAATCCGCGACGCCCACGCCTATCTGCGGCTGATCCTGAGCGAGGACGACGACCTGGCCTTCGAGCGGATCGTCAATGTGCCCAAGCGCGGCATCGGCGACACCAGCGTGCAGAAGGTGCTGCAGATCGCGCGACTGTCGGGCGTGTCGGCGATGAGCGCGGTGCGCGACCTGATCGTCTCGGACGAACTGCAGGCGCGGACGCGGACGGCGCTGTCGAACTTCGTGCGCGACATCGATCGCTGGCGGGCGCTGGCCCAGACGACGACCCACTGGGAGCTGACCGAGGCGGTGCTGGAGGAGAGCGGCTACACCGACATGCAGAAGGCCGACCGGGCGACGGGCCAGACGCGGCTGGATAACCTCAAGGAGCTGACGCAGTCGATGCAGCAGTTCGAGACCCTGCCCGCCTATCTGGAGCACGTCTCGCTGGTCATGGATCTGGACCGGGGCGGTTCGGACGACGCGGTGCAGATCATGACGCTGCACGGGGCCAAGGGGCTGGAGTTCCCGCTGGTGTTCCTGCCGGGCTGGGAGGAAGGCGTCTTCCCCAGCCAGCGCAGCATCGACGAAAAGGGCGAAAAGGGCCTCGAGGAGGAACGCCGGCTCGCCTATGTCGGCGTCACCCGGGCCAAGTCGGACGCGCGGATTTCGTTCGCCGCCAACCGGCTGGTGTACGGCCGCTGGACCTCGCAGCTGCCCAGCCGGTTCGTCGACGAACTGCCGATCGACCACGTCGAGGCCGAGAGCGACACCGGCTATTACGGCGTCACCCCCGGCATGAAGGAGGCCAAGTCCCGCTGGGACGAAATGCCGACCTTCGGCAGCGGCTATTCCTCGCCGGGCTGGAAGCGGGCGCAGTCGTTCACGGCGGCGCGTGGCCCGGCGGCGCGGCCGGCGCGGCATGCGCTGATCGAGGGGGATGGACGGCTGGTCGCCACGGCCGATCCGAAATCGGGCGGCGACTGGAGCAAGGGCGAGCGGGTCTTCCACCAGAAGTTCGGCTATGGCGCGGTCCGGGCGATCGAGGGCAACAAACTGCTGATCGACTTCGAGAAGGCGGGGGAGAAGAAGGTGATCGATACGTTCGTGGAGAAGGCGTGAGAATGGAGCGGCGCAGACAACGCAATCTTTGATTGCATGTGCTGGCCCCCGGCCTGAGCCCGTGCGACAGTGGCGACATGACGGGCTTCGTCCTCAAGCTGAGCGACTATACGCTTCAGAAACTGACCGCGGCGGCGCGCGCGGCAGGCGTGACTCCAGCGCGTATGGCCGGGACGATGCTGGAGGCCTGGGTTCGCGACGAGGTCGGACCCGGTCCCGATCCCACCCCGCCTGGTGTCGACGAGCCGACCCGCGCTTGGGCGGGTGCGGTCGAGGAAGGGTCCGACGGTCCTGTTGTCGAATTGTCCGAGCCCATGCGGTCACGATTTTCTGGAATGGCGAGGGATGGCGGCGTCCCTCAGGAGGTGCTGGCCGCCGCGATCCTCGACAGCCGCCTGTTCGACTACGACGACTTCGAATGGCCCGAAGGCGGCGACCCGCGCACGGCGGCTTCCGAACCAATCGTCGAGGAGGAGCTTCGAGACTGGGAGGAGGTGCGCCCTGAGCTTGAAGCCTATCTCGAGGAGAAGCTGAAAGCGCGTCGGTGAAGGTTCGCCTCACCCGACGGGCGAGTCTCGACATCCGTCGACAGATCGACTGGTTGGCGGAACGATCACCGCGGTCCGCGGCCAAGGCTGCTCGTACAATCTTCGACGCCGTTGGCCGACTCGGTCGTCATCCGTATTCTGGCTGGTCAACCGACCGCGGTGAGCGCGAAGCCAAGGTGCGCTTCGGCCAGTCTGGATTCATTGTTCGCTATGAGGTCCGTCCCGGCGAAGTCGTCATCGTTCACATCTTCCACGGCGCCCAGGACCGTTCAGCCCCCCTAACCCCGCCTTAACACCGGCGGCCCGACTCTCCGCTGGTGTGCGAATCCCGTTCATCCGACGCCCTGATCGAGACTCCCCCCACCCTGTGGGAGCGGATCGTCTGCGGCGTGATCATCGCCATGATGACCGGGGCCCTGATCGGGCCGGTGTTCGCGCCGTTGCAGGAAGAGACGCCAGTGCTGCGGCTGGTGTGGCTGCCGGCCTATGCGGCGATCTTCGCCATGACCCTGTATCGCATCGACCGGCTGTGGCGGGCGTGGCCGGCGGCGATCGCGGTGGCGCTGCTGGTCGGGCTGACCTTTGCTTCGCGGTACTGGTCGATCGACTATGAGACGACCAGCCGTCGGGTCATCGCCCTGGCCATCAGCGGGGTGTTCGCCCTGTATCTGGGCGCGGTGTTCCGCGGCCCGCACCTGCCGCGGCTGCTGATGCACACGACGCTGATCATGGCCGTCGGCAGTCTGGTCATGGTGGTCGCCTTCCCCGCGATCGGCGTGCACCAGGCCGACAACGCCGGGCTGTGGCGGGGCCTCTGGTACGAGAAGAATCAGATGGGAGCGGTGATGGTGATCGGGGCGACGGCCTCGGCGGCCTGCCTCGCCTCGCCCGATCCGCGACGGCTGCTGCCGGCGATCGCCCTGCTGCTGTCCTCGGTGCTGGTGCTGGCGACCCAGTCCAAGACCTCGCTGCTGTGCCTGGTCGTGGGCCTCGCCTTCGTCGGCGGGTTCTGGAGCCTGCGTCGCGGCGGGGCGGCGTTCAGCGTGGTGGCGATCTGGTGCGCCGTGGTCGTGGCGGCGCTGGGGCTGTGGACGTGGGAGACCCATTCGGTGGCGGTGCTGGAGGCTCTGGGCAAGGACCCGTCGCTGACCGGGCGGACCGAGATCTGGGACGCCCTGATGCGCAAGGTCGCCGACAAGCCGTGGACCGGTTACGGCTATGGCGCCTTCTGGGGTCGCGCCGGCGAGTCCGTGCCCGCCGACTGGGTGCGCAAGGAGACCCAGTGGCCGGTGCCGAACGCCCACAACGGCTGGATCGACCTGCTGGTGCAGCTGGGCTGGCCCGGGGCGATTCTGGTCGGGACGCTGATGGCGCTCACGGCTGTGGTCACCCTGCTGCGCGCGATGGGTTCGGGCCTGCGCGAAGGCTGGTGGGCGCTGGGCTTCCTCGCCGCCTTCTTCGTGCTGAGCCTGTCGGAGTCGATCCTGCTGGCCCATCAGGGCCTGCCGTGGGTGCTGTTCATGGCCGTGCTGACCCGGGCCGTCCTGCCGTCTCCGGCGCCCGGTCCCGCGCCGCTTGTGGAGAAGCGCCGCCGGGCCTACCAGACCGGCTCCCGAATCGCAGCACAGTATCGTTATGGGTCCCACCGCCGCGCCTTCCCTGTTCGATGACATCCCCGAGCCGCAAGGCCCGGAGCCGACGCCTGCCCGGCCCGCCGCGCCCGAACCGGCCCTGACGGCCCAGGCCGCCGCGCCCCGGCCCGAGGCCGCCCCGCCGCCGAAGTCCGTCGACACCTCCGCCTCGACCTCGTCCGCCGTCGCCAGCGGCTATTCCGCCGCGTCGATCGAGGTGCTGGAGGGGCTGGAGCCGGTCCGGAAACGGCCGGGCATGTATATCGGCGGCACCGACGAACGGGCCCTGCACCATCTGTTCGCCGAAGTCCTCGACAACGCCATGGACGAGGCGGTCGCCAAGCACGCCAAGCTGATCACCGTCGACCTCGACGCCGAAGGCTGGCTGGCGGTGCGCGACGACGGCCGCGGCATCCCGGTCGATCCGCACCCGAAACACCCCGGCAAGTCGGCGCTGGAAGTGGTGATGACGGTGCTGCACTCGGGCGGCAAATTCTCGGGCAAGGCCTATGAGACCTCGGGCGGCCTGCACGGCGTCGGCGTCTCGGTGGTCAACGCCCTGAGCGAAAAGCTGGAAGTCACCGTCTGGCGCGACGGCTTCGAATGGAAACAGTCGTTCAGCCGCGGCCTGCCGCTGGGGCCGATCGCCCAGGTCCAGCCGTCGAAGAAGAAGGG
Source organism: Alphaproteobacteria bacterium (assembly GCA_018820665.1). Classification (GTDB taxonomy): domain Bacteria; phylum Pseudomonadota; class Alphaproteobacteria; order Caulobacterales; family Caulobacteraceae; genus Brevundimonas. The sequence continues at coordinate 34,413 of JAHJNW010000071.1, read as the reverse complement.
CACATTGATCCGGTTCAAGCCGGACGAGGAGATCTTCGGCGTCGGCGCGGCGTTCAAGCCCGCAAGACTGTTCCGCATGGCCCGGTCCAAGGCCTATCTGTTCCGCGGCGTCGAGATCCGCTGGACCTGCGCCCAGGAGCGGATCACCGACCACACCCCGGCCGAGGCGGTGTTCCACTTCCCCAACGGCCTCGCCGACGCCCTGTCGGAGCGGATCGGCGAGCTGGAAACGGTGACGCCGGCCTTCGCCGGACGGGTCGAACGCAAGGGCGAGGCCGGAGCGGTCGAATGGGCCGTGACCTGGTCGCCGATCGGCTTCGGCGAGGCCGACGGCTTCGTCAGCTCCTACTGCAACACCGTGTCGACGCCGGACGGCGGCACCCATGAGGCGGGCTTCCGGGCGGCGCTGGTCAAGGGGCTGAAGGCCTATGGCGAGCTGACCAACGAGAAGCGCGCGGGGCTGATCACGGCCGAGGACGTGATCGCCAACGCCGGGGCGATGATCAGCGTCTTTGTGCGCAATCCGGAATTCCAGGGCCAGACCAAGGACCGGCTGTCCTCGCCCGATGCCCAGCGACTGGTCGAGACGCTGATGCGCGACCCGCTGGATCACTGGCTGACCGAGAGCCCGAAACAGGCCAACAGCCTGCTGGGCTTCGTCATCGAGCGGGCCGAGGACCGGCTGAAGCGACGCAAGGACAAGGAGGTCCAGCGGGCCCAGGCGACGCGCAAGCTGCGTCTTCCGGGCAAGCTGTCGGACTGTTCGCGCCAGACGGCCGAGGGCACGGAGCTGTTCATCGTCGAGGGCGATTCGGCCGGCGGCTCGGCCAAACAGGCGCGCGACCGCACGACCCAGGCCATCCTGCCCCTGCGCGGCAAGATCCTGAATGTCGCCTCGGCCACGGCCGACAAGCTGCGCGCCAATATCGAACTGTCGGACCTGGCGCTGGCGCTGGGGGTGCAGCCCGGCAGCCGGTTCAACATCGAGGACCTGCGCTACGAGCGCATCGTCATCATGACCGACGCCGACGTCGACGGCGCCCATATCGCGGCCCTGCTGATCACCTTCTTCTACCGCTCCATGCCGGAGACCATCCGTCAGGGCCGGCTGTTCATGGCCCTGCCGCCGCTCTACCGGATCAGCGCCGGTCCGCTGTCGGAATACGCCCGGGACGACGCCCACCGCGACGAGCTGCTGGCGACGGTGTTCAAGGGCAAAAAGGTCGAGATCGGGCGGTTCAAGGGTCTGGGCGAGATGATGGCCTCCCAGCTCAAGGAGACCACCATGGACCCGAAGAAGCGCACCCTGGCGCGGGTCACGGTGCCGTCGTCGGAAGACGAGATCGAGGACCTGGTCGAGCGGCTGATGGGCAAGAAGGCCGAGGCCCGCTACCAGTTCATCCAGGACAACGCCCGCTTCGTGGTGGACGAGCTGGACGTCTAGCACGGCCGGGCGACAGGCCCTGCCCGTTCGTCAGTGTTTGGCCCGCTCGCCACGTGGTTCGACGAAGGCGCGCTGACCGCTGACGTCGGCGTAGGTCACGCACAGGTCCTCGAACACCCGGCCCCACGAGAACCGGTCGACCGCGCGGGCGCGGGCGGCGACGCCGATGGCCTCGATATCGCGGGCGAAGAGGGCCTCGATGGCGGCGGCGTAGTGGACGGGATCGGCGCTTTTCGCCAGCTGGCCGACCGAGTCGTCGACCGTTTCCATGACCCCGCCGGCGTTGACGCCAACCACCGGCCGGCCGCAGGCCATGGCCTCCAGCACGATCAGGCCGAACGGCTCCTTGTCATTGGCGTGCACGAAGGCGTCGCAGGAGGCGATGATCCTGGCCACCGCCTTGGGATTGGCCTCGTACGGCAGGGAGATGACCCGTTCCTCGGCCGGCAGGCCGGCGCCGGCGCCGACGAGGACGAGGTGGTAGGGCGCACCCAGCCGCTGCACCGCCTCGATCAGGACGCCGATGTTCTTCTCGCGCGCAGGGCGGCCGGCGAAGCACAGCAGGCGGGCCGAGGCCGGCAGGTTCAGCTTCTTGAGCAGCCAGTCGCGGTCGCCGCGGTCGGGCCGGAAGGTGTCGACCTCGACGCCCAACGGCTGGATGACGATGTCCTTGATGCCGGCCTCTTCCAGCCGGCGGGCGATGTAGCGGCTGGGCGAGACGACCCGGTCGAACTGGCCGAACAGGCGGGCCCAGCGCTTCTCGACCGGCTTCTTGGCCCATTCGCCGAAGTGGAGGGCGGCGAGGCCGGCGGGATCGGAGTGGCAGAAGCCCACGACCGGGCAGCCGGCCCGCTGGCCCGCCTCCAGAGCGCCCTGCCCCGGGGTGTAGGGATCGCCGGCCTCGATCAGCGCCGGATTGAGCGAGGCGACCCAGGCGCCCCAGCGGCGCACCGAGGTGGGCCAGCGGTAGCCGTCGCCGAACGGCAGCTTGGTCGCGTGCAGCTGGACGATCCCATCCGGACCGGCCTTGTGGTGGGCGCCGGGCACGACCAGCGAATGGGCCACGCCGGGGCGCTCGGCCTCCAGCCAGGCTTTCTTGGACAGAAGATAGCGCTTCACCCCGCCGGAGCGGGGCGCATACAGCATGGTGGTGTCGACGAGGCGGGGGCGTTCGTCCTCGCCGGCGGCCTTGGTCGCCTTCAGGGTTTCGGAAACCTCCTCGTCCCAGCCGGGGAACAGGCGAAGCTCGCCCTCCTGAACCTCCAGCCCGGCCAGGTTCATCAATTCAGTCTCGGCGGCGCTGATTCCCAGCGGGCCGACGCGCCGGGCCCGCTTCTGAATGCGACGCGCCTTGCGAACCTTGGACATGTGCGACTTGACCATCCGCGCCGCCGTAGCGCCCGCGAAGGCGAAGCTCAAGCACCATCCTCGGGGTCGTCCGTCGGCGGAGGGTCTTCGGCGGGGACAATGCCCCGCCGCGCCAGCGCCTCGCGCAGCAGCGTCTCCACCTGGGCGTTGACCGAGCGCAGCTCGGCGGCGGCCAGGCGCTCGACCGCCGCCATCACGCCGGAGGAGGCGCGCATCAGGAACGGCTTCCTCGGACGCGCCATCTCAGCCGTACAGGGTGCCGGTGTTGACGACCGGCTGGGCGTCGCGATCGGCGCACAGCACGACCAGCAGGTTGGAGACCATGGCCGCCTTGCGGTCCTCGTCCAGTTCGACGACGCCGCGCTCGCCGAGATCGACGAGGGCGCTCTCGACCATGCTGACGGCCCCGCGGACGATCAGGCGACGCGCCGCCAGGACGGCCTCGGCCTGCTGGCGACGGAGCATGGCCCCGGCGATCTCGGGGGCGTAGGCCAGATGCGCCAGCCGCGCCTCGTCGACCGCCACGCCGGCGACCCTGACCCGCCCGACCAGTTCGTCGCGAAGACGGGCGGCCACGTCCTCGGCGTCGGAGCGCAGGGTCATCTCGGGCGCGGCGTCCTCCTCGCCGTGGTCGTAGGCGTAGTGCGAGGCGATGTCGCGCAGGGCCGTGTCGACCTGGATGTTGACGAAGGTCTGATAGTCGTCGACGTCGAACAGGGCCTGGGCCGAATCCTCGACGCGCCAGACGACGTTGGCGGCGATCTCGATCGGATTGCCGCGCCTGTCGTTCACCTTGAGCTTGTCGCTGGTCAGGTTGCGCACCCGCAGGCTGACCTTCTTGCGGCTGTACCAGGGCAGGACCCAACGGAGGCCGGTCTTGCGGTCGGTGCCGCGGTAGTCGCCGAACAGCAGGATCGCCATGCCCTCGTTGGGCTGCAGCGAATAGAGGCCGCAGAGCAGCAGAAGGCCTACTACGGCGACGAGAATTCCGCCGACGACCTGGAATGCGTTGTCGGGATTCAGCGCCACCAGGGCCGGCCCCGCGAGCATCAGCAAAACGCCAAGCAGCAGCATCAGAAGGCCGTTGGCGGTGGACGCGGGGCGCTCGCTCGATTTCGAATGTGTGGTGCTCATCGATCCCTCCTGTTCGATATGAAAGTGATATCACTTTGATACCGCATTGCGCAATAGCCACGCTTCCGTCCAGGGGCAGGAAACCGCCTTCGGCCTTGCATTCGCCTCAAATTCGCGAAACTTGAGGCAGGCTGGCATGGTCCCTGTTAGAGGGTCGCCGGCGTCTCTGCGTGTGTCGTCCACAGGGGTTTAAATTCCGAATGCGTATTCTGCTTGCGAGCGCGGTCGCGGTCGCTCCCCTGCTGGCGGCTTCGGGCGCCATGGCCGAAATCGTGATCTCGACGGCCCGCACGACGCCGATCACCACGGCGAACGCGACGGGGACCGGCCCGGACAGCATTCGCATGGCGTCCGGCGGCTCGATCGCGGTGAACACCGGCGTCGCCGTGACGGTGAACTCGAGCCACAGCTTCAAGATGGATGCCGGCAGCAGCATCACAATGGCGAGCACCGCGGACAACTCCACGGCCGTGCTGGTCAACGGCGGCAACACGGCCAATGTGTCGATCGCCGGCGCCATTTCGCTGACGGACAACGTCGCGGCGGACGCCGACCTCGACACGGACAATGACGGCGACCTGGACGGCCCGTTCGCAACCGGGACCGGTCGTTACGGCCTGCGTCTGGCCGGAGCCTCGCCGCTGACGGGCGATGTGGTGCTCGAGTCCGGCGGCCAGATCGCCGTCGAGGGCAACGACTCCTACGGCGTCTCGCTGGAGGCGCCGCTCACCGGAAGCTTCAGCACCATCGGCGGCGTCCAGGTGACGGGCAATAACAGCTACGGCGTCCGGACGACCGGCGACGTCAGCGGCCGGGTGAACCTGGTCGGCGGCATTACCGCGCGCGGCGAGAACGCCGTCGGCGCGTCGATCGAGGGCGACGTCGGCGGCGCCCTGCGTGTCCATTCCGCCCTTTCGGCGACCGGCTATCGCTACACGACCCGACCGACGGTCCGCCCCGACGGATATGTCGAGCCGGCCGACGATGACGACAACATCCTGCTGCTGGATGAACTGGACGCCGACGATCTGTTGCAGGGCGGACCGGCGCTGCGCATCCAGGGCAATATCGGCGGCGGCGTTCTGCTCGACATCGCACCGGCTTACCGGCTGGGGATCGAAGGCGACGATGACGGCGACGGCGTCAAGAACGGCGACGAGGACGACGACGGCGACGGCACGATCAATCGCAGCGACACGGATCGGGACGGCGACGGCCTGCTGGATACCCTTGAGGGGTCGGCCGCGATCACGAGCCTTGGCGGAGCCCCGGCGGTCGAAGTCGGATCCACCACCCGGTCCATCACCCTGGGCGTCGCCGGCGCCGGTGACAGCGCCTACGGTTTCATCAACCGGGGCTCCGTCGCGGGCCAGGGCATCTATGACGGCGTCGCGGGCCAGGGCATCGTGTTCGGCGGCAATGCCGGACAGACCGTCACGATCGCGGGCGGCGTGCGCAACGAAGGCTCGATCGGCGCGTCCTCGGAAAAGGCGAACGCCACCGCCATCCGCTTCGGCCAGGGCGCAGTCGCGCCGACGCTGAGCAACACCAGCACCATCTCCGCCGGCGTCGCCAGCGATACGGCGGCCACCGCCACCGCCGTCCTGATCGACGCGGGAGCCAGCGTGGCCTCCCTTTCAAACAGCGGCACGATCCTCGCCGCGGTTTCAGGCGGGGTCGCGGACGGGGTGGCCATTCGCGACCGCAGCGGCTCGCTGGCGTCGGTCCAGAACACCGGATCGATTGTCGCCAACGTCGCAGCGAATGCCGACGGCGACGCTGTAACCGGCAGGGCGACCGCGATCGACGTGGCCGCCAACACCACCGGCTTCACCCTGATCCAGTCGGGCACGGCGGGGACCGCGACCGACACGGACCCGGACACCGATGGCGACGGCGTTCCGGACAGCCTCGAGCCGCAGATCGTCGGCGCGGTGAATCTCGGCGCCGGCGCCGACACGCTCGACATCCGCAACGGCCTGGTGCTCGGCGATATCGCTTTCGGCGCCGGCGCCGACAGCCTGGCGATCACCGGCGGGGCGAGGGTTGCGGGCGAACTGTCTGACTCTGACGGCGCCCTGTCCATTGATGTTTCGAACGGCACCTTGCAGGCGCGCCAGCTGGATGTGCTGAACCTGACAAGCCTGAACGTCGGGGCTGACGGCAATCTGATCATCACGATCGATCCAGCCAACAACACCTCGGGCTATTTCAACGTCGCTGGAAACGCGACCCTCGCCGACGGCGCGGGGCTGGGGGTCCGGTTCAACTCCCTGCTCGAAGCGCCGGGGCGGTTCACCCTCATCGACGCCACGTCCCTGAACTACGGCGCCGTCGATCTGGAGTCGCTGCAGGAAAACTCGCCCTTCCTGTATGTCGTCGAGGGAGGAGCCGATGCGGCGACCGCCCAGGTCTATGCCGACGTGCGCCGCCGTACGGCGGAGGAAGCCGACCTCATTCCGGTCGAGGCCCAGATGTTCGACGCCTTCTACGGCGCGATCAGCTCCACCGATGCCGAGGAGGTCCGCAACGCCTTCCTCGCGCAGACCAACCGCGCGGACTTCGGCAATCTCTACGAACAGCTGCTTCCGGACCACTCCGGCGGTCCGCTGCTGTCGCTGGCGTCCGGCGTCGACGCCGTGACCCGCGCCTTGACAGGTCGCAACGCCGCGGCCGCGCCGGGCGAAACCAGCGCCTGGGTGCAGGAGATCAATTTCTACGCTGACAAGGACCAGACCGACACCTACGGCTTCCGCTCGGAAGGCTTTGGCGTCGCCGGCGGCGTCGAGCGCGGTTCCGGCCTCGGCAATATCGGCCTGAGCGTGGCCTTCACCTCGTCGGACCTTGAGGACCCCGAAGCCGAAGCCGAGGAAGTCCTGTCCGCCAATCTTCTGGAGCTGGGCCTCTACTGGCGCGCCCAAGGTCAGTACTGGACGACCTGGGCGCGCGCCGCGGCCGGCTACGCCTCGTTCACCTCGGAACGTCGCCTCGTCGGCGAGGGCCTGAACCTGTCCAATGAGTCTGACTGGAACGGGATGACCCTGGCCGCAGCCGGCGGCCTCTCCTACGAGCGCGAGTTCGGACGCTTCACCATCCGCCCCGAGGCCTATGCCGAGTATTTCTCGCTGAGCGAGGACGGCCATGTCGAGGAAGGCGGAGGCGACGGCTTCGACCTCGAGATCGACGACCGCGAAGGCCACATGTTCTCGGCCACGGCGGCGATCAATTTCGGCATGAAGATGGGCCAGAACGACTGGCTGCGTCCGGAAGTCCGTGTCGGCTGGCGCCAGAACATCTCGGTCGATCCGGGCGAGACGATCGCGCGCTTCCGCGCGGGCGGCGGCGACTTCACCCTGACGCCCGACACCATCGAGGGCGGCGGACCGATCCTCGGCTTCCGCCTCAATGTCGGCAACGAACTGGGCATGCTGTCGGTCAGCGCAGATGCTGAAATGATCGACGACTATGTCCGGTACATGCTGTTCCTGCGGGCCAGCTTCCGGTTCTAGGAGGGACGGACGGGCGGCTAGCTCAGCTGGTCAGAGCACCTCGTTTACACCGAGGGGGTCGGGGGTTCGAACCCCTCGCCGCCCACCACCCCGGGCGTGGTCAGACGTCATTCACCGATCCAGCGCCATGATGCGGCGCCGGGAGAGTTCCATGAAGTTCATGTTCAGGCGCACAGCCGCCCTTGCCGTCGTTCTGGGCGGCGCCCTCATGCTGCAGGGCTGCCTTGTCGGCGCCGTGGTCGGCACGGGCGCGGCCGTCGTCGGGGGCGCCGCCAGGGCCACCGGCGCGGTGGTCGGCGCCGGCGTCGACGCCGTCACCACCTCCGACGAGGAGACCCGCGCCAAACGCGAACGGGAACAGCGCAACCATGAGCGCGAACAGCGCCGCTGCGAACAGCGCCAGCGTCAGGGCCGCGACTGCTAGAGCGGCTTCTCGACCGCCCAGTTGTGGATCGGCACGCCGGCGACTTCGAAGTCCCGGCGGCAAACGACCGAATAGCCTAGCCTTTCGAACACCGGCCGCGCCGTCTCGCTGGCTTCGGCATAGAGGCGGCTTGCGCCTGACAGCGGGGCGAGGGCCTCGGCGGTCTCCAGCAGCGCGCGCGCCACGCCCAGACCGGCAGCGGCCGGCGCCACATAGAGCAGGTCGATGTGCCCGTCGGTCTCGATATCGACAAAGCCGGCGACGCCGTCGAGTACAGCGACCAGCCGGGTTCGCCCGTCCCGTATTCGCTCGATCAGGGCCTCCGCCGACGGGGTCAGGGACGCCCAGGCCTCGATCTGGGCCGCCGAATAGTCACGCCCGCCCAGCGCCCGGACCGAGGCGTCATAGAGCGCCGACAGTGCCCCCGCGTCCTCCGGGTGGAACGGCCGTATCGACAGGTCGCCGGTCACAGGGTCAGGACGCAACGCTCGTGGATGGTCGGGCGCGAGACGGTGATGCGGCTGAGGCCGGGCCATTCCGGCTTCAGCCGGTTGGCGAACCACAGGCACAGGTTCTCGAGCGACGGCAGTTCAAGGCCGGCGTGTTCGTTGAGCATGCCATGGTCCAGCTCTTCGGCCGCCGCCTTCAGCGCCCGGTCCAGCGCCCCGAGGTCAGCGACCCAGCCATGGGCGACGTCCAGCGCCTCGCCGCGCACCGTGGCCTCGACCTGGAAGGAATGGCCGTGAATGCGCCGGTAGGGGCTTCCCTCCGGCTCGGTCGGAAAGTGGTGGGCGGCGTCGAAGGTGGCCGCCTTGGTGATCTCGAAAACGCTCATCTTACGCCGATGTATTTGTGGGTCTGGACGCTGAGCCGCCATTTGGGATGGCTCAGGCAATAGTCGAGGGCCGCCGCCGTATTGGCCTCGCGGTCCGGCCCGTCCATGGGCTGGAGCCAGAAGCGCTCGAAGGCCAGATGCTCGAACCGGTCGGGCATGGCGGCGGCTTGCGGATAGACCAGTTTCAGCTCCTGGCCCGTGGTCTGGACCACCGGGGCGGCGGCCTTGGGGCTGACGCAGATCCAGTCAACGCCGGCGGGCGCGACAAGCGTGCCGTTGGATTCGATGGCGATCTCGAAGCCGCGCGCGTGCAGGGCCTCGATCAGGGGCGGGTCGAGCTGCAGCAGCGGTTCGCCGCCGGTGCAGACAACCAGTTTCGGGTCCCCGGCCCGGCCCCGCCACATCGTCTCGACGTGGTCGGCCAGGGCGTCCGCAGTCACGAACTTGCCGCCGCCGTCGCCATCCACGCCGACAAAGTCGGTGTCGCAGAAGCTGCAGACCGCGGCGGCGCGATCCCGCTCCAGCCCGTTCCACAGATTGCAGCCGGCGAAGCGCAGGAAGACCGCCGGCCGGCCCGCCTGCCCGCCTTCGCCCTGCACCGTCAGGAATATCTCCTTCGCGGAATAGGTCACGCCGCCGACCCCAGCCGCGCCGCCCACTCGTCATAGCCGGCGGCGCGCAGTTCGCAGGCCGGGCAGTCGCCGCAGCCATAGCCCCACGGATGGCGGTGCTCGCGGTCGCCGCGGTAGCAGGTGTGCGAGGCCTCGACGATCAGCTCGACCAGCGGCCGACCGCCCAGATCGTCGGCGAGGGCCCAGGTGTCGGCCTTGGTCAGGGCCATCAACGGGGTCTCGATGACCACGGGCTTGTCCAGTCCGAGCGACAGCGCCGTCGCCATGGCGTCGATCGTGTCGCGGCGGCAGTCGGGATAGCCGGAGAAGTCGGTCTCGCACATGCCGCCGACCAGCACCTCCAGCCCGCGCCGGTCCGCGAGGGCGGCGGCGCAGGTCAGGAAGACGAGGTTGCGGCCGGGCACGAAGGTGGTCGGCAGGCCGCGCGCGTCCATCTCTATGGCCCGGTCCGCGGTCAGGGCGCTGTCGGCGATCCGGCCGTAGCCGGTCAGGTCGACGACGTGGTCGGGGCCGAGCCGGTCGGCGAGGTCGGGCAGCACCCGGGCCATGCCCTCGCGGACGGTCAGACGCGCCTGCATCTCGACCGCGTGGCGCTGGCCGTAATCGAACCCAACCGTCTCGACCCGCGCGTGACGCGCAAGCGCCCACGCCAGGCAGGTGGCGCTGTCCTGCCCGCCGGAGAAGAGAACGAGAGCGGATGTCGCGGGGTTTTCCAGGGCTGCGCTCATGACAAACCTGCGGTCGGCCGGACGGCCGCGCGCATGGACAGGGGTGATGGGCCGTTCGGAGACGGGCCGGCGTCATACACCAGCGGGGCGGCGGGCGCAAAACCACTGATCAGCTTAACCATTCCGAAAATGGTTCAGTGCAATGTCCACCGGTTGCAGTGGAGTGCCGGTGAGTATGCCGACCATTGAAGTCCTCACCGAGCGCGCCGAGGCGGTCTCGCCGGAGACCCCGGGAAGCGAGGTGTTCGCCCGCTTCGAGCGCGAACCCGACACGCTTGTGATCGCCGTCGTCGACGGCCATCGGCCGGTCGGCCTCGTCGAGCGCAACAGCTTCTTGCTGAAGATCGCCGGCGCCTTCGGCCACGCCCTCTATGCGCGCCGGCCGATCACCCATCTGATGGACGACGACCCCGCCGTGGTCGAGGCCGGGGTGGCCATCGACACCTTCTGCGACGCCCTGCTCAAGGGCGGGCCGGCGGCGCTGATGCGCGGCTTCATCGTCACCCGCAACGGCCGTTATCACGGCGTCGGCACGGCGGTATCCTTGCTGCAGGCCGTCAACGACAGCCAGCGCCGCCAGAACGCCAGCCTGGCCGAACAGGCGCGCGAGCTCAGCGACACCCGGACCCAGGCCCTGATGTCGGCCCGGGCCAAGAGCCAGTTCCTCGCCATCATGAGCCACGAGCTGCGCACGCCGATGAACGGCGTGCTCGCCGTCGCCGAACTGCTGCGCCGCCAGCCCCTGAACGCCCAGGCGCACGCCCATGTGACGACGATCGTGGAGAGCTCGGAGACCCTGCTGCGTATCCTGCAGGACGCGCTCGACCTTTCGCGGGCCGAGGCCGGCGAGCTGGAACTGCACGCCGAGCCGACGCCGCTGCGCAGCCTGATGGACGACATCCAGGCGATGTGGGCCCCGCGCGCGTCCCAGGACAATGTCAGCCTGATGATCGGCTATGAGGGCGATACCGAACTGGCCGCCGTCGTCGATGGCGTGCGGTTGAAGCAGGTGTTCAACAACCTGATCGGCAACGCCCTGAAATTCGCCCGCAACGGCGTCGTCGAGGCCAGTCTGAAGGCGGTGGCGGCGGGTGACCGCATCACCCTCGAGGCGCGGATCCGCGACGACGGGCCGGGCATCGACGCCGATCGGGTCGACGCCATCTTCGAACCCTTCGTCCATGGCTCGGGTCAGGACGGCGCCGGCCTCGGCCTGTCGATCTGCCGGCAGATCATCGACCGCATGGGCGGCCGCATCTGGGCCGAGAACAACGCCGGCCGCGGCGCGACCTTCGCCTTCGACCTCGAGGTCGAACGCACCTCGGTGGAGGCCGCCGTGGCCTCCAACGTCCAGTCGCTGTCGGACAAGCAGATGATGTCCACGCCGCACGTGCTGATCGTCGACGACAACGCCACCAACCGCGTCGTGGCCCAGGCCCTGTGCGAGATGTTCGGCTGCACCTCAGAGACCGCCGAGGACGGGGTCGAGGCGCTGGAAGCGGTGCAGGAGCGTCAGTTCGACCTGGTGCTGATGGATATCAAGATGCCGCGTATGGACGGAGTCCAGGCGACCGAGGCGATCCGCGCCCTCGATGGGCCGGTCAGCGCCATTCCGATCGTCGCCCTGACCGCCAACGCCGATCCGGACGATGCGCGGAAATATCTCGCCTGCGGCATGGCCGCGGTGGTCGAGAAGCCGATCAAGCCCGAACGGCTGCGCATGGCCATGCACGCCGCGCTGGAGCCGGCCGCCGAAGCGGCAGACACGCCCGCCCGGCGCCGCCCGGCGCGCTCGGCGGCCTAATCCGCCGGGTCCGCAGCGGCCTCCTCGTCCTCGTCGTCGTAGCCGACCAGCCGCAGGGCCCGGGCCCGCTGGCCGTTCAGCTCGCACCAGCGCAGCAGCCCCTCCTCCCGACCATGGGTGATCCACACCTCCTCGGGCCGCAGCTCGGTGAAGGTGGCGATCAGCTCGGGCCAGTCGGCGTGGTCCGACAGGACCAGCGGCAGCTCGACGCCGCGCTGACGCGCCCGCGCCCGCACCCCCATCCAGCCCGAGGCGAAGGCCAGCACCGGATCGGCGAAGCGGCGGGCCCAGCGATCCTGGGTGGCCGACGGCGGGGCGATGACGACCTCTCCGCCGAGGGCGTTGGGCTTCAGCCCGGTCGCCGGGGCCAGCGGGTCCAGATCGATCCCCTCGCGTTCATAGAGGCGGTTCAGCCGCTCCAGCGCCCCGTGGACGTAGATCGGCCGCTCCCAGCCCGCCTCGCGCAACAGCCGGATGACGCGCTGCGCCTTGCCCAGGGCGTAGGCCCCGACCAGATGCGCCCGGTCGGGGAACTGCCGCAACGAGTGGATCAGCCGCGCCATCTCCTCCCCGTCGGGCGGATGGACGAAGACCGGCAGGCCGAAGGTCGCCTCGGAGATGAAGACGTCGCAGGGCACGGGTTCGAACGGCAGGCAGGTCGGGTCGCGGCGGCGCTTGTAATCGCCGGACACCACCATGGTCACGCCCTTCCAGCCGATCACCGCCTGGGCCGAGCCCAGCACGTGACCGGCCGGGACCAGGGTCACCTCCACCCCATTGTGCGAGGTCGTCTCGCCGTGGGCCGCCGCCTGCTCCCGGGCGGCGAAATCGGCGCCGTAGCGCTCGGCCATGATGGCGAGGGTCTGCGGCGTCGCCAGCACCGCGCCGTGGCCCGCCCGGGCGTGATCCGAATGGCCGTGGGTGATCACCGCCCGATCGACCGGCCGCACCGGGTCGACGTAGAAGTCCCCCGGCGGGCAGTACAGGCCGGCCGGTGTCGGCCGCAGCAGGTCCTCGAATCGGATCATCGGCGCGAATACAGCTCCTCTTACCGGGCCGGAACGCGCGAGCGGCCCTTGCGTCCCCGCCCCGCGACCGGTTGATAGCAGACCATGGCTCCTTCGACTCTCGTCTCCCTGTTGCCCCAGCTCGCCGCCGGTGCGGCCCACACCCACGCCCTCGGCTTCATCTATGACGGCCTCGAGGGCGACCGGGTCCGCCTTCGCGTGCCGTGGCGCGAGGATCTGGTCGGCGATCCGGACACCGGCGTGCTGGCCGGCGGCCTCGTCACCGCCCTGCTGGATCACGTCGGCGGCCTGGCGGTGTGGATCGCCCTGGACCGGTTCGAGCCGATCGCCACCCTCGATCTTCGCGTCGACTATATGCGCGCCGCCGAGCCGCGGCGGGACTTGATCGCCGAGGCGCGCTGCTATCGCCTGACCCACTCCATCGCCTTCGTCCGGGCCTGGGCGTTCGAGGATGGACCGGACGATCCCGTCGCCGCCGCCCAAGCGGCCTATATCCTCAGCGCCAGCGATGGCCGGACGCCGGGCGGCGGCCCGCGACCCGGCGCGGAGGCGGCGAAATGAGCCCCCTGCTGGACAAACTGCCCTACGCCCGCTTCCTCGGCCTGACCTCGGACCAGGACGGCGACCTTCTGACCGTGACCATGCCGTTCGCGGACCGGCTGATCGGCAATCCGATGCTGCCCGCCCTGCATGGCGGCGCCACGGCCGCGCTGCTGGAGCTGACCGCCGTGGCCCAGGTGGCCCTGTCGTATCCGCGTCTGCACCTGCCACGGCCGATCAACGTCACGGTCGCCTATCTGCGCCCCGGGCGACCGGTCGACGTCCACGCCCGGGCCCGCATCAGCAAGGCCGGCCGCCGGGTCGCCCATGTGCTGGCCGAGGCCTGGCAGGAGGACGAGGCGCAGCCGATCGCCTCCCTCACCGCCCACTTCCTGGTGTCCACCTACGACCTATAGTTGCAAGTCATTGTAACGCACGATTGCGTCTTCCAGGATGAGACTTCATCAACGGAGGACGACATGAACAGACACAGCATCGGCGAGGCGCTGGCCGCCCGCCTCTACGCCGCCGAAGCCTCTATTGACCGGGCCGTGGCGGACACGGCGGCCCTCGCGGCGGCCCTGCCCGAAGCCCGGGCCGACGCCCGCCTGTCCGCCGTCACCGGCCATCGGGCCATCACCGGCGCGGCAGCGGCGATCGGCGCCCTCGCCGATGCGCGCGGCCACCTGGTCCAGACCCACCACACCCTCGCCGCCCTCGCCCGCAAGCTGGACCTTCCGGCGCTGGCCGGAGGCCCGCTCGACAAGCCCGGCGACACCCCTCCGATCGGCGGCCTGTATCCGGATGACGACGTCGCGAAAATCATGGTCAACAAAACCCTACCGGATGCCGGCGGTTTCTGTTAAGCTCTCGTTTACCGTTTCAGTTTGGAGGCTTCCATGGATAAGGCCGAGGTGATTACCAGCGTCGCTGGCGACCTGTACGCAACGGAGCAATCCGTTGACGCCGCCATCGCGCACGCCGCGACGCTCGTTCAGGCGATGATCGGGGCCCGTGCGGCTCTCCAGGTCTCGGCGGTCGCTGGCGCGGAAGCGCAGGCCCACGCCCTCGAGGCCATGGCCGGCCTTGGCGCTGCGCGTCAGGCTATGATCGCCTGCCACGAACAACTGGCCAAGGACCACCGTCGCCTCGGTTACGGAGTCTTCGCCGGCGAGTGGAAGGACAAGGGCCAAGGCGGTCCGGCGACCACGGGCGAGCACCGCCTTCGCGCCGTTTAATTCGAGGTAATGTCGGCTGGCGGTCATTTCCGCGCCAGCCAGCTTGAGGCATTGTCGCTCCCATGCTTTGCGGCGTGGGAGCGATTCTATGTTTGAAACCATTTACTCCCAGCTGGGCGGGGTACTCACCGTTCTCGTGATGGCCTTCGTCTTCCTCAAGGGAGACGAACCCGAGCGAGTCGGCGGAGCGGCCTTCGTATTGATCGTCCTGGCCGGAATGATGATCCCCGAAAGAAGCGACCCGAACATCGAGGCTTGGGGACGGATGGGGCTCGATGCCATTCTGTTGGCTGTCTTCGCTGGCCTGGCTTGGCACAGCCGCCGCGCCTGGCCGGTCTGGGCCGCCAGTTTTCAGGCGTTAATCGTGACAGGCCACCTGCTGGTGCTGGCAAAACTGCAGCCGCCAATCGACGCCTTCGCGGCGGTCAATAACCTTTCGAACTACGGCCTGCTGCTTGCCCTTGCCGTCGGAACCTTCTGGGCCTGGCAGGAACGACGGGCGTCCGGGATGGGCGCAGACGTGGCGCGCCCCCCCGTCCCGTAGGGGCGAACCAACGCGGAGACGGGCCCGTGTTCGACACCCTCTATTCTCAGGTCGGGGCCGCGGTCTGGGTGGTCGTCGTGACTTTCGCCTTTCTGAAGGGCGACGAGCCCGAACGGGTCGGGGGCGGCGTCTATGCGCTCGGCGCCCTCGCCTCCCTGCTGGTCCAGGATGATACCCGCCTGTACGGGGCCCAGTGGGGGCTGATGGGGCTCGATGTGATCCTGCTGGCCGCCTACGCTGGCGTGGCCTGGAAAAGCCGTCGCTCATGGCCCGTCTGGGCCAGCGCCTGCCAGTCCCTGATCGTGATGATCCACGTGATGACCGTCATCGACGTCCGCCCGCCGCTGCTCGCCTTCTATGTGGTCATCAACCTCGCCGCCTACGGCATCCTGCTGGCCCTCGCCCTCGGCGTTCTCCAGTCGTGGCGCGATCGCCGCGCGGACGGCTTGAGTTAGGCTGAAACGGGTCTAGGTGGATATTCCTACGACCATCCGGTAATCTGCGGCGAATCGGCCGCCCGGCCCTCCCGAACCCCGCACGCTTCATGCCCCTGTCCCACGGCCAGCTCTGGAAGGCGATCGACGGCCTGGCGCGTCGCGAGGGCATCAGCGCCTCGGCCCTGGCGCGGCGGGCGGGGCTGGACGCAACCAGCTTCAACCCGTCCAAACGCTTCGGTCCGGGTGATCCGCCCCGGCCGCGCTGGCCCTCGACCGAAAGCCTGACGCAGGTCCTGCGCGCCACCGGGGTGTCACTGGGCGAGTTCGCCGCCCTCGCCCACGACGCGCCGGAGCGGCCGGCGACCATCCCGATGCTGGGCATGGCCCAGGCGGGTCAGGACGGCTTCTTCGACGACGCCGGCCTGCCGATTGGCGACGGCTGGGAGCAGACCGAGCTGCCGCGTTCGCGCGACACCCTGCTGAGTCTGCGCATCGCCGGCGATTCCATGGTCCCCCTGTATCGCGAGGGCGACCGCGTCATCGTCGACCGCGAGGCCTCCGACGTGCGCAAGGGCGACCGGGTGGTGGTGCGCACCACCGGCGGCGAGACCCTGGCCAAGGAGGTGGCGGCGCTGAGCGCGCGGGCCGTGACCCTCGCCTCGGTCAATCCGGCCTATGAGCCGCGCGTCGTGGCCCGGCGCGACATCGTCTGGATGGGCCGCATCCTCTGGGTCAGCCAGTAGCACCGCCGGATGCAAAAAAGGCCGCCCCGGGGGGCGGCCTTTCGTGACTATGCCGCGAGATTACCGGCTGACGTAGTGAGCGCTGACCCAGCCGCCGTTCGACAGTTGGACCCATTCGCCCTCCGAGCCGACAGCCGAGAAGGATTCGCCGGCCGAGAGACTGCCGACCTGGCGGTAGTTGGTGCCCGGGCCCGAGCGAACCCGCAGGTTCGAAGTGGCGCGGAAGGTGTCGCCGCCGGCGTTGTTGTTATTGTAGCTGTAGTCCGAATTATAGGACGACGACTGACGGGCGCGCTGCTGGTTGCAGCCGACGTAAGAGCCGGCGGCGGCGCCGGCGCCCGCGCCGACCACGGCGCCGAGGCCGCGCTCATTGCTGGAGATCTGGCTGCCGGCGAGACCGCCGATCAGGGCGCCGATGATGGCGCCGGTCTGCTGGCGACCGCCGGGGGCGTCGCAGTTGGTGACGCCGTTGGCCTGCTGCGCCATGGCGGCGGTCGGCAGGGCCATCGGGGCCAGTCCGGCCAGCAGGGCGGCCGAAGCGAGGGCGACGGTGATCTTGTTGTTCTTCGACATGGCTCATCTCCTTCATCGAGTTGGTCGATGTGAAGACATAATGCGCGGCCGAAGGTGAAGGCTCCCGGAGCCGCCCCGTTATGTTCGGTTCATGTACAGCGCCGCACCCAACGCGGCCGAAGCGTCCATCCTCAGGTCAGTTCGCCGTTGGCGCCGGCCTCGATCAGCCGGATCGTCTGCGGCAGGCCGTAGATGGCGGCGAACGAGCCGAACCGCGGCCCCTGCGAGGCGCCCAGCAACACCTCGTACAGCGCCCCGAACCAGCCCCGCAGCGGTTCGAAGGCGTGCTCCTTGCCGACGGCGTAGACCTCGTTCTGGATCAGCTCGCCGTCCGTGGTGTCGGCTGGCAGGCCCTTCAGCCGCGCCGCCAGATCCAGCAGCGCCGCCTTCTCCTTGTCGTCCGGCAGGCGGTACGACTTTGTCGGCTTCACGAAGTCCACATAGTAGTTCAGCGCCCGGTCCATCAGCTGGTCCAGCAACGGTTCGGTCTCCGGCGTCGCCTCGGGCAGGTATTTGGCGAAATAGGCCCACAGCTGGTCCTTGTTCGACGCATTGGCGACGCCGACCAGATTGAGCAGCAGGGCGAACGACACCGGCGAGGTGTGCGTCGGCGGCGTCCCCGAATGGATCGACCACACGGCGTTGTCGATCCGCTTGGCCGGCTCCTGGGTCTTGTAAGCCTCGATGAAGGCCAGATAATCGTCGATCGCCCGCGGAATGACGTTGAAGTGCAGCGACTTGGCCGATTTCGGCGACTGGAACATGTACCAGCTCAGCGACTCCGGCGTACCGTAGCGCAGCCATTCGTCCATGGTCAGGCCGTTGCCCTTGGACTTCGAGATCTTCTTGCCTTCGATGTCGAGGAAGAGCTCGAAATTGAACCCTTCCGGCGGCACGCCGCCGAGGGCGCGACAGATCTTGCCGCTCTCGCGCACGCTCTCGATCAGGTCCTTGCCCGACATCTCATAGTCGACGTCCAGTGCGGTCCAGCGCATGGCCCAGTCGGGCTTCCACTGCAGCTTCACATGGCCGCCCGTGACCGGGAGCTCGGTGCGACCGCCGACGGGGTCGTCGAAGACGATCGTCCCCTTTTCGACGTTGCGCTCCAGCGTCGGCACCTGCAGCACATGGCCGGTCGCCGGGCTGACCGGCAGGAAGGGCGAATAGGTGGCGCGCCGCTCCTCGCCGAGGGTCGGCAGCATGATGGCCTGCACCGCGTCGAACCGCTCCAGCAGGGTCAGCAGCGTCGCATCGAACCGGCCGGACTTGTACTGCTCGGTCGAGGACAGGAACTCATAGTCGAAGCCGAAGCCGTCGAGGAAGGCGCGCAGGCGGGCGTTGTTGTGGGCGCCGAAGCTGTCGTGGGTGCCGAACGGGTCGCGCACCACGGTCAGCGGCTTGTGCAGGTCCTCGGCCAGCATCTCGGGGTGGGGAATGCCCTCCGGAACCTTGCGCAGCCCGTCCATGTCGTCGCTGAAGGCGATCAGGCGGGTCGGCCAGTGGTCGCCGGTCAGGGCGCGGAAGGCGTTGCGCACCATGGTCGTGCGCGCCACCTCGCCGAAGGTGCCCATATGCGGCAGGCCGGACGGGCCGTAACCGGTCTCGAAGATAACGGGCTTTTGCAGCGCCTCGAAAGTCGCCAGCGCCTCGTCCGCCTTGCCGGAGTCGATGAGCAGCTTCGCCGCATTTCGCTCGGCGTCGGACAGCCGCTTCTTCAGCACATGGGCGAGAAGATTGCGAGCCTGTTCGAAAGGCCAGGATTTGGCCTCGCGCGCGAGAGTTTCGAGGTTCTGCAGCATGGGAGGGCTTTGCCGTTTCCCGGCCGCCCGGTCAACGCGAAGGGCGCTGGCGCCGGCCCGTAGCGAAGGCGACGACGGCGACGCCGGCGGCGACGATCAGGGCGTCCTCGATCAGTCCGCTCCGGGTCTGGCCGATCTCGTCCATCGCCCGCTTGCGGCCTTCGAGGGTCAGGTAGGCGAGCGGCACGGCGGTCGCGACCGCCAGACCGGCCCCGGTCCCCTCGCGCCCGCGCGGGGCCAGGGCCGCCCCGGCGATGCCCGCGCTGAGGATCCGCGCCAGCAGCCCGAGAAACACCGTCCGGTCCGGCGCCGACTTCATCTTGTCGCCCGCCAGTTCGCCAACGCCCATGGCCAGGGCTCCGGCCGTGAACAGCGGCTGACCCAGCAGGACGAGGCGGCCCGGGGTCTCGCGGCCGGCCAGATGCGCCCCCGCCAGCGCCGCCATGGGCGTCATGGACCGGGCGCTGGCGACGGCGCCGATGAGAACGGAGGGGAGGAAACTGGCGATATTCATTCCCGTCCAACCCGCGTGCGGGCATACGGTTCACGGGCTTCGTGCAACCTCGTCCCGATCGGGCGGTTGTTCGGGCCTCACCGGAGAAGACGCCATGACCGACCAACTGACTTTCACCCTCGACGAAGCCATCAAGGCCCAGCGCAGCCTGCGTCAGGTCCTGGGCCTGGGCGAAGAGCGGTTCGAGGTCTCCGAGTTCGTCCAGATGATCAGCGACGAGATCGAGCAGATGCGCGACGCCGGCAAGACCAATGACGACATCGCCGCCGTGGTCGCGGAGGCCACCGGCCACCGTATGGATCCCGCCGATCTTGATCGTCACTACGTCGCGGCTGAGCATCGCTATGGCGGTCAGGAGCAATAGCCGGCCGCCCTTGACCCGGCCCCGGCCCCGTGGCCTTTGCGCCGCCTGATGAAGACCGCCGATTTCGACTTCCACCTGCCGGACGACCGGATCGCGCTGCGCCCCGCCGAGCCGCGGGATTCCGCGCGCCTGCTGGTGGTGCGCGACGGCGGGCTGGAGGACCGGATCATCCGCGACCTGCCGGACTTCCTGCGGCCCGGCGACGCCCTGGTGTTCAACGACACCCGCGTGATCCCGGCGCGGCTGTCGGGGGTGCGCGAGCGGATCGGGCCGGAGGGCGAGACCCTGACCGTCGAGGTCGAGGCGACCCTGCACCACCGCGACGCGCCGGACGTCTGGTCGGCCTTCATGAAGCCGGGCAAGCGGATCAAGGCGGGAGACCGCATCCGCTTCGGCAGCGAAGCCGACGGCGCCTGCCTGCTGGGCCGGCTCGACGCCACCGTCGTCGACAAGGGCGAGGATGGGCTGATCACCCTGCGCTTCGACCTCGCCGGCCCGATGCTGGACGAGGCGATCCGCGACGTCGGGGTCATGCCCCTGCCCCCCTATATCGCCGCCAAGCGGGCCGAGGACGACCGCGACCGCAGCGACTATCAGACCCTGTTCGCCAAATGGGACGGCTCGGTCGCCGCGCCGACGGCGGGGCTGCATTTCACCCCGGCGCTGATGGCGGCGCTGGAGGCCCGGGGCGTCTCGACCCACGCCGTGTCCCTGCACGTCGGCGCCGGCACCTTCCTGCCGGTCAAGGCCGACGACACCGCCGACCACAGGATGCACAGCGAGTGGGGCGAGGTGTCCGCCGAAACCGCCGCCGCCCTCAACGCCGTCCGCGCCGCCGGGGGCCGCATCGTCTGCATCGGGACCACCAGCCTGCGCCTGCTTGAGAGCGCGACGACCGAAGACGGCGAGGTCCGGCCCTTCCACGGCGATACGGCCATCTTCATCACCCCCGGCTACCGCTTCCGCGCCGCCGATGTGCTGATGACGAATTTCCACCTGCCCAAGTCGACCCTGTTCATGCTGGTCAGCGCCTTCGCCGGGCTGGAGACGATGAAGACGGCCTATGCCCACGCGGTGGCGGACGGCTACCGGTTCTATTCCTACGGCGACGGCAGCCTGCTATTCCGCGCCGCCTGATGCCCTTTCCCTTTGATATCTCCGCCACCGAAGGCCGCGCCCGCACCGGGGTTCTGAAGACCCCGCGCGGCGACATCCGCACGCCGGCCTTCATGCCGGTCGGCACCGCCGCCACGGTCAAGGCCATGACCGTCGATCAGGTCGCCCAGACCGGCGCCGACATCCTGCTGGGCAACACCTACCACCTGATGCTGCGCCCCGGCCCCGAGCGGATGGAGCGGCTGGGCGGACTGCACAAATTCATGGGCTGGAACAAACCCATCCTGACCGACAGCGGCGGCTTCCAGGTCATGTCCCTGGCCGGGATTTCGAAGGTGAAGGAGGACGCGGTCACCTTCGCCAGCCATATCGACGGCTCGAAACACGTCCTCAGCCCCGAGCGCTCGATCGAGATCCAGGCCAACCGCATCGGCGCCGACATCTCGATGCAGCTGGACCAGTGCGTCAGCTGGCCGGCCGAGGAGCCCGCCGCCCGCGCCGCCATGGAGCTGTCGGCCCGCTGGGGGGCGCGCTCTAAGGCCGCCTTCGGGACGCGCGAGACCCAGGCCCTGTTCGGCATCCAGCAGGGCTCGACCTTCGAAAACCTGCGCCGCGAGTCCTCGGACCGACTGATCGAGACCGGTTTCGACGGCTACGCCATCGGCGGCCTCGCCGTCGGCGAGGGCCATCAGGCCATGTGCGAGGTGCTGGACTATGCGCCCGAGATGTTGCCCGCCGACCGGCCGCGCTATCTGATGGGCGTCGGCAAGCCGGTCGACCTGGTCGAGGCGGTGGCGCGCGGCGTCGACATGTTCGACTGCGTCCTTCCGACCCGCGCCGGCCGCCATGGTCAGGCGTGGACGTGGACCGGGCCGATCAATCTCAAGAACGCCCGCTTCGCCGAGGACCAGGACCCGCTTGAGCCCGACATCCCCTGCCCGGCCTCCAACGCCTATTCAAAGGCTTATCTGCATCACCTGATCCGGGCCGATGAGATTCTCGGCAAGGTGCTGCTGAGCTGGCACAACATCGCCTTCTTTCAGGCCCTGACGGCTTCGATGCGGGCGGCCATCGCCGAGAACCGCTTCGAGGCCTTCCGCCGCGACTTCCACGCCCGGCACACCTCGAACTAGCCGCCAGGACGGAGCACCCGACATGAGAATCGAAAAGTCCGGGTTCAACGCCTACAATACCTATCTCGAGGAACCATCACGACCGGCAAGCGAGGGCGGCAATACGAAGGCGCTCCACCGCCATGTCATCATCATAGGCGGCGACAAGTATTCGTTTTTCGCACCTTGGTCGGGGAAGTTCGCCCACAAAGGCGAATTGATCTCTTTTGACTGGGACTGGGACAAGACCGGGACATTCCGGAATATCGACAAGCTGTCTTTCGAAGCTTTCACCAAGGACGGTGGCCGCGAAATCAGAGGCGATCGCAGTGAAAAGGTCCGCCGTACCGCTGGCGCGAGACCCCCTGGTCGTCGAAGCGAATGGCGGACCTAGCCTCGGAATGGGTTGGATGACCGGTCACCCCGTCTACCGCTGGCTGCGCCCGCGGGGCCGGAACCAGGACGGCGCGGCCGGCGGGGCGCAGTTGCGGTTCATGCCCACGCCCTTCAGGAAGGCGCGGCGCATCCGCCCGGCCTGAATGGCCGACTGCACATTCCGGCTGTGTTGCTCGGCCCCTGACAGCCGGCGAATCCAGCTGCGGCCCGGGATGAAGTCGGTGGCGGTGTCGCGGATCGCGTCCAGCGCCGCCTTCGACGCGGCGTCGGAAGCCCGCTCGCCCATGGTCGAACCGTCGGGCGCCGGCGGCTCGTCCGTATCGGGCCCCAGCGCCTCGTTCAGCCGGCCGATCTCGGCGCCGATGGTCGAGCACTGGGTCAGGTTGCGCTGGTCATAGGGATTGGCCTCGGCCTGCAGCAACACGGTCGGAATATACTCCCGCCGCAGGTTGAAATCCTCCAGCGGCGCCGTCGCCGCCGCCCCGACCCCGGCGCCGAAATCACTCACGGCGCCGCCGCAGCCGGACAGGAGCAGGGAGGCGGTGACGATCAGGAGGGGCGCGCGCATGGGCGTCTTGAACCACGACGGGCGCGGGACGGGAAGCGTCGTCATGCCGCGCGGGCGGGACGGCGGCCGGTCTGGCGGGGAAGCGAGGTGGTACGCCCTCTCGGGCTCGAACCGAGGACCCTCTGATTAAAAGTCAGATGCTCTAACCAACTGAGCTAAGGGCGCATACCGCGTCGGTCGCGAGGACCGGCGACGGGCCTTCTGTTGCAAAGCGGCGCCGGGGTCAAGGGCTGGCTCGACGGTCGGAGCGGTCAACGCTAGGGATATGCCCATGAAACCCCTCTCCGGACTGCGCATCCTCGAGTTCGACGGCCTCGGACCGGTGACCTTCGCCGGCATGGTGCTGGCCGACCTGGGGGCGGACGTCCTGCGCCTGACCCGCAGCGCCTCGGCGGGTGCGCCGGTGTTCGCCGATGTCGGCGGCGAAGTCCTGCACCGGAGCCGCGCGGCCGTGGCTGTCGATCTCAAGAACCCGGCCGACCTCGCCCGGGTGCGCGATCTGATCGCCTCGGCGGACGCCCTGATCGAGGGTTTCCGGCCCGGGGTGATGGAGCGGCTGGGACTGGGTCCCGAAGTCTGCGCTGGCCTGAATGCCCGCCTCGTTTTCGGACGGGTGACCGGCTGGGGCCAGACCGGCCCGATGGCCAACGAGGTCGGTCACGATCTGAACTACATCGCCCTCTCGGGCGCCCTGTCGATGATGGGCGAACCCGACCGGCCGCCGCGGCCGCCGCTCAATGTGGTCGGCGACTATGGCGGCGGAGCCATGTTGCTGGTGACCGGCGTCCTTGCCGCCTTGCTTGAGGCGAAACAGACGGGGCGCGGGCGGGTCGTCGACGCGGCCATGACCGACGGCTCGGCCCTGCTGACCAGCCTGTTCCACGCCCTCGGCGCCCGCGGGATGTGGAGCGAGGCGCGCGGAGCCAATCTGCTGGACGGCGGCGCGCCCTTCTATCGCTGCTACGCCTGTCGGGACGGCCGGTTCGTCGCCGTCGGGGCGCTGGAGCCGCAGTTCTACGCCGCCCTGCTGGTCGGACTGGACATCCCGGCGGCGGAGGCGCCGCAGTTCGATTTGCCGGCCTGGCCGGCGCTGCACGCCCGTCTCGCGGCTATCTTCGCCACGCGCGACCGCGACGACTGGGCCGACCGCTTCTCCGGCACGGACGCCTGCGTCACCCCGGTGCTGACCATCAGCGAGGCCCCTGGCCATCCGCATAACGCGGCGCGGGCGACCTTCGTCGACCAGGGGGTGATCCAGCCGGCGCCGGCGCCCCGCTTCGGCGGCGAGGCGCAGGCTCCGACGCCGCAACTCGCGCCGGTCTCGCTGCACGCGGCGCTGGAACGCTGGGCCTGAGTCAGGCCATGGCGGTGTCCGCGGGCTGCCGCCCCCCGGCGGCGCAGGCCTCGGCCAGGGTCCGCGCCAGCAGCACCGGATCGATCGGCTTGGTCAGGAAGGCGTGCACCCCCGCCTCGTCCCAGGCCGCGCGGTGGCTATCCAGCGCATTGGCGGTCAGGGCGATCACCGGCGTGTCGCCGTTGACGGCGCCCTGACGAATCCGCCGCGTCGCTTCCAGCCCGTCCATGACCGGCATCTGCATATCCATCAGAATGGCGTCAAACCGATCCAGCGACGCCGCTTCAAGCGCCTCGGCGCCGTTCTCGACCAGGGTCAGGCGGCATCCATGCGGCTCAAGCAGCAGGCGCAGGATGCGCCGGTTCACGTCATGATCGTCGGCGGCGAGGATCGAGCGCCCCAGCAGCGAGCCCGCGACCTCGACCAGCCGTTCCGGCCGGCTTGCCACGCCCTCGACCTCGGCCATCGGCAGGGACAGGGTGAAGGTCGAGCCCTGACCCTCGACGCTGGCGACGGTGAGGGTCCCGCCCATGATCTCGGCCAGCTTGCGGCTGATCGACAGACCCAGACCCGTGCCGCCATGACGGCGGGTGGTGCCGACATCGGCCTGTTCGAAGCTGTTGAACACCTGGGTCAGCCGGTCGGCGGGAATGCCGCAGCCGGTGTCGGAGACCACCACGGACAGACGCGCGCCGTCCCAGTCGACCGCGACCCGAATCTCCCCGTCAGCAGTGAATTTGACGGCGTTGGACAGGAGGTTGAACAGGATCTGCTGGAAGCGGAGCGGGTCGGTCCGGACCGCCTCGGGCACGCCAGGCGCGACCTGCAGCCTCAACCGCACGCCGTTGGCGACCGCGCGGGGCTCCCACAGCCGGTTAAGGACCGACAGCCGCTCGCGCACGACCATGTCGGCGCTTTCCAGCTCCATCTTCCCGGCTTCGATCTTGGAGAAGTCCAGCACGTCGTTGAGCAGGCCCATCAGGACGTCGCCCGCATCGATCAGCATCGCCACATGCTCCCGCTGACCGGGGTCGAGCCGGGTCCGGCGCAGCAGGTTGGCGGCCGAGATCACCGCATTCATCGGGGTGCGGATCTCGTGGCTCACCACGGCGAGGAAGTCCGACTTGGCGGCGCTTGCGACCTCGGCCCTCTGACGGGCGCGCTGCTCGGCGTCACGGGCCGACTTCAGGGCGTTGGTGGTCATCGAGCTCTGGCGGACGGCGACAACCAAGTGGCTCATATACAGCACGCAGCCGATGGCGATCAGAAGTTCGTGCCAGCTGGCGCTCGCGACGGCGCTATAGATCGGCAGGCCGAGAAAATAGGCGGCGTGCGCCGCGACGGCGGATATCAGGATCGGCCTGACGTGATGCATGTGCAGGCTGACGTGCAACAGGCCGCCGGCGCACTGAACCATGGCGAAGATGCGCCCCGCCTCTCCCCCTTCGAACCACAGATATCCCGTGATTCCGGCGTAGACCGCGACGCTCAACACCGTCGTGGCGCAGCACAGGATCAGATACAGGCGATCGGGAAGCCATTCCGGGTTCTGGCGGAAGCGCCGGAACACCAGCCAGTCCAGCGCCTGGGTCGCGACGACGGCGACAAACCAGACCAAGGGCCAGATCGTCTGGGTTACGACCCAGGCCGTCGCGCCGATGAAGATGGCGAGCGCGATCCGCGTCATCAGTTCCCGGTATCGCACCTGGGAGACCATGGCGTAGGCGGTGGCAGGCATCGAAAACCCTCCAGTCCGGCACTGTTGCCTTAATTGGAAAAGGATTGGTTTCCGGGCGTGATGACCGCGCGCGCGATACTGGCTATGGAACGCTCAATACGGCCGCGCGTTGGAACGCCGATCCGGGGAGCTGACTGATGAAACGCCTTTTCGCCCTTGTCGCCATCGCCGGCGCGGTCGCCCTGACCGCCTGCGACGACCCGCGGCCCGCCGAGCCGGAAGTCATGGACGCGCCGATGGAAGAGCCGGTCGCGCCCAGCATCGAAGAGGTGCAGGCCCCGGTCGCCGAACCCGGCGCGATGGACACGCCGGACAACAGCATCCAGCCGGCCGAACCAAAGTCGTCGGAGGAGTCGGTGCAGCCGAACAGCGAGACGCTGTTCTACTGACCAGACCGCCCGGACGGCGCCCCATTTGCGCCGTCGGCGGATGCAATTCCGTCCCGCCCGCCGGTATATGGGCGCTTGCCCGCTGACCAAGGTTCCAGATTGACGTTGAGGCCCGCCCTGTTTGTTTCCAGCGTGGCCGGGTTCGCGCTTCTGGCGTCCACGGCCGCCGCGGATCCGCGCGCCGTGGTGCGCGGCGAGATGGACGCGGACCTGAGGGCCCAGCTGCAGCGGGCGATAGGCGAGGTTGACGGACCGCCCGCCAACCGTTTTGAGGCCCGACGCCGCGCCCGCGGTGCGCTCGAGGCGGCCGAGGCCCTGCTGAGATCCGAAGGCTATTATCAGCCGGTGCTGGAGGATGTCGTCGAGGGCGAGGCCACGCCGGTGGCCATCATCGCCGTGACCCCGGGCCCGCGTTTCGTCCTGACCGAGCCGATCATCAACTTCGCCGAACCCTCGCCCGCCCCGACGCTGCAGGAGGCGGTCCGGGACGATCTCGATCTGGAGGCCGGGGAGCCCGGTCGCGCGGTCGATGTGATCGCGGCCGAGGGCCGGATCGTCGCGGGTCTGACCCGGCGAGGACACGCCGACGCGGAGGCCGAACCCCGCCGCGTCGTGGTCGATCACGCCACCCTGACCATGCAGCCGACCTACAACATCGTCGCCGGGGCATTGGTGCGCCTGGACGGCGTGCGGCTGGAGACCAGCGGCCGCACCAACCCAAACTGGGTGGCCGGTCTCGCGCCCTGGTCCGAGGGCGAGGTCTATGATCCCGAAGACGTCGCCGAGCTGGAGCGGCGGCTGCTCGACACCGGCGTCTACGACGGCATCGGCGTGGCCCTGGCGCCGCAGGACCAGTCGAACGCCGAGGGCAACCGGCCGGTCATCGTCACCCTGACCGACCGCCCGCGGCGCATCCTCGAGGCCGGCGCGACCTTCAGCACGGCCGAAGGCTCCGGCGTCGATGTGCTCTGGACCTGGCACAACCGGTTCGGCCGGGCCGACACCCTTGTCTGGCAGGCCCGCCTCGCCGACGTCGACAGCCGCCTCGGCGCTGATCTGCGCCTGCCCCACTGGCGCCGGCCCGGGCAGACGCTGCGTCTGTCCACCGCCCTGCTGAACGAGGATACCGACGCCTACCGCCGGACGGCGCTGGCCGCCGCCGCCGACCTGCAGCAGCGCATCGGCAAGACCTCGTGGTTCAGCTATGGCGTCGGCCTCGACGCGGGCAAATACGACGAGAATCGCTTCGACCCGGTCACCCAGCTGCCGATCAATTTCGAACGCGACCTGATCATCCTCACGGGCCGCGGCAGCGCCTATCTGGACTATTCCAACGATCCGCTCGACCCGACCACGGGCTGGCGGCTGACGGTCTCCGCCCAGCCGACGGCGGTGGCGGGCGAGGACACGACCCTGTTCGTGCGCACCGAAGCCCAGGCGACCGCCTATCTGCCGGTCGAAGACAACGCGCGCACGGTGCTGGCCGGCCGGGTGCGTCTCGGCTCGCTCCTCGGCGGCGACGAGTTGCTCGTTCCGTCGGACCGTCTGTTCTATTCGGGCGGCGGAGGTTCGGTGCGCGGCTATGAATACCAAGGCGTCGCTCCACGTCTGCCCGACAATACGCCGCGCGGCGGCCTGAGCCTGTTCGAGGCCTCGGCCGAGGTGCGGCGCAATATCTTCGGCAGCTTCCAGGGCGTGGCCTTCGTCGACGCCGGCTCGGTCGGCTTCGACCAGGCGCCGGACTTCAGCAACATGCGCTACGGCGCTGGCTTCGGCGTGCGTTACAAGCTGCCGTTCGGTCCGATCCGCGCCGATGTCGCCTTCCCGCTCGAGAAACGTGAGGGCGATGCCGACTTCCAGATCTACGTCAGCATCGGACAGGCGTTTTGACCGACGTCCCGCCCGCACCGGACGCCCCGGAGACGCCTGACACGCCGGCCGTGAAGACGCGCAAGAAGCGCACGCGGATGCAGGCTCTTGCCTTCTTCGGCGGCCTCGGCCTGGCGATCCTCGCCGCCTTGGTGTTGCTGGTCGCCGTCGGCGGCCGGATGTATCTGCTGTCCGACTCCGGCCGCGGCCTGGTGACCAGCTTCGTGGCCGGCCAGAAGGTCGGCCGCTACGGACGCATCAATGTCGAGGACGTCCGCGGCGACCTGTTCGACGACTTCACCATCGGCCGGGTCACGGTGACCGATGAGGACGGGGTCTGGCTGGAGGCGCGCGAGGTGCGGGTCGACTGGAACTGGTGGCCGCTGATCACCCGCCGGTTCCACGCCACGGCGATCGAGGCGGACCTCATCCGCCTGATCCGCCGTCCGGTGGTCGAGGTCTCGACCGAGCCGCCCGGCCCCCAGCCGCTGTCGATCGACATCGACCGGTTCGAGGCCGACGTCGAACTGCTGGAGGACTTCAGCAAGGAATACGGCCGCTGGAACCTGGCTGGCGAGGCCCTGATCCCGCGCAAGGGGGCGAAGACGGTCACCGTCAACGCCGACAGCAACAGCCGGCCGGGCGATTTCCTGCGTCTGACCGCCGCCATCGGCGACGACATCGCCGACATGCGGTTGAACCTGCGGGCGCGGGAGGCCCGCGGCGGGCCGATCGCCGGCGCCCTCGGCTACTCCCCGGACCAGCCCTTCCTCGCGACCGCGATCGTCAATGGCGAGGTCGTCGACGCCGTCGTGCGCACCGGCGATTTCACGCCCCTGTCGATCAAGGGAACCTACGGTCCCGACCAGATCCGCATCGCCGGCTATGCCGACTTCTCGGGGTCGGACCTGCTGGAGCCGTTCGTCAGCCGCATCGGACAGACCGCCCGCTTCGCCGTGGCCACGGCCCCGGATCGCGACGACGACGGTCTGCAAGGGGTCGGCTGGCGTCTGATCTCCGACAACCTGAATTCGAGCGCCAGCGGCCTGATCCGGATCAGCGACCGCAGCGCCCCCCGGGGCGTGCGCATCAACGTCTCCACGCCCTCACTGACGCGGCTGGCCGGACGGCCCCTCGGCGAGGGCGCGGCCTGGTCAGCCCTGTTCCGCGGCGACGCGACGGACTGGAGCCTTAACGGCTCCATCGACATCCTCGGGGCCGACCTGTCCAGCTATCAGGCCCGACGCATCCGCGGCCCGGTCAACATCCAGGCCCGCGACGGGCGCTATGACATCGACGGCGACCTGCGCGCCGCCGGCGGGTCGACGGCCGGCATGGTCGGCGGCCTGCTCGGGCCGGAGCCGCGCGTGCAGTTCGAGGCGGCGCGTCTGGCCGATGGCGCCGTCCTGCTGGAACGGCTGGAAGCCACCGGCCGCGCCCTCCGGGTCTCGGGAACGGGCGGCCGCAATCTGTTGGGCGGTCTCGGCTTCCGCGGCCGGGCCGAGGTCACCGACGCCAGCCGGCTGCGTCCGGGCGCCGAGGGCGCCTTCGGCGGGACGATCGCCGCCTCCATGCCGCGGGCCGGCGCGCCGTGGCGGATCACCTTTGACGGACGCGGGCGCGGCCTCGAGCTCGGCGTCAGCGAACTGGACCGGCTGCTGGGCGCGACCCCGCGGCTGCAGCTGGTCGGAACCCTGACCGACGCGCGGGTGCAGATTGAGTCGGCCCGGCTGAGCGGCGAGCATGGCAATGCCGCCGCACGTGGCTTCATCGAGGGCGACGGCCGGATGCGGCTGGCCATGAACTGGAACGCGCGCGGCCCGTTCGGCGTCGGCCCGGTCGAGATCGACGGCGCCATGACCGGCGAGGGCACGGTCGGCGGCACCCTGGCCCGGCCCAGCGCGGACTTGCAGGCCAGGTTCGCCCGGGTCGCCGCCGGCGCCCTGACCCTGACCGACGCAACCATGGACCTGAGCTTCCGTCGCGGGGCCGACGCCTCCGACGGCCGCATCTCGGTCGTCTCCGGCTCGAACTACGGCCCCGCGCGGGCCAGCGGAAACTTCTATCTCGGCGGCGACCGCATTCGCCTGACCGACGTCGACGTCGACGCCGGCGGGGTGACGGCGCAGGGCGCGATCGCCCTGTCGAACAGCTTCCCGTCCAGCGCCGACCTGACCTTCACGGCGCGTCCAGGCGCCTTCCTCGCCTCGGGCACGGCCGACGGCCGCATCCGCCTGACCGAGGGCGCCGGCGCCGAGACCGCCATCCTCGACGTCACCGGCCGCAACGTCCGCCTCGCCGGATCGACCTGGATCATCCGTTCGCTGGACCTGAGCGGTCGCGGCACGCTGGACCGCCTGCCCTTCACCGTGAAGGCCGACGTCGGCGGCGCCACGCCGGTCAGCTTCGACGGGTCCGGCGTCTACTCGCGTCAGACCAACGCCCAGACCGTCGTGCTGGAAGGCTCGGGCCGCGTCCGGGAGATCGAGTTCGTCACCCGCAATCCGGCCGTGGTCGCCCTGTCAGGCGACGGCCGCGTTGTCCGGGTCGACCTGGGCGTCGGCGGCGGCGTTCTGACCGGCGAGCTGCGCCAGGATTCCCGCGCCGCCGTCATCGAGGCCAATCTGACCAGTGTCGAACTGGGCTCCCTCGCCCCCGACCTGCGAGGCCGCGCGACCGGCCGGCTGTCGTTGCGCGGCGCCGGCGACGACCTGTCGGGCTCGGCCAATGTCACGCTGGAGAATGTGCGCAGCATCGACGCGCCGAACACGCTCGCGATCGACGGAACCGTGAACGCGGTGCTGGTCGACAATACGCTCAGGGTCCGGGCCCAGGTCGACGATGACGGCGCGGTCACCGCCAACGCCGACATCACCCTGCCGGTCGAGGCGTCAGCGGCGCCGCTGCGCCTGGCGGTGGTCCGCACCCGGCCGATGTCGGGCGAGATCGACATTCAGGGCCAGATCCAGCCGGTATGGGACCTGTTCCTCGGCGGCGAGCGCTCGCTGTCCGGCGTCGTCAACGCCCGCGCGACCTTGGGCGGCACGATCGCCGCGCCGCGCATCAACGGCCGCATGGACCTATGGGAAGGCAGTTTCCGCGACAACGCCACCGGTCTGCAGCTGCGCGACGTAACCTTGGCCAGCCGCTTCGACGACACCACCGCCCTGGTCGAGAGCTTCTCGGCCACCGACGGCGAGGGCGGCACGGTCGCCGGCGACGGCCGCATCGGCCTGCGCGAGGGCTCGGGCTCCAGCGTCGAGCTGGCGTTGAGCCGCTTCCGCATCATCGACAACGACATCGCCGTGGCCCGAGCCTCCGGGCCGCTCAGCGTGGTCCGGGCCGCCGACGGCAAGATCCAGCTGGCCGGCCGCGTCGATATCGACGAGGCCACCATCCAGGCCAATCCGCCCGGATCGACCGGCATCGTCCGCATGGACGTGATCGAGATCAACAAGCCGGGCGGCGACGTGCCCGAGGAAGAGCAGAACCAGCCGCGCGGGCCGCAGATCGGCATCGACATCGCCATCCGCTCGCCCGGCGGCGACGTGCGGGTGATCGGACGGGGCCTGAACGTCGAGATGAACGTCAACGCCCGGGTGACCGGCACCATCAACCAGCCCGTGCTGTCGGGCACGGCCCGGGTGGTCCGCGGCGACTACGACTTCGGCGGCAAGCGTTTCGTCTTCGACGAGCGCGGGACGGTCACCCTGTCGACGCAACCCGAGAACATCCGTCTCAATCTGACCGCCACCCGGGATGATCCCGCCCTGACGGCGACGATCCGCGTCACCGGCACCGCGGCGAGGCCCGAGATCGCCCTGACCTCGACGCCGGATCTGCCGCAGGACGAAATCCTTTCCCAGGTCCTGTTCGGGCGGTCGGCGTCGCAGCTGTCAGCCTTCGAGGCGGCCCAGCTGGCGGCCAGCGTCGGCGCCCTGGCGGGCGGCGGCGGCTTCGACGTGATCGGCAATCTGCGCGAGCTGGCCGGACTGGACCGGCTGTCGTTCGGGGGCGAGGCCTCCAGCCTGACCGTGGCCGGCGGGCGCTACATCACGGACGACGTCTATCTGGAAATCATCGGCGGCGGCGAGAACGGCGCGGCCGTGAATGTCGAATGGCAGGTGCGCCGCAACCTGACCGTCAGCTCGGAGTTCGGCGGAGAGGGCGGCGCCACCCTGTCGATCCGGTGGCGCCGGCAGTCACGCGAGCCGGGCGCCGGTCGCGAGGACCGACGCCCGAATCGCTAGTCTTCAGTAGGCCTGGGCGTCGCGGAACTTGCCCAGGGCGCTGGCCCCGCGGATGCCGGCGATGTGCATGATGGCGGCGATCAGCATCGTCACCAGGGTGAAGAGCGTCAGCCACATCGGCTGTCCGCCGCCAAACATCGGCATGACCAGGGCGAGGATGGACCCGCCGAGGCCCCAGACCACCAGCACGAGAAACAGGATCGGAAGCGCGACGTTCGGCTTTCGCCACTGCACGGCCGCCAGAATCAGCTGGAGCACGACGAGTGCTCCCGCGAGGTAGAGTCCCATCTGGGCCTGCGACGCGAGCTGGGCGGGCTCCGGGGCCTGGCCTGTGAACTCCTCTATCACCCGTGCCGTCGCTTCACTCGCGGCCGGCGTCGAGGCGTACCAAGCGCCGACGGCCGTGTGGATTGCCCCGATCACCATACCGATAGCGCTGACCTGCGCGGCCGCACGAGCGGCGTCCTCGGTGGCAAGCGCTCCGGCGGGGTTCATGGCCCGTAAAATATCTGTCATCCCGTTCCTCCAATGGATGGAGGCGAACCCTAGCTCGCGATCCGCAGAGTCGATAGCTGCCCTCGCCTTCACCTTTGCGGCCCGGGCCGCTAGGGTCCGGCCGCATGCGGATTCTTCCTCACGACCAGGCCGTGCTCGACCATGTCACGGCGCGCGGGGCGGCTATCGTCGGCCGGGCGGTCGACTGGGCCGGAATCAATTCCGGCAGCCGCAACGGCGCTGGACTCGCGCAGATGCTTGACCATCTGGAGGCCGCCGCCGCGCCGCTGGCGGCAGAGGTCGTGAGGGTCCACACGGCCGGTTCGACTACCATTGGCGACGACGGCAAGGTGCGGGCCGAGGCTCACGCCGACGCCCTGAAAATCACGATGCGGCCCGACGCGCCGGTGCAGGTCGTCCTGACCGGCCACTACGACACCGTCTTCCCCGGCGACAGCGCCTTCCAGACGGTCACGACGCGCCCCGACGGCGCCCTGAACGGCCCCGGCATCGCCGACATGAAGGGCGGGATCAGCGTCCTGCTCGCGGCGCTGGAGGCGTTCGAGACCCATCCCGACAAGGCCGGCGTCGGCTGGACCGTGTTGCTGTCGCCGGACGAGGAGATCGGCTCACCCGCCTCCGCCCCCCTGCTGGCCGAACTGGGCGGGCGCGGCCACGTCGGCATGACCTATGAGCCGGCCCTCGCCGACGGGACGCTGGCGGGCGCGCGCAAGGGCAGCGGCAATTACCATCTGATCGTCGCCGGCAAGGCGGCCCACGCCGGCCGCGCCTTCGAGGAGGGCGCCAACGCCGTCGCCGGCGCCGCTATCCTCGCCGCCCGCCTGCACGCCCTGAACGGTCAGCGCGAGGGCGTCACGATCAACGTCGCGAAGATCGCCGGCGGCGGGCCGCTGAACGTCGTCGCCGACACCGCCGTCATCCGCTTCAATGTGCGCGTGCCGGACAAGGCAGCGGCGGAGTGGATCGAGGCCGCGGTGCGCCAGATCGCCGCCGAGCCGCCCTTCCCCGGCCTTTCGCTGGACCTGCACGGCGGCATGACCCGCGCGCCCAAGCCGATGGACGCCAGCCAGTCGGCCCTGTTCGAGGCCGTGCGCGAGACCGGCGCCCTGCTGGGCCAGACCATCGCCTGGAAGCCCTCGGGCGGGGTCTGCGAGGGCAACAACCTGCACGCGGCGGGACTGCCGAACATCGACACCCTCGGCGTGCTGGGCGGCGACATCCATTCGGATCAGGAGTTCGCCTGGCCGGCCAGCTTCGTCGAACGGGCCCAGCTCAGCGCCCTGATCCTGTGCAAGATCGCCTCGGGCGAGATCGATGCGCAGAAACTGAAGCAGTTGCGATTGGAGACAATGTGAGGACCGTCGGACAGCACATTCCTCCCCCTCCGGGGGAGGGGGACCGCGAAGCGGTGGAGGGGGCTTGCCACAGACGTCGGCGGCCGGGGCTG
>JAHJNW010000070.1 GCA_018820665.1 Alphaproteobacteria bacterium | reverse complement strand
GCTCCTCGAAGTCGCCGCGATAGCGGGTGCCGGCCAGCAGCGCCCCCATGTCGAGGCTGTAGATGGTCGCGCCTTCCAGCACGTCCGGCACCTCGTGGTTGACGATCTTGCGGGCCAGCCCTTCCGCGATCGCGGTCTTGCCGACACCGGGGTCGCCGACCAGCAGCGGGTTGTTCTTGGTCCGGCGGCACAGGATCTGGATGGCGCGGTCAACCTCGGCCTGGCGGCCGATCAGCGGATCGATCTTGCCGTTGCGCGACTTCTCGTTCAGGTCGACGCAATAGGCCTCCAGCGCCTCGCCGCCGGTCTTGGCGGCGGCCGCGTCCTCGGCGTCCTCGGGGCTGCCGCCGGCGCGGGCCGGGCGGGTCTCGCCGACCCCGGCCTTCTTGGCGATGCCGTGGGCGATGTAGTTGACCGCGTCATACCGCGTCATGTCCTGCTCCTGCAGGAAGTAGGCGGCATGGCTCTCACGTTCCGAGAAGATCGCGACCAGCACATTGGCGCCGGAGACCTCCTCGCGGCCCGAGCTCTGGACGTGGATCACGGCGCGCTGGATCACGCGCTGGAAGCCGGCGGTCGGCTTGGCGTCCTCGCCGTCGCTGGTGGCCAGAGCGGCCAGATCGGTGTCGACATAAAGGGTCAGCGCCGTCTTCAGGCTGACCAGCTCGACGTTGCAGGCGGTCATCACATTGGCCGCGTCCGGGTCGTCGACCAGGGCGAGCAACAGGTGTTCGAGGGTGGCGTACTCATGCCGGCGCTCGTTCGCATAGTGGACGGCGCGGTGCAGGGTCTCTTCGAGAGGACGCGAAAATGAGGGCATTGGAGGGTTCCTCTCAGTCCTTTTCCATCGTGCATTGCAGCGGATGCTGGTGACGCCGCGCCGTCTCGACCACCTGGGCGACCTTGGTTTCGGCCACTTCGTAGGTGAAGACGCCGCAGACACCGACGCCATGCTGGTGCACGTGCAGCATGATGCGGGTCGCGTCCTCGCGGCTCTTCTGGAAGAACCGCTCCAGCACATAGATGACGAATTCCATCGGCGTGTAGTCGTCGTTCAGGATCAGCACCCGATACAGCGAGGGCTTCTGAAGCTTCGGCTTTGTCTCGGTGACGGTGGCGGCCCCGAGGCCTCCATCCTGGTCACCGACCTTACGTGACGGCGGCATTCGTTGTCCGTGTTTGGGGGAGTCGTTTGGACAGATAGGGAATGATGGCCTGATTTGAAGGCGCGTCCAGTCACACGTTTCGTGACGAGGCCCGGAATCGAAAAGGGCCCCCGGATTGCTCCGGAGGCCCTGTCGTAAGCTTACAGTCGCTTCAGGCTTAGCGGGCGGCCTGGAACTTTTCCACCGAGGCGGTGACGCGCTCGTTGATCGGCTTGAAGCTGTCCTTGACCGAGGCGGTGAACACGTCGGTCATGCGGGTGACTTCGGCCAGATAGGTTTCGGCGGCCGACTTGGCCCAGTTGGTCTGCAGTTCGAGCAGTTCCTGGACCGAACGGGCCTGGGCCAGCGACTGGGCCGCGGCGACGCCGTCTTCCCAGCTCTTCTTGCTGTAGGCGACGCCTTGGGCCGAGAGGGTTTCGACGCCCTTCTGGGCGGCGGTGGCCGAGGCGACGACGGCTTCGAGGTTCTTCTTGCCCTCGATGTTCAGCTCCTGGATGCCGGCGACCGACTTGTCAGCGGCTTCGCGGAACGCCTGGGCGCCGGCGGCCTGCATTTTTTCAGCCTGGGCCTGGGCCTTCTCGGCCGAAGCCTTGACCTGGGCGGTGGCGGTTTCGACGGTCTTCTTGACGTTCACGGTTTCGGCGCTGTCGGCCATGGTGTTTCTCCTGAACCTGTCGCGGCTTGGCCGCTTGTAATTTTCCCGCGGCAGACGAATCCATCGCGACAGCGGTCATATGGTGCAGATGCGAAGGAGGGTCAAGACTTTTTGTGCAGTGCACAATAAGTTCATAAATCCGCGTTTGGCGCCGCCTGTCAGGCGAGAGCGCTTCACAATACCGTTGACGGCTTGTTTACCCTCACGAAACCCCGATGACGCATGTTAGCCTTTCGTCAGCGTCGCGTGGTGGGGCCGCCGTCGCGCTAATTGTAGAAGAGGCCTGCGCTTGCCGATCCTGTTTCTGATCCGCCGTGGATTTCTGTCGCTGCTGCTGATCGCCGCCCTGGCGATCGTGCCGACGACGCCGCCGTTGGTCGCCCAGTCGTCCGACAACGCCCGTTACGCCGCCATCGTCGTTGATGCCGTTTCCGGCGAGGTGCTGTTCGCCCGGCACGCCGACAGTCGGCGCTATCCGGCCTCGATCACCAAGGTCATGACGCTGTACATGGCGTTCGAGGCGCTCAGCGAAGGCAAGGTCAAACTCGACGATGTGATCACCGTCTCGCCCCGCGCCGCCAGCCAGCCGCCGTCCAAGCTGGGGCTGGCGGCCGGTCAGACCATCACCCTCGACGACGCCATGAAGGCGACCGCGGTGCGCAGCGCCAACGACATGGCCGTCGCCATCGCCGAACACGTCGGCGGCTCGCAGGAGCGGTTCGCCGCCCAGGCGACGCTGAAGGCCCGCGAACTGGGCATGACCCAGACCCGCTACGTCAATCCGAACGGCCTGCCCGACGCCCGGCAGGTCAGTTCGGCCCGCGACCTCGCCATCCTCGCGCGAGCAGTGATGCGGGATTATCCCCAGTATTACCGGTACTTCGGACTCCACGACTGGGCGTATCAGGGGCGCGAGTATCGCAACACCAACGGCCTGCTGCGTCAGGGGCTCGGCTATGACGGCCTGAAGACCGGCTATACCAACGCCTCGGGCTATAATCTGGCGGCGACGGCGGTTCGCGACGGTCGCCGGCTGATCACCGTGGTTCTGGGCGGCCGTTCGACCGCCAGCCGCAACAGCCACGTCGCCGCCCTGATGGACACCGGATTCGAGGTCGAGCGGCTGCGCCGCGATGGCCAGCCGATCCAGGTGGCGCAGGCCTTCTTCGAACAGAAGGGCTTCGGCATCGGCCCCGACAACTCGGCGCCGGTTCAGTATGCCCAGGTCGCCGACGAGGAAGAAGACGGCATCGGCTCCAACGCCGTCAGCTATGTTTCCCTGCCCGCTGCGCCGCCGCAGCCGGAGCGGGTCACGCCGGCGCCCTCCGAAGGCCGCACCCTCGCCTCCCTGATGCGCACCGAGGACCCCGCCGACGTCACCGCCTCGCTCAATGGGGCCCCGGCCGCCGCCCGGCCGACTCCGGCCCGCCCCCCGGCCCGGGAAACGGTCCGCGAGACCGCGGGCCGCTGGGCTGTGCAGGTCGGCGCCTTCCGCGACGAGACGGTGGCGCGCGACTGGCTGACCGAGGTCAACCGCCGCTTCCGCAGCCAGTTCACCGCTGCCGAACGCTCGGTGCAGAACGCCGAAGGCTGGTATCGGTCCCGCTTCACCGGCATGAGCGAACAGGCGGCCCAGGGCGCCTGCGCCGCCCTGGCCGAACGACGCGTCACGTGCATGGTGGTCCGACCGCAGTAGCGAGGCCGCTTCCGCCTTGCCGGGCGGCCGCTTTTCCCCTATACGCGCCGCCTTTCCAGGGCTTCGGTCCTGACGCGGAGTTCCAAAGGGTTCGGGAAGTCATCCCGGCCGCCGCTTCAGGATCCATCGTGGGAGAGGACTTACCCGGTCCCCTCGCGCCGACGCCCTACAAGGGAGACCACCGCATGGCTCTTTACGAGCACACGGTCATGTCGCGCCAGGATATCAGCGCGCAACAGGCCGAAGCGCTGAACGACACCATCAAGGACCTGATCACCCAAGGCGGCGGTTCCGTCGCCAAGATCGAGTACTGGGGTCTGCGCAACCTGACCTATCGGGTCAAAAAGAACCGCAAGGCGCACTATTCGCTGCTCGCCGTCGACTGTCCGCCCGCCGCCATGGCCGAAGTGGAACGTCAGCTGTCGATCAACGAAGACGTGCTGCGTTGGCTGACCGTCCGCGTCGAGGAACTCGATCTCGAGCTGTCGCCCCTGCTGGCCCGCCGCGAGCGCGAGCGTGAACGTGAGCGTGAGCGCACGCCGCGTGAAGACGCCACCGCCGAAGCCGCTGACTAAGGAACCCGGAACATGACCGATACGACTGCCCCGTCGCCGGGCGCGCCGGCCGGCTCCGGCCCCGCCCGCCGCCCCTTCTACCGTCGCCGCAAGGTGTGCCCCTTCTCCGGAGCGGGCGCTCCGAAGATCGACTACAAGGACGTCAAACTGCTGCAGCGCTACATCAGCGAGCGCGGCAAGATCGTCCCGTCGCGCATCACGGCCGTTTCCCAGAAGAAGCAGCGTCTGCTGGCCCAGGCCATCAAGCGCGCCCGCTATCTGGCCCTCCTGCCCTATGTGGTGAAGTGATATGAAGGTCGTTCTGCTTGAACGCGTCGAGAATCTCGGTGCCATCGGCGACGTCGTGTCCGTCAAGGACGGCTTCGCCCGTAACTTCCTTCTGCCGCGCGACAAGGCCCGCCGGGCCACCGCCGCCAACCTGAAGGCGTTCGAACTCGACCGCGCCGCCATCGAGCAGCGCAACGAGAAGAACAAGGCCGACGCACAGAAGGTCGCCGACAAGATCGACG
>JAHJNW010000069.1 GCA_018820665.1 Alphaproteobacteria bacterium | reverse complement strand
CGCCGAAGCCGGCCTCGGCGTCGGCGACGATGGGGACGAACCAGTCGCGCTTGGCCCCGCCCTCGGCGTGCTCGATCTGGTCGGCGCGCTGCAGGGTGCGGTTGATGCGGCGGCACAGCTCGGGCGCGGCGTTGGCCGGGTACAGCGACTGGTCGGGATACATGGCCCCGGCGGTGTTGGCGTCGGCGGCGACCTGCCAGCCCGACAGATAGATGGCCTTCAGCCCGGCGCGGACCATCTGCATGGCCTGGTTGCCGGTGACGGCGCCCAGGGCGTTGATGAAGGGCTCGTCGTGCAGCAGCTGCCACAGACGGTTGGCGCCGCGCTCGGCCAGGGTGTGGGTGACCGGCACGGAGCCGCGCAGGCGCAGGACGTCCTCCGGCGTATAGGGGCGTTCGATGCCGTCGAAACGGCCGGCGGGCGAAGGGACGAGGTCGGCGAAGGTGGTCATGGTCGGCTCTCTGCGCGATCGCGGCCGGTGCGCCGCGGGGTGATGCAGAGGGAAACACGCTCAAGTCACGAATGACACAGCGAGACAGTCATTTTCAGTGTCGTTTGGTCACAACATGACACTTGCTGTTAAGTCATTTTGTGACATCCTGCGCTCATGGACGCGACCGCCGACCGCAAGCTGTTCCTCGGAGGCCGCCTCAAGCGGCTACGGCGCGACCTCAGCCTGACGCAGACGGCCATGGCCGTCGATCTGGGCGTATCCCCCAGCTATCTCAACCACATAGAGCGGAACCAGCGGCCCGTCTCGGCCCAGTTGCTGCTGCGTCTGGCCGACACCTATGATGTCGATCTGCGCACCTTCGGACCGTCCGGCGGCCCGGCCACCGAGGCGGAACTGGCCGAGGCCTTCGCCGACCCGCTGTTCCAGGGCCTGCCGGTCCCGCGGCACGAGATCGTCCAGCTGGCTGAGGACCAGCCGGCCGTCGCCGACGCCCTGCTGCGCCTCTACCGGACCTTCTCCGACCGCCGCGCCCGCGATCGCGCCGAAGCCGACGTCACCGGCGGCGCGGGCGACGCCAGCCCGGCCGACTGGGTCCGGGAATACGTCCAGGGTCGCCGCAACCACTTCCCCGAACTGGACGCCCTCGGCGAGACCCTGGCCGCCGCCCTCGAGGCGGAGACGCCGGGCGAATCGTTCGAGACCCGCGCCCGCGGCCGGCTGCTGTCGCGCCACGGCCTGCCGGTGCGCACCCTGCCGGCCGAGGTCATGGTCGAATGGACCCGCCGCTACGATCCGCACCGCAAGCGGCTGCTGCTGTCGGAGACCCTCGGCCCCTCGTCCCGCGCCTTCGCCGTCGCCTTCCAGCTGGCCCTGTCGGAGCATGACGCCGAACTGACCGCCCTCGCCGAGGCCGCCTCGGCCCCCGACGAACCGACCCGGCGGCTGCTCAAGGTGTCCCTGACCAACACCCTCGCCGCCGCCCTGCTGATGCCCTACGCCGCCTTCCAGGCAGCGGCCGAACAGACCGGCTACGATCTCGCCCGGCTGCAGGCCCGCTTCGGCGTGTCGTTCGAACAGGCGGCGCACCGGCTCACCACCCTGTCGCGGCCCACGGCGCGCGGCGTGCCCTTCTTCCTGATGCGGGTCGATCAGGCCGGCAACATCTCCAAACGCTTCGCCTCGGGGTCCTTCCCCTTCTCGCGCTTCGGCGGGGCCTGCCCGCGCTGGCGACTGCACAGCGCCTTCCGCACCCCCGGCCGGGTCGTCACCCAGGTGATCGAGACGCCCGACGGCCAGCGCTGGTTCACCCTCGCCCGAACCGTCGACCGTCAGGGGCACGACGCCTTCACCGAGGGGCACGACCTCGCCATCGGCCTCGGCTGCGAGCTGAAGCACGCCCACCGGCTGGTCCATGCCCGCGGCCTGGACCTGACGGCCCCCGAGGTCACCCCGATCGGCCCCGCCTGCCGCCTGTGCCACCGCCACCCCTGCGCCGAACGCGCCGCCCCGCCGGTCGACCGGGCGCTGGTCGTCGACGACTGGGCCAAGTCGGTCAGCCCGTATCCGTTCGCGGGGGGATAAGGCGGGACGCCGACCGATCAGACGGCGGACGCCTTCCCGCCCGGGTCCGCGACCGGCCGGACCGCCGGA
This sequence comes from Alphaproteobacteria bacterium, assembly GCA_018820665.1. Taxonomy (GTDB): domain Bacteria; phylum Pseudomonadota; class Alphaproteobacteria; order Caulobacterales; family Caulobacteraceae; genus Brevundimonas. The sequence goes on along the minus strand of JAHJNW010000069.1, from coordinate 6,754 downwards.
GCGGGTTCGTCGAGGGCGTCGCGGACGGCCGAAAGGCGGTTGCGGCTGATCGGCAGGGTCGCGCCGTCCAGCATCAGCAGCCGGCCGCGCCCGCCCTCGCGCTGGAAGCCGCGGACATGGGCGAGATTGGCGATCACCGAGCGATGGACCCGCAGGAAGCTCGCCGGCAACTCCGCCTCCAGCCGGTCCAGACGGGCGGCGTGCAGCAGTCGCCGGCCGTCCGTCAGGCGCAGTTCGGCGTAGTCGTCGGCGCCGACGATCGCCGTGATGTCCGCGAGCGGCGCCCGCTCGACGCCGCGGGACGTGGCCACCGTCAGACAGTTCGGACGGGCGGCGGCGCGGGTCAGCGCAGCCTCCCGCTCCTGATCGTCACGGCCCAGCCGCACCACCTCGACCATCAAGAGGGGCAGAACGAGGCCGGCGGCGAACAGGAAATAGGACAGATCGATCAGCCAGACGGGGAACAGCAGGCCGATCGCCATGAAGAGGCCGAGATAGGCCAGGGTCAGACGCGCGCCCGGGCGCCGCCGGTGCACGGCCACGGCCGCCGCCGCGGCGGACAACGCCACCCCGATCATCAGGGCCAGTCCGCTTTTCAGGTCGAATCCGGGGGCGAACCCGCTCGCGCACATGCCCACGACGGCGAGAGCGATCAGCGGACGGCGCGCCTCTGGCCAGAACCGCGTCACGACGTACGAGACCAGCAGGACCGCGAAGGCGGTGGTCAGCACCCAGATCCCGACCAGTCGCAGGCCGTGAACCGGATAGGCGTAGGGAATGAGGGTCCGCAGGCTCTCAAGGATCGCCTGAAGGCCCGAGACCCCGGCCATGGCCGCCAGGACCAGACTCGATCCGGTGCGGCGCAGGCTGTGAATGACGCCGAAGCCGAAGGCGGCGGCGAACAGGGCGCCGGCGGCGATGAAGGCGATGGCGAGGGTCGCCGTGCGCGACGGCCAGGGCCAGGGGGCGACGAGAATGCCCGCAATGGGGCCGTCCAGCCGCACCGTGCCATGGAACGACGACATATGGATCACGACGACATTGTCCGCGGGCCGCCACAGTCTGTCCGGGATCGGGAAGCTGGCCTCGTAGCGGCCCGGCGTCTCCGTCTCTGCCGAGACGCCCGGTCGTCCGTTGGCGCCGAGCCTCTGGCCGTTGAGCCAGACCTCCGAGGAGGCGACGCCGACAACATGCAGGGCGGCGGGATCGCCGCCGGCCGGACGACGCACCACCGACCGCAGCCAGAGCTCCCGTCCCTGCGGATCGATGACGCCCTCGACCGGGCGACAGTCATGCAGGACGGGCGCGGCCACGCCGGGCTCGCCGCGACACGACTCCCACGCCGGTTCCTGCGCCCGCGACGCCGTCGGGAGCGAGACCAGAAGGACTGCGAAGAGAAGCATCCGCCACATGGCGGAGAGCCTATCGCGTCATTCGCCGGAAAGCGCCGCCGTTCGCCGATGCAGACGCGCCATTCGCCGAAGCGCGCCCCGCCCGGTCGGAAACCCTGCTCCAACCGTCGTCATGACCCAGACATCCCTGAACCGCCGCTCCATGCTCGCCGTCGCCGGCCTCGCCCTTCCCGGCCTCGGCCTTGCCCGGGCGGCCCGCGCCCAAGAGCCGTCCGGCCCCTTTCGCTTCGCCGCGGCGAATGGTCAGGAAACGGACGCCGAGCGCGGCTTCTTCGAGGTTCCCGAGGATCGGCGCGTTCCCGGCTCGCGCCGCATCCGGCTTGGCTATGTGCGCTTCCCCTCGACCTCGCCCAATCCGGGACCACCCATCGTCTATCTGGCCGGCGGACCGGGCGGGTCCGGCGTGCGCACGGCCATGGGGCCGCGTTTCCCGATCTTCATGGCCCTGAGAGCGGTGGCGGACGTCATCGCCTTCGATCAGCGGGGGACCGGCCTGTCGGCCCATATTCCCGAACGGCCCGCCGCCGCCGCGCCCTTCCCCGCCCTGACCCACGACGCCACGACCGCATGGTTTCGGGACGACATGCAGAGGGCCTGGGTCGACTGGACCCGCGCCGGCGTCGCCATGAGCGGCTACAACACGGAACAGAACGCCGACGACATCGAGGACCTGCGCCGCCATCTGGGCGTCGGGACCCTTAATCTGTGGGGCATCAGCTATGGGACCCACCTCGCTCTCTCGGTGCTGAAGCGGCATCCGCGATCGGTGGGCCGGGTCGCCCTGGCCAGTCTGGAAGGCCAGGACCAGACCATAAAACGGCCGGCCCGCATCGACGCGTTTCTCGACCGGGTCGACCGCCTGATGGGGACACACCCGGTCGCCCGCGCGGCGATCCCCAACCTGCCGGCGCTGATGCGCCGCGTGCATGACAGGCTGGAGGCCGATCCCGCGACCGTGACCGTCGCCGGGGACGACGGGCCCGTCGACCTCAGGATCGGCGGCTTCGGCGTCCAGCTGCTGGCATCCGGCATGGTCGCCAACCCGCCGTCGCTGTCCATGCTGCCGGGCCTCTATCTCGCGCTCGACGCCGGGATGACGGAGGTGCTGGCGCCGCTGTTCCCGCGGCCGCATAGCTATTTCAGCATCTCCGGCATGCCGGAGGCGATGGATCTGGCGTCCGGCGTTTCCCCCGCCCGGCTGGCGCTGATCGAACAGGAGGCGAAGACGGCCGTTCTGGGCGACGCCTTCAACTTCCCCATGCCCCACCTGCTGGGGGCGATCCCCGGCGTAGATCTCGGCGAGGATTTCCGGGCGCCGATCCGGATCGACACGCCGGCGCTTCTCGTCGCCGGCTCGCTGGACGGCCGCACGCCGCTGGAGGAACAGGCCGAGGTGATCGCCCAGTTCCGCAACAGGACACAGATCCTGGTCGAGAACGCGGGGCATAACGTCTTCGAGGCGCATCCCGACGTTCAGACCCTGCTGGTGCAATTCTTCCGCGAGGATCCGGTCAGCGACACCGAACTGAGTTTGCCGCCGCCGACCTTCGCGGTCGCCTGAGGGGGGTGAACCGCGCGGCGACGGCGCCTAGGTCAGCACGACCCGCCCGGACTCCAGCCGCATCGGGACCGCAGCCCGCTCCAGCAGCCCGGCGATGACGCCCGCCGGGGTCGAAGACCCCTTGTCGAGCAACGTCTCGATATCCCGCCGCAGCGACGGATCGCCGGACACCGCGTCCAGCGCGTCCAGCCACTCGTCCCGCGTCAGCACCCCGTCCGCCCGGTTGGCGTCGATCAACGGCCGGAGGAAGTCGAACCAGTCGCCGCCCGTGGCGCGCCGCTGGGCCGCCTCGGCAACGAGGGCGAACACCGCCCCGCAGGCGTAGTTGGCGCGGTGTTCGCCGCGCCCGGCGGCCTCGGCCACCGGCTGGTTGGCGCGCAGGACGCAGTCGTCGACCTCTTTCTGCAGTTCGGCGCGGGCGTCCCAGTCGGGATCGATCGACTGCATCGCCCGGATGGCCATCATGTCGGCCCCGCCCTCGGTGATCCAGGCGTCGCGGGCGACGTCGTAGCGCACTGTCTGACCCAGCCAGAAATGGGCGCTCTCATGGCCGATGAACCAGCGCGACACGGCCAGGACACCGGCGGTCGGGTCCACCACTCCCTCGCCCTCGAAGGTCATGACGATCAGGCCCGGCAGGACGCTGCCGCCCATCGAGGTCATCCCCGGGGTCGGCCCGTTCCAGCTCATCATGATGGTCGGCCGGGCGCTCTGGCCCGGGCCGAGCCGCTCGGCATAGAGGTCCGCCACGCGCGGGGCGAAGGTCTGGATGCCCTCGCCGATCCAGGCCGGCAGCGCCGGATCGGCGACGGTGATCAGCCGCTCGCCCTCGACCAGATCGGCGGCCCCGAACAGCACATAGGTGTCGGCCTCCGCCTCGGTCGCCTCGGCCACCCGCCGCCCGCGGAACAGGATCGGTCCGGCGCGGTCGCGCCAGGTGACCATGGCCGGCCCGCCCTCCATCTCATGGCCGTTCAGGTCGCGCGGCAGTTCGGCGACAGCGCCGGGCGAGGCCACGGGGAAGACGTCGAACTGGCCGCTCGGCAGGGCTGTCGACCCGTCGGTGAAGACCAGCACGCCGTAGTCGGCCTCAAGATTCTCGGACTTCGGCGTCAAGGCGATGCTGACCCGGCGCGGCACGGGGCCGCCGTCGACGGCGCGCAACACGTCGCGGTCGCCGATCCGCTCCAGCACCACGCCGGGGGTCAGCACCCGCCACTGCTCCAGCCGCCACGGCCGCCGCGCCTCCATGATCAGCGAGGAACTGTAGAAGGCCCAGACCGGGGCGTCGCGATCCAGCACATAGTCGGCGGTCCAGACGTCGCCGTCGCGGGTCACGGTGACCGCCGGGACCGCAGCGGCTTCAATCGCCGCCGGCGCGGCGCCGGGCGCGGTCGTGGCGCAGGCCCCGAGCGCGAGCGTCAAGGCCGCGAGCGCGGCCGGTCCGGTTCTGAACATGAGAGACCTCCCTGAAGCGCCGCCCATATCGCAGACCAATGTTCGTCGTCAGCTTAAGCTTTGGTCAGACTTGGGCCCGATCAAGGGCGCGGCGGGAGGCCGCCAGTTCGCCGGCCATCACCGCTGTCAGCCGCGCCGGGGCGACGATCTGGACCTGCTCGCCCCAGGTGAACAGATGCCAGGCCAGTTCGCGCATGCCCGAGGCGCGGAACCGCACCACCACGCCGCCGTCCGGCTGGTCCTCGAGGCTCTGGGTCGGGTGCCAACGCCACGCCCGCGCCTCGGCCGCGCCTCCGGGCGTGACCCGCAGGACCACATCCTCGATCTCGTCCTGATAGATGCCGAACGACTGGCTGGCGAAGCTCTGCAGGTCGAAGTCCGCCGGCGGCGAGGCGACGCCGTCCTCGCCGCGCACGCCGCTCATCCGGTCGAGGCGGAAGGTCTGGATGCGGCCGCTCTCGCGGTCGGCGGCGACCAGATAGTTGGCGCGGCCGAACATCACCCCGCACGGCGCCACGCTGCGGCTGCGCGCCTCCGCCCCCGGCCGGCTGTAGATGAAGCCCAGCGGCCGACCGGCCAGGATGGCCTGGCGAATCTCGGCCAGCACCGCCTCGTCGGCCGAAGGGCGGGGCCCGGCCTGGACGGCGATGGTCTCGGCCCGCACCAGGGCCTCCAGATCGGGCGCCAGCCGGTTCAGGGTGGTCGAGCGCATGGCCGACTTGAGCTTGCGTTCCAGCCCCTCCAGCGCCGCCGCCCGCCCCGGCTCGCCGCTGGCCCGCAGCGCCTGCGCCGCCCGGGTCAGCTCGATCAGCTCCTCGGTCGTCGGGGCCTGTTCGAAGGCCGACAGGCCGCCGCGGATGCGCCAGCGCTTGTTCGGCGGGTCGGAGACCTCCTCGGTCTGGGGGAACAGGCCGATCACCGCGTCGCGCAGCCGTTCGGCGGTGCGCCGGCCGACGTCCAGATCGCGCTCGATCTCGCCCAAGGTCACGCCCTCGGCGCTGGCCGCCATGCGCCGGGCGAGGTCGAGAACGAGGGCCGCCTTGTCGTGTCTCATGCTTTTAAAAGAGCATACGTCCGATTTTGACGCAACGCTGCTTCATAGTCGAACCATCGACAGACACACCGCTTCAGGAGTTGCTCTCATGGCCCGCACTTTCGCCCCCCACGCCGCCGTTTCCGCCTCCCGCTATCTGATCGTGCCCTGCGAGGCCGACGGCTGCGGTGATCTCGCCGTCATCTGGGACCGGCTGGAGGAACAGGTGATCGACGTCATCGACGCCCGTCTGTCGGCCCGCTACGCCGACGAGGACGCCCTGTGGGACGAGGCCCGCCCGGCCTTCGCCCCGGCCGAAGACTTCCGCATGGCGGCGTAATCAGGCGGCTTCGGGCGCGGACGCCCTGAGCAGACCCGCCACGCCGATGTCCTCGTCGATGTCGGGCCAGTGGACGCCCAGACCGGCGGCCGCCTCTTGCCAGTTTGCGCGCTGCTCGGGCGAGGCGGCTTTCAGGCGGGAAAACCAGTCCAGCGGCGCGGCCAGCCGCCGCCCGTCGCGCAGGCGCACGATCAGCTCGTCGTCGGTGACCTCGACCCCGGCGGCCCGCTCATCGATCCTGACGGCCGAAATAGCCATTCCACGCCTCCGTCAATAACCGGCCCGGAGCCGCTCAAAACCTCCGCCCACGCGGTTCCGCGACGATCTGGTGCTCGTCCTGCCAGACGATCAGCCCCGGATCGCGGGTCGTCAACACCTCGACGTGGACGCCGCATTCCTCAAGCGCGACCTTCAGCCGATGCATGCGGCTGATGTGCTCGGTCGCGACCGGCTTGAACCATGACAGGCCCGGCTGCCCGAACCCCTTGTGTCCGCCGGCCGAAAAGGCCTTCGGGATTGTGAGGTTTGCGTTGAACCACGCGCTCAGGCTGCGGGCCTCCGCGATGGCCCAGCCCGACGCGTGCTCGCTCTCGACGGCTTCGTCGATAGCCTTGAACAGGCCCAGCCGACTGCGCTGGCGGCCGATCGACTGGAAGCAGACGAAGCGGACATAGGTCTTGTCCGGGACGCTCACAGCGCCTTCACGATCCCCTCGACCATCTTCTTGGCGTCGGCGAACAGCATCATGGTGTTGTCGCGGAAAAACAGCTCGTTCTCGACGCCGGCGTAGCCCGCCGCCATGCCGCGCTTGATGAACAACACCGTCCCCGCCTTCTCCACGTCCAGCACCGGCATGCCGTAGATCGGGCTCTGCGGGTCGGTCTTGGCGGCCGGGTTGGTGACGTCGTTGGCGCCGATGACGAAGGCGACGTCGGCGCTGGAGAATTCGG
>JAHJNW010000068.1 GCA_018820665.1 Alphaproteobacteria bacterium | reverse complement strand
GCCGAGATAGTCGTTCGAGCACCAGACGATGACGTCCTGGGAGCTGCCGTCCTCGCGGCGGCGGATCGCCTTCGGAAACTGGCCGCGCACGCGCTTCAGATCAGCGAAGACGCGGTAGCGTCCCTCGCTCTTGACCTGCTCAACAGCGGTCTGGAAGGCGGCCTTGTAGTCGTACAAGCGATCAGCTCTACAGCGGCGAAAACTTGCGGGGTGATGCGCCGATCAGGCCGATTTGTCCATGAAACCGGCCGGACAAAACGCCGCAAACCCTTAATTGATAATGGTTCTCAGAAACTGAACCCTCAATCCTTCGGCAGCTCGTCCAGCTTGCCGCGCAGCATCTGCAGGATGGCCGAGAAGTCGCGGCCGCCGTAGCCGAGGCCGTTGAACATCTGGAACAGGGCCTCGGTCTGGGCCCCCAGCGGGGTCGCGGCGCCGGATTTGGCGGCGGCGTCCTGGGCCAGTTTCAGGTCCTTGAGCATCATGGCGGCGGCGAACCCGCCCTCGTAGTTGCGGTTCGAGGGGGCGGTCGGAACCGGGCCGGGCCACGGATAGTAGGTGGTCGTCGACCAGCTCTGGCCCGAGGATTTGGCGACGATGTCAAACATCTTCACCGGATCCAGACCCAGCTTCTCGGCCAGGCCGATCGCCTCGCAGGTGCCCAGCATGGTGATGCCGAGGATCATGTTGTTGCAGATCTTGGCCGCCTGCCCGGCCCCGTGGTCGCCGGCGCGGAAGGTCGCGCGGCTCATAGGTTCGAGGGCGGATTCGATGCGGGCGAAGTCGGGCTCGTCGCAGCCGACCATGAAGGCCAGGGTCCCGGCGTCGGCGGCCATGGTGCCGCCCGAGACGGGCGCGTCGGCGAAGGCGTAGCCGGCGTCCTTGGCCAGACCGGCGACCTTGCGGGCGGTGTCGACGTCGATGGTCGAGCAGTCGAGCAGCAGGGCGCTGGACGGGGCGGCGCCGATGATCTGCTCGCCGTAGACCTTGAGCACATGCGGGCCGGCGGGAAGCATGGTGATGACCACGTCGGCGGCCTTCACCGCCTCGACGACCGAGCCGACCGGGGTGCAGCCGGCGGCGGCGGCGCGGTCCAGAGCGGCCTGCGACAGGTCGAAGGCGAGGACGGTGTGGCCGGCCTTGGCCTGGTTGGCCGCCATGCCGCCGCCCATGTTGCCGAGGCCGATGAAGGCGATGGTGGTCATGGCGTCTCTCCCGTTTGATTTTCGGGAGGGTTAGCCCGTCGGCCGCCGGCTCGCCAGCGGGAGCGCAGGAATTCGCTCAGCCCGGCTTGCGGAAGCGCAGGACGAAGCGGTCGGTGCGGCCGCGGATGCTCTCGTCGAAGACGCTGAGGCTGTGGTCGTCACCGGGGTTGGCGACGACGCGGGTCTCGCCGTCGAAAACGAAGCCGGCGGCCTCGACCTGACGGCGCAACTCGGCCGATTCGATGCGATGCAGGGTTCCGGCGACCGAGACGCCTGTCCCGGCGGCGGCCTGATGGTCGAGCAGGACGTAGAGGCCGCCCGGCTTGAGAGCACCGAAGACGGCGGCGTTCATCGCCGGCACGTCGACGCCAAACCGGGGGATGACGAAGTCATGGTATTCCTCGCCCATGAAGACCACGTCGAGGGGCCGGTCGAAGGCCATGGTCTCGAGCGCGCCGGTGACGCGGCTGACGTTGGGATAGGTCGTCGCGAGACTGTCGGCGAAGGCGTTCTCGCGCTCCGCGGTCTGGGTCGGCACGAAGGCGTAGACGTGGCCGGCCGGGCCGACGACGGGGGCGAACAGGCGGGTGAAGAAGCCCTCCTCCGGGCGGATGTCGGCGATCACATCGCCGGGGCCGAGTCGCAGGAAGGCCAGCATGTCGGCCGAGCGGCGCAGGCCGTCGCGGGCGCGGTCGGCCTCGGGGCGGTCAGGGTGCGCCAAGGCGGCGGCGTAGGCGTCTTCCGCCGGGACCGTATGGTGGACGACGGTCGTGGTCCCGCCGTCGGCGACGATGATGCAGCCGCTCAGCGCCAAGGCGGCGGCGAGCGTGAATGCGATGGTCGAAATCTGGCGCATGGCGGCCTCCCCTGTTCTGGCGACGCTGATACGCCGCCGCTTTGGGCCAGGATGCAAGCCCTCAGATCAGGCCAGCGGCGTCCATTCCTCTCCGGCCGGCGCCGGGGCGAACAGGGCGTCGAGGTCGGCGTCGCTGATCCCCGACAGGTCGGCGGGCGACCATTTGGGGGCATTGTCCTTGTCGACGATGACGGCGCGGACGCCTTCCTGGAAGTCGTGGGTGCGGACCACGCGGCCGCCGAGGCGGTGCTCCATGGCCATGTTGTCGGCGAAGGACGTCAGGGTCGCGCCGGTGCGCAGCTGGCGCAGGGTGACCTTCAGCGACTGCGGCGACTTGGTCTTCAGGGTCGCCAGCTGGGCGAGGGCCCAGTCGGAGCCGTCGGCCTCAAGGGCGGCGAAGATTTCTTCGACCGTGTCGTGGGCGAACAGGCGGTCGATGGCGGGCAGGTGCGGTTCGATCGGCGGCTCGCCGGCGTCGGTCTCGAGGCCGTCGGCGACGTCGATCGGATGGGCCGGGTCGGCGGCGAGGATGGCGCGGAAAGCCTCCAGCGCGTCGGACGGCAGATAGTGGGTGTGGATGCCGAGGAAGACGGTGTCGGCGGCCTTGAGCCGCGCCCCGGTCAGGGCCAGCCAGACGCCGGTCTGGCCCGGCAGGCGCGGCAGGAACCAGCCGCCGCCGACGTCGGGGAACAGGCCGATGCCGGTCTCGGGCATGGCGTAGGTGGTGCGTTCGGTGGCGATGCGGACATCGGCCGGCTCACTGATGCCGACGCCACCGCCCATGACGATGCCGTCGACGAGGGCCGTCACCGGCTTGGGATAGTCGAACAGCAGGTGGTTGAGCTTGTATTCCGTGTCGAAGAAGGCCTTCGCCTCGGCGGCGTCCCCTGCCCCGCTCTCGGCGATCATGCGGATGTCGCCGCCGGCGCAGAAGCCGCGCTCGCCGGCGTGGTCGATCAGCACGGATTTGACCGCGTCGTCGTCACGCCAGGCCACCAGCGACTCGATCATGGTCTCGCACATGGCGCGGTTGAGCGCGTGCAGGGCCTTGGGGCGGTTCAGGGTCAGGCGGCCGAGGCCGGAAGAGACGCGGGCGAGGACTGCGGGTTCGGGGGTCATGGACTCGCTCATTGCCGCAGCATCTCCCGCGCGGTGATCACGCGCATGATCTCGTTGGTGCCTTCCAGAATGCGGTGGACGCGCAGGTCGCGGACGATGCGCTCCAGCGGATAGTCCTTCAGATAGCCGTAGCCGCCGTGCAGCTGCAGGGCCTCGTCGGCGATCTGGAAACAGGCGTCGGTGGCGAAGCGCTTGGCCATGGCGCACCATTTGGTCTTCTCGGGATGGTTCGTGTCGACCGCCCAGGCGCCGCGCAGGACCAGCAGGCGGGCGGCCTCCAGCTGGGTGGCCATGTCGGCCAGCTTGAACTGGGTGTTCTGGAAATCGGCGATCGGCTTGCCGAACTGCTTGCGGCTGGCGACGTATTCGAGCGCCGTCTCCAGGGCGAGGCGGGCGCCGCCCAGCGAGCAGGCGGCGATGTTCAGCCGGCCGCCGTCGAGGCCCATCATGGCGTAGCGGAAGCCGTCGCCTTCCTTGCCCAGCAGGTTGGCCGCCGGGATGCGGCAGTCGTCGAAGGCGACGATGGCGGTGGGCTGGGAGTTCCAGCCCATCTTCTTCTCCTGGGCGCCGAAGCTGAGGCCGGGCGCATCCTTGTCGACGACGAAGGTGGAGATGCCTTTCGGACCGTCGGCGCCGGTGCGGGCCATGACGACATAGACGTCGGAGGTCCCGGCGCCGGAGATGAAGGCCTTGGAGCCGTTGAGGACCCAGTGATCGCCGTCCAGTTTCGCCGTGGTGCGCAGGGCGGCGGCGTCGGAGCCGGAACCGGGCTCGGTCAGGCAGTAGGAGGCGATCAGGTCCATCGACACGAGACGCGGCACATAGCGGGCGCGCAGGTCGTCGGAGCCGAATTTGTCGATCATCCACGTCGCCATGTTGTGGATCGAGATGAAGGCGGCGGTGGAGACGTCGCCGCGCGACAGCTCCTCGAAGATCACCGCGGCCTCGACCCGGCCCAGAGCCATGCCGCCGTGTTCCTCGCCGGTGTAGATGCCGCAGAAGCCCATCTCGGCGGCGTGTTTCATGACGTCGACAGGGAAGTGTTTGGTCTCATCCCATTCGGCGCTGTGCGGGGCCAGTTCGGCCTCGGCGAAGGCGCGGGCGGCGTCCTGGATGGCGCGCTGGTCGTCGGTGAGGGCGAAGTCCATGAGGCGTTTCCTGCGAGTCTTTCGTGGGCTTCTAGGGCAAACCTTCTCCGAATGGGAGAAGGGCGTTAAGAGCCGCGCATGACCCAGCCCTTCGCGCCCGCCGCCTTTCCCTACGCCCGTCCCCGCCGGCTGCGCAGCCAGCCGTGGGTGCGGCGGCTGGTGGCCGAGACGACGCTGACGCCGGCCGATCTGGTGTGGCCGCTGATCGTGCATGACGGGGCCGACGACCGGCTGCCGGTGGCGTCCATGCCGGGCGTGTTCCGGCTGAGCCCAAAGGCGGCGGCGGCGGCGGCGGTCGAGGCGCGCGACCTGGGCATTCCGGCGGTGGCGCTGTTTCCCAATGTCGACGGGGCGATCAAGGACTGCGTCGGCACCGGGGCGACCGATCCGGACGGGCTGATTCCCGAGTGCATCAAGGCCATCAAGGACGCGGCCCCGGAGATCGGAGTGATCACAGACGTGGCGCTGGACTGCTACACCGACCATGGCCACGACGGGGTGCTGGAGGACGGTCGCATCGTCAATGACACGACGCTGGAGCGGCTGGCCGAACAGGCCTTCATCCACGCCCACGCCGGCGCCGATGTGGTGGCGCCGTCGGACATGATGGACGGGCGGGTGCAGGCGATCCGCGAGGCGCTGGAGGCCAATGGCCTGCAGGACGTGATGATCCTCGCCTATGCGGCCAAATACGCCTCGGCCTTCTATGGGCCGTATCGCGACGCGGTGGGGTCGGCGAAGGCGCTGACCGGCGACAAGAAGACCTATCAGATGGACTACGCCAACTCCGACGAGGCGCTGCGCGAGGTGGCCATGGATCTCGCCGAGGGGGCGGACGCGGTGATGGTCAAGCCGGGGATGCTATATCTCGATATAGTTCAGCGGGTTAGCAGCACATTCAAAGTCCCGACCTTCGCCTATCAGGTGTCGGGCGAGTACGCGATGATGCGGGCGGCGATGGCAAACGGCTGGCTGGAGGAGGACCGGGCGATCCTCGAAAGCCTGCACGCCTTCAAGCGGGCCGGAGCGGCGGGGGTGTTGAGCTATTTCGCACCGCAGGCGGCGAGGTTGCTGGGCGGGTGAAGTTCGGTGTCCTTCAAAGCATCGTCCACAACGCCGCCGATTCCCTCGGCAGCGGGATCGGGTTCATGATCGGCACGTACGAGATGGATATCTACGCCGAGGCGGGCCAATCCCCCGGCGGCGCGATTGCTGTGGATTTCCTCACCGGCAAGGTCATCGAAGGCGAGGCGTCCCCCGGCCTCAGGAAGGCCGTCGAGCTATACAGGACCGCATTCGACGAGCTCTGCGTGCGGCATGGCGTCGAGCCGTGGTCCTTCAAGGTCGCGACGGCGCGGTTCGGAACAGACGCCGCGCTCGGACGACACTTCACCGTGCATGTGGTGGATCGTGAAGCCCGCGCTGCCACCGACCGGTTCATCGGCAGCCCGGGCCGCCGGCTCTAGAGCGGCAACCGCGCGCTCCAGCCGTCAAATGCAACCTCGACGTGCGGCGGAACAGCCGCCGCCAGGGCATTGTAATCCAGATCGATATGCAGATTGGTAAGCACCGCGCGTTTGACCTCCGCCCGGGCGATCCAGTCGAGGGTCTTGTCGACATGGGCGTGGGTCGGGTGGGGCGTCCAGCGCAGGGCGTCGACAATCCACAGGTCGCAGCCGCGCACGGCGTCGAGGGCCGCCTCGTCGAGGTCGGAGACGTCGCTGGAATACGCGACCCCGCCGATGCGATACCCGACCGAGCGGATCGGCCCGTGGGCCTGGTCGAAGGTGACGACGGGGATCGGACCGCCGGCGCCGTCGACGGACCAGGCCTGGCCGTGCGGGGGGATCGGGCGGGGGTCGAGGATGGCCGGATAGCCCTCGACGCTCTCGAAGATGTAGCGGAAGCGCCCGTGCAGGGCCTCATGGGTGGCGGCGTCCATGAAGGCGGGGATGCGGCGGCGGCTGCGCATGGCGAAGACGCGCAGGTCGTCGATGCCGTGGGTCTGGTCGGCGTGGTCGTGGGTGTAGAGGACGGCGTCGATGTGGCGCACATCGGCGGCCAGCATCTGCTCGCGCAGGTCGGGCGAGGTGTCGATCAGGACGCTGGTGACGCCGTCGGGACCGTGGCGGCGGATCAGGGCCGAGCAGCGGGTGCGGCGGTTCCTCGGCTCGGCCGGGTCGCAGTCGCCCCAGTCGCCGTCGCCGCGCGGCACGCCGCCGGACGAGCCGCTGCCGAGGATGATGACTTCCAGTTCGCCCGCTGCGTTCGTCATGCGGCGCCTCCGATCTCTGGCGGCCGCGGAATGCGGTCGAACAGGGCGAAGAAGGCGTCGGTGGTGCGGGCCTCGGCCTCGTCGCGCGTCCAGCCGCGGATCTCGGCCAGCTTGTCGAGGACGTGGCCGACATAGGCCGGCTCGTTGCGGCGGCCCCGATGGGGCACGGGCGCAAGATAGGGGCAGTCGGTCTCGACGATGATGCGGTCGGCGGGCATGCCGGTGATGATCTCGCGGACGTCAGCGGCGGCCTTGAAGGTGGCGATGCCGGAGACCGAGAACCATGCGCCCAGTTCCGCCGCCTTTCCCGCCAGTTCAGGACCGCTGGTGTAGCAGTGCATCAGGAAGCGGAACGGGCCCCTTGCCTGCTCTTCGGCAAGGATGTCGGCCATGACATCGTCGGCCTCGCGGGTGTGGACGACCAGCGGGAGGCCGGTCTGGCGCGCCGCCGCGATATGCTGGCGGAAGACGGCGGCCTGCACGTCGCGCGGGCTGAGGTCGTAGTGGAAGTCGAGGCCGCATTCGCCGACGCCGACGATCTTCGGGCGGGCGGCGAGCTCGACGAGGCGGTCGGCGGTCAGGTCGGCGTAGTCCTTCGCCTCGTGCGGATGGACGCCGACGGTGGCCCAGATGTCGTCATGGGCCATGGCCAGGCCGTGGGTCGCCTCGAAGGTCGACAGCTTGTCGGAGATTTCGACAATCAGGCCGACGCCGGCGGCGCGGGCGCGGGCGATGACGGCGTCGCGGTCCTCGTCGAACTGGGGGGCGTGCAGATTGACGTGGCTGTCGATCAGCATCAGGCGCGGGCCTTGGTGCGCTGCAGGTCGGCCAGGGCGCCGGCCAGCACGTCGGCGCGGTCGAGATTGATGGCGGCGGCGCGGTCGGGCAGGTCCGACAGCCGCTCCCATAGCTCGGCCCAGCGGGCGCCAGACTTGCCCTCTTCCAGCGCGCGCAGCTTCACCGCGGCGATCAGCCGGTCCATCAGGGTCTCGAACCGCTCCTGGCCCTCGGGGCCGCGGAATTTGTCGGCCACGGCCATGACGGCGGCGCGGTCGAGATCGGGGGCGGCGACCCAGGCCTGGGCCAGCTGGTCGGCCTCGAGGGTCGCGCCGGAGGCGAGGGCCAGCGCCTGGCCGGGCGAGCCGGCGGCCATGCCGGCGATGCGCACGGCCTCGGCCGAGGGCACGCCGGTCTGGTTGCGGACCAGCTCCTCCAGCGCATGCTGAGGCCAGACGGGGAAGGCCAGACGGCGGCAGCGCGAGCGGATGGTGGCCAGCAGCCGGCCGGGGGCGTGGGCGACGAGGAACAGCACGCCGCGTTCGGGCGGCTCCTCAAGAATCTTCAACAAGGCGTTGGCGGCGTTCGGGTTCAGGTCGTCGGCCGCGTCGATGATGGCGACCCGGTACTGCGCCTGCGACGGGCTCTTGGAGAAGAACTCCGGCAGGTCGCGGGCCTGGTCGACGGAGATCGACTTCTTCGTCTTGCCGCCCTCGACGGCGCGTTCGAGGATCAGCAGATCGGGATGCGACTGGGCCGAGATCAGCCGGGCGACCGGGTCGTCGGGGCGGGTCCCGAGCGGACCCCGCGAGGGGTCTGGCGCGGCGCCCAGAAGACGGCGGGCCGCGCGAAAGGCGAAGGTGGCCTTGCCCGACCCCTCGACCCCGCACAGCAGCCAGGCGTGGTGCAACCGGCCCTTGTCGAAAGCGTCGAGGAAGGCGGCCTCGGCGGCGGCGTCGGGGACCAGGTCGAAACGGTCGCGCGGGTGCTCGCTCACGGGAGGCGCGCCTCGACGGCGGACCAGACGCGGGCCTCGACCGCATCCTGATCGCCGTCGGCGTCGATGACTACGCAGCGGTCGGGATGGGCGGCGGCGATGTCGAGGAAGCCGCGCCGCAGCCGCTCGTGGAATTCGAGCCCCTTGGACTCGAACCGGGTCTCGAACAGTCCGCGACCGAAGGCGCGCCTGAGCCCGACCTCGACCGGCAGGTCGAAGATCAGGGTCAGATCCGGCTGGGTCTCCCCGACCACGGCGAGGTCCAGCGTCTCGATGAAGTCCGCGGGCGTACCGCCGCCGACGCCCTGATAGGCGCGGCTGGAATCGGCGAATCGGTCGCAGACGACCCAGCGGCCGGCCTCGAGCGCCGGGCGCACGGTGCGCTCCACGTGGTCGGACCGGGCGGCGTACATCAGCAGGGTCTCGGTCATCGCCGACCAGCGGCCGGCGTCGCCGTTGAGGGCGAGGGCGCGAATCTCCTCGGCGCCCGGCGAGCCGCCCGGTTCTCGCGTCTGGACGACATCGAGCTCACGGGCGCGCAGGCGGTCGACCAGGCGGCCGACCTGGGTCGACTTGCCGGTCCCCTCGCCGCCCTCGAATGTGATGAATTGGCCCTGGGTCACCGGCGCACAATGGCGGCGCCGGCCCGGGGCGCAAGGGCCTAGCCGCCGGAAATCATCGTCGCGTCGGGATAACCGCGCGAGATCACCGCGCGCCGCGAGCGTTCGGCGGTTCCGGCGTCGGCCCAAGGGCCGACGAGGACGCGGTAGCGGCCGGGGGCAGCCTGGTCGACGGTGGCGCTGCCGCCGAGCCGGTCGGCGGCGCGGCGCGCCTCGCGGGCGTCGGGCCAGGTCCCGGCCTCGATCCACAGGCCGGCGCGGGACGCGGAGGTCGGCGCGGCGGCGGGCGACGGTGGAGGCAGGGCGGCGACCTGTTGGTAAGGGACCGGACCGGGGGACGGCGGCGGCGGCGCGGGGGCTGGGGCCGCGGCGGCGGCGTACTGCAGCGTCGTCCCGCCGCCCTGCCGCGGAGCGCGGCCGAGGTAGCGCACCCTCACCTCCCCGACCCCGGCGCGGCGCAGGTCGAGGGCGTCGGCGGCGCCGCGCGACAGGTCGATGATGCGACTGTCGACGAACGGGCCGCGATCGTTGACGCGCAGTACTACGCGGCGGCCGTTGGCGAGGTTGGTGACCTCGACCAGACCGGGCAGCGGCAGGGTCTTGTGGGCGGCGGTCAGGGCGTTCATGTCGAACCGCTCGCCGGTGGCGGTGGGCCGACCGTGGAACTGGTCACCATACCACGAAGCCAGGCCGGTCTCGTCATAGCGGGGCTGTTCCTCGGGCCGGTACCAGCGGCCGCGGATCTGGTAGGGCCGCATGGTCCCCGAGACGATCGGGGCCGGATCGGTGACGACCGGCAGGCCGCCGACGCCCGGCTTCGCCCCGCTGGCGCAGGCGGCGAGCAGCGACAACAGGCCGGCGGCGATAAGTCCCTTGAGCAGTTTCGCGGCCATGGTCCGGTCCCTTGAGGGCCGCGAGAATGGCGCAAGAGATTTCCGCTTTGGTTAACGGGGTGTTTGGCGCTATGCGGCGGGTCCGCTCGCGGGACACGGACAGGTGGCCGAGTGGTTTAAGGCAGCGGTCTTGAAAACCGCCGTAGGTGTGAGCCTACCGTGGGTTCGAATCCCACCCTGTCCGCCATGGTCTTGTTTCCTTCCGCAAGTCGACAACCCCGTCTTTCGGGGAACAGGCGGCGCCGGGCGTCGTTCTAGGGGACACCCCTAGCGCCTGCTCTGGAAACTCATGTCCCTGAACGCCACCGGCGCGCCTTTGCGCGCCTGCATTATCGACGCCGTCTCGCTGGAGGCCGGAAGGCCGGAAGTCCGTCCGGGCGAGATCGCCGGCCTCGGTTTCGACGTGCTGGTGGTTCGACTGGACCCGACCTTCTACGAAGAACAACCGGCAGACCACGGCGCGCTGCCGGGTTTGCGGGAGGCGGCGCGTCGGGCCGGGCTGGCGCTCGTTGCGGAGCTGCCGCCGCTGCTGCTGAGCGACGATCATCCGGTCGCCAAGGCCGAGCCGCGCGCCTTCCTGCCCAATCCCGCGACCGGCCGTCTCGGCGCGACCGATCCGCGCCGACCGGAGACCCTGCACGACGGCTGTCTGAGGCTGGCGCGCGCCGAACCCGACTCGGCCGTGGCTGACTGGCTTGCAGGCCTGCTCGCCACGCTCGCCGGCCAATTCGACCAGGCCCTGCCGCCCCCGGGCGATGTCGCGCTGGGCCGACTTCTGTCCACGCTGCAGGGTGAGGCGGGCGCATCGGCCGGCATCGAAGCCGCGTCCCGGGCGCGCCTGAATGACGGCACGCTGTCGGTCGAGGAACGGCTGGCCGCGCTGGCCGCCATCGCGCTGGAGGGCCGCGGCTGGATCATGGAGGCGGGATACGAAGACGGGGTCGCCGACGCAGTGCGGGCGACCAACGCCCTGCTGCTTCGCGCCGGCGCCGGAGGCCTCGTGCGGCGCCTGACCGGACCCGCCGCTGATCTGGATGTCCGCCTGTCGCAGCGCGGCGGGGAAGGGCTGCTGCTGGTCCGCAATCGCACCGGCGAGCGCCTGGCCTGCAACGCCGAGAGCCTGCCCACGGCCGGAATGACGGCGCTGACGCCCGTGCCGGGCTTCGATGGCGAGGAGCTCGGGACCATCGGCCCGCACGCCGTGCGGCTGTTCGCGGCGCGGCCCTCCGCGTCCGTCCGGCCGAAGCGGACCCGGTCCAGCCAGGACCTGAAGTCGGCCACGGCCGCGGCGGCGCGGGTCGTCGTCGACAACCTCGACCCGTCGGTCGACCAAGGGGCCTATGCCGTCAAACGGGTGGTCGGCGATCCGCTCGAGGTCGAGGCGGAGGTCGTGACCGACGGACACGAACAGCTGGCCGCCGCCCTGCTGGTCAAGGCCGAGGACGAGGCGGGCTGGCGGCGGTATCCGATGCAGGCTCTGCCGAACGACCGGTTCGCCGGGTCGGCGCCGCTGCTGCGGATGGGACGACACGCCTATGTGGTCGAGGCCTGGATCGACGAATGGGGCGGCTTCGTCCGCGACTTCCGCAAGAAGCTGGACGCCGGTCTGGACCTGTCGCTGGAGGTGCGCGAGGGCCGTGCGCTGATCGAGGCCGCCGGGTCCGCGCTGAAGCCGTTCGTCGCCGAGCTGGACTCGACCGAAGAGGCGGATGCGCGCGCGGCCCTGCTGCTGCGGGACGACCTGCACGCGGCGATGGAGGCGGCGGTGACGCCGCGCTTCCTGAACCGCAGCCATGTGCAGCCGGTCGAGGTCGAGCGCGAGGCGGCGCGGTTCTCGAGCTGGTACGAGCTGTTTCCCCGCTCCCAGACGGATGACAAGACGCGCCCCGGCAAGCTGCTGGACGTCATCGACGCCCTGCCCCGGGTTCAGGCCATGGGCTTCGACACCCTGTATTTCACCCCGATCCATCCGATCGGCCGACGCAATCGCAAGGGGCCGAACAACACCCTCACACCCGGGCCGGATGACGTCGGCAGCCCCTACGCCATCGGCGCGGCCGAGGGCGGTCACGCCGAAATTCATCCCGAGCTCGGCACGCTGGAGGATTTCCGCACCCTCGTCGCCGCGGCGGCGGACCACGGGCTGGAGATCGCCCTCGACTTCGCCATCCAGTGCGCCCCCGACCATCCGTGGCTGACGGAGCATCCGGGCTGGTTCGCCTGGCGGCCCGACGGGTCGATGAAATACGCCGAGAACCCGCCGAAGAAATATCAGGACATCGTCAACGTCGACTTCTACGCCCCCGACGCGATCCCGGGTCTGTGGCTGGCGCTGCGCGATGTGGTGCTGTTCTGGGCCGGCGAGGGCGTGCGCGTCTTCCGCGTCGACAATCCGCACACCAAGCCGCTGCCGTTCTGGCGCTGGATGATCGCCGAGGTGAAGGCGGCGTATCCCGATGTCCTGTTCCTGTCGGAGGCCTTCACCCGGCCCAAGCCGATGTACCAGCTGGCCAAGGTCGGATTCTCGCAGTCCTACACCTACTTCACCTGGCGCAACACCAAGGCTGAGCTGACCGAGTATCTGACCGAGCTGAACGGTCCGGTCCGGGAGTTCTTCCGACCCCACTTCTTCGTCAACACGCCCGACATCAACCCCTATTTCCTGCAATCCGGGACCCGCGCCGCCTTCCTGATCCGCGCCGCCCTGGGGGCCACCCTGTCCGGCCTGTTCGGCGTCTATGCCGGCTTTGAACTGTGCGAGTTCGAAGCCCTGCCGGGCCGTGAGGAATATCTGGACAGCGAGAAATACGAGGTCCGCGTTCGCCCCGATCGCCGGCCCGGCGACATCGTCGACGAGATCACGCAGCTGAACGCCCTGCGCCGCGACCATCCGCAGTTGCAGAGCCATCTCGGCGTGACCTTCCACAACGCCTTCAACGACCAGATTCTCTACTTCTCCAAGACCGCGCCCGGCCATGACGACCGCATTCTGGTGGCCGTGAGCCTCGACCCGCACCATCCGCAGGAAGCCGATTTCGAGGTCCCGCTGTGGGAGTTCGGTCTCGGCGACGGCGACGGCGTCGCGGTCGAGGACCTGCTGGAGGGCCATGCCTTCCGCTGGACCGGCAAGACCCAGCGCCTCCGCCTGACGCCCGAGCGTCCCTACGCCATCTGGCGCATCTCCAAGTCCTGAATTCGAGTTTCCATGGTCAAAGCCAAACCCGCCGCGTTCGTCAAGGACCCCCTGTGGTACAAGGACGCCGTCATTTACCAACTGCACGTCAAGTCGTTCTTCGACAGCGACAATGACGGCGTCGGCGACTTCCCGGGGCTGATCTCCAAGCTCGACTACATCGTCGACATGGGGGTCAACTGCATCTGGCTGCTGCCCTTCTATCCGTCGCCGCGGCGGGACGATGGCTATGACATCGCCGAGTATCGCGACGTCCATCCCGAATACGGCAAGATGGCCGATGTGCGCCGCCTGATCCAGGAAGCGCATGCGCGCGGCATCCGCGTCATCACCGAACTGGTCATCAACCACACCTCGGACCAGCACCCGTGGTTCCAGCGGGCGCGCAAGGCCAAGAAGGGCTCGGCGCATCGCGACTTCTACGTCTGGTCCGACACCGACAAGGCCTATGCCGGGACGCGGATCATCTTCTGCGACACCGAGAAGTCGAACTGGACGTGGGACGAGGAGGCGCAGGCCTATTTCTGGCACCGCTTCTACAGCCACCAGCCGGATCTGAATTTCGACAATCCCCAGGTGCTGAAGGCGGTGCTGTCGGTGATGCGGTTCTGGCTCGATCTCGGCATCGACGGGCTGCGGCTGGACGCCATCCCCTATCTGATCGAGCGCGAGGGCACCTCGAACGAGAACCTCGACGAAACCCATGACGTGCTGCGGGCGATCCGCACCGAGCTGGACGCGACCTATCCGGACCGGATGCTGCTGGCCGAGGCCAATATGTGGCCCGAGGACACCCAGGCCTATTTCGGCCGCGACGGCGACGAATGCCACATGGCCTTCCACTTCCCGCTGATGCCACGGATGTACATGGCCATCGCCCAGGAAGACCGCTTCCCGATCACCGACATCATGCGCCAGACACCGGAGATCCCGGAGAACTGCCAGTGGGCCATCTTCCTGCGCAACCACGACGAGCTGACGCTGGAGATGGTGACCGACAAGGAGCGGGATTACCTTTGGGAGACCTATGCCTCGGACCGTCGGGCGCGAATCAACCTCGGCATCCGGCGCCGGCTGGCGCCCCTGCTGGAGCGTGACCGGCGCCGCGTCGAGCTGATGAACTGCCTGCTGCTGACCATGCCGGGCACGCCAGTGCTCTACTACGGCGACGAGATCGGCATGGGCGACAACATCCACCTCGGCGATCGCGACGGGGTGCGCACGCCGATGCAGTGGTCGTCGGACCGCAACGGCGGCTTCAGCCGGGCCGACCCCGCCTCGCTGGTCCTGCCGGCCATCCAGGACCCGCTGTACGGCTATCAGGCGGTCAATGTCGAAGCCCAGTGGCGCGACCCGCATTCGCAGTTAAACTGGACCCGCCGGATGCTGGCCGTGCGCGCCCAGCACCAGGCGTTCGGCCGCGGCCGGCAGCGCTTCCTGCGGCCGCAGAACCGCAAGATCCTGGCCTATTATCGCGAGCACGAGGGCGAGGTGATCCTGTGCGTCGCCAACGTGTCCCGCTCGGCCCAGGCGGTCGAGTTGGACCTGTCCGAGTTCGCTGGCCGCATCCCGGTCGAACTGTCCGGCGGCACCCCCTTCCCGGCCATCGGCCAGCTGACCTATCTGCTGACCCTGCCGCCCTATGGCTTCCTGTGGTTCCTCCTCAGCGAGGAAGCCGATGCGCCCGCCTGGAGCAGCGCCACGACGGGTTTGGGCATCGAGCACCACACCTTCGTCCTGCGCTCGGGCCTGATGGACGTGGTCGAGGGCGGGTCGCGGGAGACCCTGCAGACAGAAATCCTGCCGCCATACATCGCACAGCGCCGCTGGTTCCAGAGCAAGGACCACGAGATCTCGGACATCCGGATCAACGCCATCGACGCCCTGCCCGGCTCGGACGGCGAGGCCCTGTTCGTCGAGCTGGACGTGAAGGCCGGCGACTCGGTCGACCGCTACGCCCTGCCCCTCGCCGTCGCCTGGGAGGACGAGCCGACCCATCCGTTCGAGGCGCCGCTGGCGCTGGCCCGCGTGCGGCGCGGCCGGCGAGTCGGACTGCTGACCGACGCCTTCGCCTCGCCGACCTTGGCGCGGGTGCTGTTCCGCGGCCTCAAGACCGCGGCCGAGAGCGAACTCGCCGACGGAGGCCGGCTGGTCTGCCGGCCGACGGCGGCGGTCACCGCCCTCGACCTGCCCGAAGACGCCGAGATCGAATGGCCGGCGGCGGAGCAGACCAATTCGACCATGATCGTCGGCCGTCAGGCCGTGATCAAACTGTTCCGGCGGCTGACGCCCGGGGTGCACCCCGAGGCGGAAATGAACCGGGCGCTGACCGAGCGCGGCTTCACCGGATCGCCGGCCCTGCTGGGCGAGGTGATCCGCTATGACGCCGACGGCACGGCCTGGACCGTGGCCATCATCCAGGCCTATGTGCAAAACCAGGGCGACGGCTGGGCCTGGACGCTCGACCAGTTGCGGCGCGTCATCGACGAAGGCGCGACGCCGTTCGGGCGCGACGACGCCAGCACCTTCGAACCCTATGCCGCCTTCGCCCGGACGCTGGGAGTGCGGATCGGCCAGATGCATGCGGCGCTGGCCTCGCCCGACGAGGATCCGGCCTTCGCGCCGGAGACGGCCGACAAGACGATGACGGCCGCCTGGGCCGATCAGGCGCGGACGGAAGTCGGTGAGGCGCTGGACCTGCTGGGCCGGACCGAGCTGTCGCCCGAAAACCGGACGCTGGCTGACGCGGTCATCGCCGAGCGGGATCTGCTGACGGCTTCGGTCGACCGGCTGCTGGAGGACGCTGTCGGCGCGCCCAGCACGCGGGTTCACGGCGATCTTCACCTCGGCCAGGTGCTGGTCGCCGGGGCCGATGTCCAGATCATCGATTTCGAGGGCGAGCCGCGCAAGACCATCGCCCAGCGGACGGCCAAGGCCAGCCCGCTGCGCGACTTGGCCGGCGTGCTGCGCTCGTTCGACTACGCCGCCGCCCTCGCCTCGCGCACCAGCCTCGTGGCCGGCGGGGGCGATGCGGAGGCGCGAGCCCAGGGCCTGTTGCAGCGCTTCCGCCAGGAAGCCCGCGCGGCTCTGCTGGAGGGCTATGCCGAGGGCGGCGGCGACGCCGTGCCGCCGGTGAACGAGGGCCTGCTCGCGGTCTTCACGCTCGAGAAGGCGGCCTACGAGATCGCCTATGAGGCCGCCAACCGGCCGGACTGGATCGGCGTGCCGCTTCAGGGCCTCGCCGACCTGACCAACCAGATCAAGGAAGGTCTGTAATGGCCCGGAATATAAGCAAGACGGGCAAGACCGCCCCCGAGACTGTCAACGAGGGTGGAGCCGCTCCCCTGACTGATGCGATCGCCGTCGAGGCCCTGTCGGGCGGCGGCCTGTCCGATCCGTTCGCGGTGCTGGGTCCGCACCGGATCGGCGAGCGGACCGTGGTGCGCGCCTTCCTGCCCGGCGCCGAGAGCGTCGAGCTGGTCTCGCGTGACGACGGCGCCTCGCTGGGTCGGTTGGAGCGCGAGGGCGACTCCGACCTGTGGACCGGCGCGCGGACGGACGACGTCCCCTATCTGCTGCGCATCCAGTGGCCGGACGCGGTTCAGGAAACGGAGGACCCGTACAGTTTCGGGCCGATCCTCGGCGACCTGGACCTGCATCTGTTTTCCGAGGGCTCGCACTGGGATCTGGCGCAGAAGCTGGGATCGGCCGAGGCGGTCTGTGAAGGCGTCGCCGGGGTGCGGTTCGCCGTCTGGGCGCCCAATGCGAGGCGGGTCTCCGTCGTCGGCGACTTCAACATGTGGGACGGGCGTCGGCACCCGATGCGGCGGCGCGGCGAGTCCGGCGTCTGGGAGCTGTTCCTGCCGCGGCTCACCGCGGGCGCGACGTACAAATACGAAATCGTCGGGCCGCATGGACACGTGCTGCCGCAGAAGGCCGATCCGCTGGCGCGGCAGACCGAACTGCCGCCGGCGACGGCCTCGGTGGTCGCCTCGCCGGACGCCTTCGCCTGGACCGACCAGCGCTGGATGGCCGAGCGCGCCGGGCGTCAGTCGGCGACATCGCCGATCTCCATCTATGAGGTGCACGCCGCCTCGTGGCTGCGGCCCGAAGGCAATGACAGCACGCTGGACTGGCAGGGGCTGAGCGACCGGCTGATCCCCTATGCCGTGCGGCTGGGCTTCACCCATGTCGAGCTGCTGCCGATCATGGAGCATCCGTTCGGCGGCTCGTGGGGTTATCAGCCGCTGTCGCAGTTCGCGCCTTCGGCCCGCTACGGCTCGCCGGCCGAGTTCGCCGGCTTCGTCGACGCCTGCCACGCGGCGGGTCTGGGGGTGATTCTCGACTGGGTCCCGGCCCACTTCCCGACCGACGTGCACGGGATGGCCGAGTTCGACGGCACCCATCTGTACGAGCACGCCGATCCGCGCGAGGGCTTCCACCAAGACTGGAACACCCTGATCTTCAACCTGGGACGACGCGAGGTGTCGGGCTATCTGCTGGCCTCGGCGCTGTACTGGCTGGAGACCTTTCACATCGACGGCCTGCGCGTCGATGCCGTGGCCTCGATGCTGTACCGCGACTACAGCCGCGAACACGACCAGTGGGTGCCGAACATCCACGGCGGACGCGAAAATCTGGAGTCGATCGCCTTCCTCAAGCGGCTGAACACCCTGGTCAAGGAACGCGCCCCGGGAGCCATCACCTTGGCCGAGGAGTCCACCGCCTGGCCCGGCGTGTCGCGGCCGGTCGAACAGGGCGGGCTCGGCTTCGACTTCAAATGGAATATGGGCTGGATGCACGACACCCTGACCTATCTGGGCCAGGATCCGATCTATCGCTCCTACAACCACCACGACATGACCTTCGGGCTGGTCTACGCCTTCTCGGAGCATTTCGTGCTGCCGCTGAGCCATGACGAGGTCGTGCACGGCAAGGGCTCGCTGTATGAGCGGGCGCCGGGCGATCCGTGGCGCAAGCTGGCCAATCTGCGCGCCTACTACAGCTTCATGTGGACCCATCCGGGCAAGAAGCTGATGTTCATGGGGCTGGAGATCGGCCAGCAGCGCGAGTGGAACCACGATGCGCAGATCGACTGGGATCTGCTGGAGCAGCCGGGGCATGCCGGGCTGCAGCAGCTGGTGGCCGATCTGAACCGGCTGTACCGCAACGAGCCCGCCCTGCACCGGACCGACTCCGATCCGGCCGGGTTCGACTGGCTGATCGGCGACGCCGCGGCGGACAGCGTCTTCGCCTGGGTGCGCCGGACCGAAGGCGCGCCGCCGCTCATGATCGTGCTGAACATGACGCCCGTTGTGCGCGAGGGCTATCGCGTCGGCGCGCCCGCCGAGGGCCGCTGGGCCGAGATCCTCAACACCGACTCGAGCCTGTACGGCGGGGGCGACATCGGCAACGCCGGCGAGGCCTGGACCCGGCCGGAACCGGCCCATGGGCGGCCGTGCTCGATCGAGGTCACCCTGCCGCCGCTGGCGGCGCTGGTGTTCCGGCTGGAGTCCTGAGGGTGGCGCCGCAGGCGGGCGCAGCCCAGGATATCGACTATCGTTTCGGGCCCCGGATCGAGAGGGACGGCGTGCGGTTCCGGCTGTGGGCGCCGGACGCCGAGGGTCTGGCCGTCGAGATCGAGGGCGGGCCGACCCTGCCTCTGAAGGCCGTCGGGGACGGCTTTGTCGAGACGGTGGCGCCGGGCGGTGCGGGAACGCGCTACCGGTTCGTCACCGCCGACGGCTGCCGCGTGCCCGACCCCGCATCACGCCGACAGGCCGACGACGTCGACGGGCCCAGCGTGGTCGAGCCGGTCGGCGCCTACGTATGGCGCAACGATGGCTGGACCGGTCGCCCTTGGGCCGAGACGGTCATCTACGAGCTGCACGCCGGCGTCATGGGCGGCTATGCCGGGGTGGCGGAGGCGCTGCCGGCGCTGGCAGAGCTGGGCGTCACCGCCATCGAGCTGATGCCCATCAACGACTTTTCCGGTACGCGGAACTGGGGCTACGACGGGGTGCTGCCGTTCGCCCCGGACAGCGCCTACGGCTCGCCCGACGACCTGCGGCGGCTGATCGACCGGGCCCATGATCTGGGCCTGATGGTGTTTCTGGACGTGGTCTACAATCACTTCGGACCGGAGGGGAACTGGCTGCCGACCTACGCCCCCGCCTTCTTCGACGCCGGGGAACAGACCCCGTGGGGCGCGGCGATCGACTTCCGCAATCCGGCCGTGCGGCGGTTCTTCACCGAGAACGTCCTGTACTGGCTGCATGAGTTCCGGTTCGACGGGCTCCGGTTCGATGCGGTCCACGCCATCCTCGACCAGAGCTGGCTGACCGAGATGGCCGCCGAGGTGCGCGCCAGCCTGCCGGCCGGGCGCCACGTCCATCTGATGCTCGAGAACGAAGCCAATTCGCCAGGCCCGCTGGAGGCCGGCTTCGACGCCCAGTGGAACGACGACTTCCACAACGTCGTGCACGTACTGCTGACCGGCGAGACGCACGGCTACTATGAAGGCTTCGCGGAGGACCCGACCGGGAAGCTGGCCCGCTGTTTGGCGGAGGGGTTCATCTACCAGGGCGAGCCTCCGCCCGGGGGCCATCCGCGCGGCGCGCCGAGCGGACACCTGCGTCCGACGGCCTTCGTCAGCTTCCTGCAGAACCACGACCAGACCGGCAACCGGGCCATGGGCGAACGGCTGATCGCCCTCGCCCACCCCGAAGCCCTGAAGGCGGCGGTCGCCCTGATGCTGCTGACGCCGCAGATCCCGATGCTGTTCATGGGCGAGGAGGTCGGAGCGCGCGAGCCGTTCCTGTTCTTCACCGACTTCCACGACGACCTCGCCGACGCGGTCCGCGAGGGTCGTCGCCGGGAGTTCGCCAAGGCCCCCGAGTTCGCCGATCCCGAGCGCCGCAAGACCATCCCGGATCCCAATGCCCTGGGCACCTTCGAGGCGTCCCGATGGACCGATACGGCCCCGGACGCCGCCGACTGGCGGGCGCTGTACAAGGCGCTGCTGGATCTGCGCGCGAGCCGGATCACGCCGCATCTGGACGCCGCCCGGTCGCTCGGCGCCGAGGTGCTCGCCGAGCGCTGCGTGATGGCGCGCTGGCGGCTCGACGACGGCTCGCGGCTGACCGTCGCCGTCAACCTCTGCGACGCCCCCGTCGCCGCCGATCTGCCTACGGCGACGCCCGTTTACGGCGAGGGCGAGGCCGGTCGCCTGGCCGCGTTCGAAACCCGCGCGTGGATCGAACCATGAGCAATGCCTCGCTTCTGGCGCTTGCGTCCCGAGCCGGGCTGTCGGCCGAGTGGAACGATTACCGCGGCGTGCCGCAGACGGTTTCCGACGAGGTCCTGACGGCCTTGCTGGCGGCCATGGGCATCGACGCCGAAGGGGAAGAGGCTCGACGCGACGCCTTGGCCCGACTTGAGGCGGAGGCGGCGCAGCCCCCGGCGATGATCGTGGCGCGGGCTGGACAGCGGGTCGAGATCGCGGGGCCCGGCCCCGCCGAACTTCATTTCGAGACGGGCGGCAGCCAGACGTTGCGGCTGCGACGCCAGGGCGAGCGGATATCTTTCCGGGTCCCCCGCCAGCTCGGCTACCACCGGCTGGCGCTGGACGGCGCGGCCGTGACCCTCGCCGTCTGTCCGCCGCGCGCGCTGCGGGTGCGCGACATCGCCGAGGGCCGGCGGCTGTGGGGTCTCGCGGTGCAGATCTACGCCCTGAACGGCGGCGGCCCGTTCGGCGACTTCGGCGACCTCGGCCGGTTCTCCGCCAAGGCCGCCGGCCTCGGCGCCGATGCAGTGGCGGTCAGCCCGGTGCACGCCCTGTTCGCCGCCGACCCCGGCCGCTACGGCCCCTATGGTCCGTCGACGCGGCTGTTTCTGAACCCGCTCTACGCCCGTGCCGAAGCGCCGGGCGAGACGGGAGAGGACGAGCTGATCGACTGGGCCCCGGCGGCGGCGGCGCGGCTGGCGGCGCTGCGCCGGGCCTATGACGTTTTCCACGGTTCGGGCGAGGACCGGGCCGACTTCGACGCCTTTGTGCGCGCGGGCGGCGACCTGCTGCTGGCCCATGCCCGGTTCGAGGCCCTCGACGCCCGCTTCCGCCCGCAAGGTCTGCATATCTGGCGCGACTGGCCGAACGGCTACGCCGACGCCGGGAGCCCGGCGGTCCAGGCCCTCTCGTCGGGCGATCCCGAGGTCGAGTTCCATCTCTTCGCGCAGTGGCGGGCCGACGCCGATCTCGGCGCGGCCCAGGCGGCGGCGCGGGACGCCGGCATGGTCATCGGCCTGATCGCCGACATGGCGGTCGGCATGGACGGCTGGGGCAGCCACGCCTGGAGCCGGCCCGAAGACGTCCTCGTCGGCGTCAGCGTCGGGGCGCCGCCCGATCTTCTGGGCCCCGACGGCCAGAGCTGGGGCCTGACCACCTTCTCGCCGACGGCGCTGCGGCGCACGGGGTATGCGCCCTTCCTCGCCACCCTGCGCGCCTCAATGCGGCGGGCCGGCGGCGTCCGCATCGACCACGCCATCGGGTTGCAGCGGCTGTGGGTGACGCCGGAGGGGCGGCCAGCCTCGGACGGCGCCTATCTGGCCTATCCGCGGGACGACCTGCTGAACCTGATCGCGCTGGAGTCGCACCGGCACGGGGCGGTCGTGATCGGCGAGGATCTCGGCACCGTGCCGGAGGGCTTCCGCGAGGCCAGCACGGCCGCGGGCATGGCCGGCATGCGAGTGCTGTGGTTCGAGCGGGGACGCGACGGCGGCTTCAGTTCGCCCCGCACCTGGGGCCGGGATGCGGTGGCCATGACCACGACCCACGACCTGCCGACCATCTCGGGCTGGTGGCGCGGGCGCGACATCGACTGGCGTACGCAGATCCACCCCGGCGGCGACGAGGCCGGCGCCCGGGCGGAGCGGGCCACCGACCGGCGCCGGCTCTGGCGGGCCATGATGCGGTCCGGCGCGGCCGAGGGCGCCGAGCCCGGCGTTGAACAGGGGGCGGACGCCGTCCTGCCCGCCCTCCTCCATGTCGCCGGCAGCGCCTGCGACCTGGCCATCCTGCCGATCGAGGACGCCCTCGGCGAGGTCGAGCAGCCGAACCTGCCGGGCACCACCACCGAACACCCGAACTGGCGACGGCGCCTGCCCCGCGGCGAGGGGCTCGACCAGCCCGCGGTCGCCGCCCGGCTGGCCGCCGTCGACGCAAAAAGGAAACGCCTTTGACGCTCCGATCCAGCCTGCCGCGGGCCACCTACCGGCTGCAGTTCCACAAGGATTTCACCTTCGACGACGCCGTGGCGATCGTCCCCTATCTGGCCGATCTGGGAATCAGCCATGTCTACGCCTCGCCGATCCTGACGGCGCGGGCGGGGTCGATGCACGGCTATGACGGGGTCGATCCGACGGCGATCAATCCGGAACTGGGCGGCGAGGCCGGCTTCCGCCGGCTGTGCGCCGCCCTCGCCGCCCGCGGCCTGGGGGTGATCGTCGACATCGTGCCCAACCATATGGCCGTCGGCGGGGCCGACAATCGCTGGTGGCTGGACGTGCTGGAGAAGGGTCGCGCCAGCGCCTTCGCCGACTGGTTCGACATCGATTTCGACGGGCCGGAGCCGGAGCTGCAGGGCAAGGTCCTCGCCCCCTTCCTCGGCTCGACCTACGCCGAGGCGCTGGCCGATGGATCGCTGCGGCTGATCTGGGACGAAGACCTGAAGAAGCTGGCCTTCGCCTATGGTCCGCACCGCTTCCCGTTGCGGCCCGAGGACCATGCCGAGGTGGGCGGTCCCGACCCGGCCGCCGCTGACCTGAGCGCCTGGAACGACCCCGACCGGCTGCACACGCTGCTGGAACGGCAGAATTTCCGCCTCGCCCTGTGGAGCGTCGCGGGCGACATCATCAACTGGCGCCGCTTCTTCGACATCAGCGAACTGGCCGGGCTGCGGATGGAGAACCCGGCGACCTTCGACGCCGTCCACGGGGTGATCTTCGGCCTGTATGCGGAAGGGCTGATCGACGGGGTGCGGATCGACCATGTCGACGGCCTGTCCGACCCGGCCGCCTACTGCCGCACCCTGAGGTCCCGGCTCGACGGTCTCGCGGCGCGTCGCCCGGCGACGGCGGCGGCCGGCCCCGCCTATATCGTGGTGGAGAAGATCCTCGCCGCCGGCGAACCGCTGCCCGACGACTGGGGTGTTCAGGGAACCAGCGGCTACGACTTCATGAACCAGGTCTCGGCGCTGCAGCATGACCCGGACGGAGCCGCCCCCCTGACGGCCCTGTGGACGGAGATCAGCGGCCGCGCGGCCGAATTCGAGGCCGAGGAGGTCGCGGCCCGGGTCGAGATCCTGACCGGCGCCTTCGACGGCCAGCTGACTGCCGCGGCCCGCGCCCTGCGCCGGCTGGCCGCGGCGCGGACGGAGACGCGAGATCAGACGACGGCGGCGTTCCGCCGGGCGCTGATCCGCTGGATCACCCATCTGAGGGTCTACCGCAGCTACGCCACAGGCCGCGCCGATGGGCCCGGGCCGGGCGAGGCGGTGGGCCGGGCGCTGGATCTGGCCCGCGCCGAAGCGCCGGCCGAGACCGCGGCGATCGATTTCATCGCCGGCCTGCTTCGTGGCCCGCACGACCCGTCGGAAGCGACCGTGGACACGGTGCGCCGCCTGAACCAGCTGACGGCGCCGGTCACGGCCAAGGCGGTCGAGGACACCGCCTTCTATCGGTACGGACGGCTGCTCTCGCGCAACGACGTCGGCTTCGAACCGGCCCGCCTGTCGATGACGTCCGAAGAATTCATCCAGTCCGGGGGCGACCGCGCGGCCTACTGGCCCCACGCGATGCTGGCCACGGCGACCCACGACCACAAGCGCGGCGAGGATGTGCGGGCGCGGCTGGCCGTCCTCAGCGAGGTCCCGGACGCCTGGGCAGCGGCGATGCGGTCATGGTTCCCGTTGAACGCCGGCGTGCGGCCGACCGGCCTCTCGCCCGATGACGAGTACCAGCTGTATCAGACGTTGGTCGGGGCGTGGCCGACGGGGCTGGCGGCCGACGACGCCGCCGGTCTGGCGACCTTCGCCGGCCGCATCGAGGCCTGGCGCGAGAAATCGTTGCGAGAGGCCAAGCTGCGATCGTCCTGGGCGCGCCCGGATGCCGACTATGAGGGGGCCAACCGCGACTTTATCCAGGCCCTGCTGGACCCGCGACGGTCGGCGGACTTCCTGACGGAGGTGACGGCGTTCGTGACCCGGATCGCTCCGGCCGGCGCGATCAACGGTGTGGTCCAGGCGGCGATCCGCTGCCTGTGGCCTGGCGTGCCCGATCTCTATCAGGGGGCCGAGTTGGAAGACCTGAGTCTGGTCGACCCCGACAACCGACGGCCGGTCGACTATGAGCGGATAGCCCGACTGCTGGCGGACGAGACGACCGATGCGCCCGGCGCGATGAAGCTGCGGACGGTGGCGCGGCTGCTATCCGCCCGCGCGGCCGATCCCGAACTGTTCGCCCGCGGGTCGCTCGAGCCGGTGACGGTGGATGGCACACGGGCCGGACATTTGCTGGCTTTCCGCCGCAGCTTCGCCGGCCGCAGTTTCGTCGCCGCGGTCCCGATCCGGATCGCCCACGCCCTGGAGGACGAGTCCGGGCCGACGAGAGCGTGGTGGGGCGACACCCGCTATAGCGTCGACGGCCGATCCGTTCTCGCGGCGGACTCGCTGGTCGAAGGGAGCCTCGCTTTTCACCGGTTTCCCGCCGGCGACGGCAACGAAGGCACTGTGTGAACGTTGAACAGGCCCAGCCCGACCAACAGAGTGTCCCAGATTCTTCGCCCGCTTTCAGACCCCGACTATCGCGCCCTGTCCGGCCTGCTCGTGGCTGAAGCGGGGGTTTATGTCCTGGGCCTCTCCAACGCGAAGGGCCGGCTCGCCCGCGCTGGTCTGTGCACCGCAGACGGCATGGTGACGACGGCTGGCCGGGCCGCTCACGCCGCCGAACGCGCCCGCCGGGCCGCGGACGGGGCGGCGGAGTCCGCCTCGCCCCGGTCGCCTCCCGTCCCGGACAGCCCCTATCTGATCGCCTCCTGACGCCGGACTTCTCCGGCGCCTGCCCTCCCTTAAACCGCCGGACGCCCCCGTCCCGGATCGTTCGGACCATGAGCCACCCCATGACAACCTATGAGACCTTCCCGGTCACCCCCGGATCGCCGACGCCCCGCGGCGCCACCTGGGATGGCGAAGGCGTCAATTTTTCGATCTTCTCGGCCCATGCGACCCGGGTCGAGGTCTGCTTTTTCGACCCGAGCGGCGAGGTCGAGACGCACCGCGTAACCCTGCCCGAATACACGGACCAGATTTTCCACGGCTATATCCCGGGCCTCGGCCCGAACCAGGTCTATGGCTACCGCGTGTACGGCCCCTATGAGCCGCACGAGGGCCACCGATTCAATCCCAACAAGCTGCTGCTCGATCCGTACGCCCGGGCGCATATGGGGGATATCCGGTGGAACGACGCCTGTTTCGGCTACACCATCGGCCATCCCGACGCCGACCTCAGCTTCGACACCCGGGACAGCGCCCCCTATGTGCCCAAATGCGTGGTGGTCGATCCCGATTTCGACTGGCGCGGCGAACCGGGCCGGATCTTCACGCCGTGGGACCGCACCATCGTCTATGAGACCCACGTCAAGGGGTTCACCCAACGCCATCCCGCCGTGCCCGACCATCTGCGCGGGACCTATGCCGGGCTGGGCTCGCGCGAGGTCATCGACCACATCCGCTCACTCGGTGTGACCTCGGTCGAACTGCTGCCGGTGCACACCTTCCTCGATGACAGCCATCTGCTGGACAAGGGGCTGCGCAACTACTGGGGCTACAACTCGATCGGCTTCTTCGCCCCGGATCCGCGCTACGCCTCGGACCGGGCCCAGACGCTGCGCGAGTTCAAGGAGATGGTCGCCCGCTTCCACGACGCCGGCCTCGAGGTCCTTCTCGACGTGGTCTACAACCACACCGCCGAGGGCAATGAGCTGGGCCCGACCCTGTCGTTCAAGGGCATCGACAACTTCAGCTACTACCGGACGATGCCCGACGACCGGCGCTATTACATCAACGACACGGGCACCGGGAACACCGTCAATCTGAGCCATCCGCGGGTGCTGCAGATGGTGACGGACAGCCTGCGCTACTGGGTGCAGGAAACCCATGTCGATGGCTTCCGCTTCGACCTCGGCACGATCCTGGCCCGCGAGCCGAACGGTTTCGACAACCGCAGCGGCTTCCTCAAGGCCTGCAGCCAGGACCCGGTGCTGGCGACGGTCAAGCTGATCGCCGAGCCCTGGGACTGCGGCCCCGGCGGCTATCAGGTCGGCGGCTTCCCGCCCGGCTGGTCCGAATGGAATGACAAATTCCGCGACACCACGCGCGACTTCTGGCGCGGACACGCGCCGATCGGGGAGATGGCGCGCCGGCTGCAGGGGTCGGGGGACATCTTCGACCACGAAGGCCGCCGGCCGTGGGCCAGCGTCAACTTCGTCACCGCCCACGACGGCATGACCCTCAACGACCTCGTCACCTACAATGACAAGCACAACGAGGCCAATGGCGAGGGCAACCGGGACGGTTCCGACCATGACCGGTCGTGGAACTGCGGCCACGAAGGGCCGACCGACGATGCAACGATCAACGCCCTGCGCCTGCAACAGATGCGCAACATGCTGGCCTCGCTGCTGCTCGCCCAGGGGGTGCCGATGATGCTTGCCGGCGACGAGTTCGGCCGGACACAGCAGGGCAACAGCAACGCCTATTGCCAGGACAATGAGATCAGCTGGCTGGATTGGGACATCAGCGACCGCGGGGGTGAGATTCTGGCGTTTGTTCGCCTGCTCACCACCCTGCGGTCTGAACACCCGGCCCTGCGAAGCCGGCATTTCCTCGGACGCTTTGGTCAGTCCGGAGAGGAACGTGACCTCATCTGGCTGAGGGAGAACGGCGAGGAGATGAGCGAGGCCGACTGGCAGGACGAGGACGCCCGGTTCTTCGGCATGCTGATCGACGTCGAGGATAACGAAGGCGCCCGGGATGTGGTGATGATCGTGCTCAACGGCGATCACCAGCTGACGCCGTTCACCCTGCCTGCGGCGCCCGGCGGAGGGGACTGGACCCGGCTTCTGGACACAAGCGACAGCCGGACCGGCGCGACCGACAGATTCGGGCCCGGAGCCAACTATGGCGTCGCCGGCCGCTCCCTGGTGCTGTTCAGCTGCGGGAGCGCCGCCCGTCAGACCTGACGGCGGCCGCCCTTGTCTCAAGCGACCGGGGCAATGACCGGGAAGACCTCACGGATCGGGCGGGTTTCGGGCAGGATGTAGACGACCCCGACGGTCCCCTGGAACTCGGGTCGGACGACGTCCTCGTAGAACGCCACCGGGACGTTGATGCATCCGAAGGTGATGCGGCGGCTCAGGTCCGACCGAGCGGCCAGTCGCTCGAGGCGGTGCTGGCTGGAGCGGGCGTCCAGCACGCGATGCAAGGCCAGGGCCGTGTCGTAGTCGACCCACAGGATGTCCTGGCCCGCCAGGTTGAGGCCGAGGGAGGCGACGAAGCGGCCGGCCGGGGTGGTGCGCTCCTCGGGACGGATGTCGGCGAGCTTGCGATCGCCGACGCCCGGCGCGGAGTCATCGCCGACGGCGAGACCCAGCAGGGCCGTCGTCGCGCCGCGCAGATTGGCCCGATCATCAAACACGAAGACCCGCGTGGCCTTCTTGTCGACGATGATGAACGGCAGGCCCTGGTTGTCGCCGCTGCGGACGACCCAGTTCGCCACTTCGCGGGCATCGTCAGAGGCGGATTGCCCGAGGAAGTCAGCGGTGGCCGTCGCCGTCGGCGACGCCACGGGCGCGCCATCGGCGGCGTACGCCGGGCTGGCCGCCAAGCTCACGAGACAGAGAACGCCGAGGACCACGAGGCCCAAGCGTCGCCGTCCGCTCGTCGGTCCGCCGTTCGGCAGTTCGCCCATGGTCTTCCTCAGGCCGGTCGGCGAAGCGGCGGGCTGCCAGCGCGCCGACAGGCGAATCGCGGCAGCCGAGTCTCATTTCGGCGCCGTCGTCCGGGAAAACCGCAAGTCCTGAGCCAGCGGGGAGCGCCCGCCGGACGTCAGCCGTTCACCAGCGGCGAGGTCGCGGCGCCGCCAGCGCCCGCAGTTCGGTGACGAAGGCCGCATGGTCGCCCCCGGCCTCGTCTTGGTCGAGGACGGCCCCGAGCGCCTCCGCCTCGGCGATCAGGCCCTCGACCTCTTCGGTGATCCCGGCGCCGAGCGCGACCAGCGCCCTCGCCCGCGCCCGGACCAGCAACAGGGCGGCCAGGGGGAAACGACCGGCCAGTCGCCCTGCCCAGAGCGGCAGATCGTCATGCCCGCCGCGCAACTCGGCCTGGCGCCGCACCACCAGATCGGCGGCTTCGCGCAGCGCTGGCCAGCCCATCAGAAAGGCCAGGCCCTTCATTGCGTCTGGATGGTCGGCGGCGAGCGCGAAGGCCCGGTCGAGCGCGACGACGTCCTCAAAGTCGGCGAGCTTGGCGATCAGCGTCCGCAGTTGGTCGGCGGACAGGGTGCGCTCGAACACCCGCCATCGCGCCGCGTCCGCCTCTTCGCCGCGGCCCTCCGCCTCAAGGACGGCGATCTCGGCGTCCAGCCAGGCGTCCGGGACGTGCGCCTGCTCCGGCTTGCCGCGGCCCGGCCGCGCGGGTGGATTGACTTGGCGCGCCGCTTCCAGGGCGTCGCGCGCCTCGGCCGGTCGGTCGGCTTCGGCGAGACGGCGGGCGATCTCGGCCCCGATCTCGGGCTTGCGGCCGTCATCTTCGGCGATCGACTGGATCCATGCGTCCAGATCGCCGCTGCGGTCGGCCAGCTTGCGCACAACGAGGGCCAGTCGACCGGTCGGCTTCGGCCGCCCCGTTGTCAGATCGATGAGCAGCCGTTGCGCCAACTCGGGGCTGAGACTTTGCGCCCCACGCCCGACCCACGACGCCCATGGGTTCAGCCGGGTCGACAAGGCCTCGCCGAGGACCGGCGCGGCATTGTCGAGGCCGGCCGCCGAGGCCACGGCGCCGAGGTCGGACGTCGCGGCGTCGAACAGCAGCGGCAGCTCGCCCTTGGCGTCGCTGACGCGGGCGCCGAGGGTCGGGTAGAGATCGAACCAGCCGACGAGCCTGTCGAGCGCCAGCCTCGCATCCAGCAGGGCGAGACGGTCGACAATGACGCGGCGCAGGGACTGGAGGTCGTTGAGCAGCGCCGGGCGTTTGCGCCAGGACACGCGGGCCCGGCTGGTCGCCAGGGTGTTCAGGCGTTTGTCGATTTCCAGCGCCAGGTCCGCCGCGCTGATCTCGGCCGCCAGCTCCATGCGAAGACGCCGTTTCAGGGCTGGGTCAATCGAGGCTGCCTCGAACAGCAGAGCGGACAGGCGATCCGCGCCGAGCACGAGCAGGTTCGCCGCATTGACCGTCTTCTTCGGAGTGGAGACTCGCCTGACCATGGAACCGGTAGACCGCAGCGGCGCGGCCCTGCGCAAGTCCGAACGGCCGGACCAACCGCCCCGCCGCATTCGGAACCCGCGGCGGGGGCGTGCTAGGCAGGTCAAACACCTGCCAGTCGAGAGGATTCGATGACCCGCTTGTCCTTCAATCGCCGCACCGCCCTGTCGTTGATGGCCGGCGGCGCGACCGCCGGTTTCGCCCTGCCGGCCATGGCCCGATCGGAAGACTGGGCCGTCCTGGGGCAGGACGTGAAGTCCGAGTTCCAGTGGGCATGGCGACACTATGTCGAGCAGGCCTGGGGCAAGGACGAGATCAATCCGGTCAGCGGAACCTCGCAGTCCTTCTTCATCGAGGGACAGGACCTCGGCCTGTCTCTGATCGAGGCCCTCGACACCCTGTGGATCATGGAGCTGGACGAGGAATTCGAGGCCGGGGTCGACTGGGTCAAGGCCAACCTGAACTTCGACGTCGATGGCGAGGCGCAAACGTTCGAAACCAATATCCGGCTGGTCGGCGGCCTGCTGTCGGCCCACCTCGCCTGCGGCGATCCGGTGCTGCTGGCCAAGGCGAAAGATCTGGCCGACCGGCTGCTGAAGGCGTTCGAGGCCTCGCCGCACGGCCTGCCGTACCGCTATGTGAATCTGCGGACGGGGGCCGTGCGCGACCCGGAAACCAATCTGGCCGAGATCGGCACCTATGCGGCAGAGTTCGGGGTGCTGGGCCAGCTGACCGGCGACGACAAATACTATGCGGCGGCGAAGCGGGCGATGAAGCACGCGCTCGACATGCGCTCCGACAAGGGGCTGATGGCGGCCAACATCCATGCCGAGACTGGTGAGTTCACCAGCCGCAACGCCTCGATCGACGTCTATGCCGACAGCTTCTACGAATATCTGTGGGACAGCTGGGAGCTGTTCGGCGACGCCGAGATGAAGCGCTGGGCCGAGGAATGCCTGGGCGCCATGGTCGCGCATCAGGGCCGACGCTACGAGGGCCGGCTGTGGTTCCCGATGGTCGACTATGAGACGGCCGAGGTGACGGGGATGTCGCAGACGGTGCTGGGCGGCTATCTGGCCGGTCTGCTGGGACAGGCCGGGTTCAAGGCCGAGGGAGACGACTTCCTGCGCAGCTATGAGGACATGCAGGCGCGCTACACGATCATCCCGGAATCGATCGACGTCCGGTCAGGGACGCCGCGTGGAGTGCGCACCGGTCTGCGGCCCGAGTTCGCCGACGCATGCCTGAACCTGTGGCAGAGCGACCGGGACGAGCGCTACCGGGCGCTGACGGCGGTCCACTACCGCAACATGAAGGCCACCTCGAAGGCGGCCTACGGCTACACCTCGCTGACCGACATCACGACGCGGCCGATGGCCCAGGGCGACAACTGCCCCGGCTACTGGTGGTCGGAGCAGATGAAATACTATTTCCTGATGTTCGCCGAGCCGAAGCGGATCGACCTGAACCGGATGGTGCTGAGCACCGAGGCGAATGTGCTCAGGGGGTTTGTGGGGGCATGAACGCGCTGACCAACGGCCCGGACGGCCCGCTCCTGACGCCGAATGAAGCCTTCGACGTCGCGAGACTCTTCATCGAAAACTACTGGCGTCTGAGGGGAGGCACGGCGGACGAGGTTGGCGATCTCCTCGCATTCATGCACCGGCTCGCCGACGGAAGTCCGGCTGATCCCGCGATCTGGCTGGATTGGCTGGACGCCATCGAGAAAATCCGGCCCCACTCCGAGCTTCACTGAGCGGGCCCATACCCCGTCAGCGAGTATGGCCGGGCCTCGACTTCCGCGCCCCACGTCGTGTTCGGCTCCGCCCCCATCACGAACCGCAGCTCGCCGCCGGCGACGATCTCGCCATGGCCGATCCAGGTCCGGGTCAGCGGGCGGCCGTTCAGGGTCACCGACTGGATGTAGGGGTTCTCGTCGGCCAGCTCCTCGGTCGAGATCACGAAGCGCTTGCCATCGGGCAGGTTCAGCACCGTGCGGTCGGTGAACGGGCGACCGATAACGTACTGGCCTGACCCGGGGGCCACCGGATAGAAGCCCATGGCCGTGAACATCAGCCAGGCCGACATCTGGCCGACGTCGTCATTGCCGCTGAGGCCGTCGCGCGCAGCCCGGTACTGGCTGTCGACGATCTGCTTCAGCCGCGCCTGGGTGCGCCACGGCGCGCCGGCGTAAGAGTACATATAGGCGGCGTGGTGGCTGGGCTCGTTGCCGTGGATGTACTGGCCGATCAGGCCGGCGATGTCCTCGGCGTGGGAATAGTCGAGGCCGGTGTTGTCGTATTCGAACATGGCGTCCAGCTTCTCGACGGTCGCCGCATCGCCGCCCATGGCGGTGATCAGGCCGCCCGGGTCGTGCGGCACGAACCACGAATATTGCCAGGCGTTGCCCTCGGTGTAGTCCGATCCGTAGTTGATCGCCGTGGCGTCGAAGGGCTCGCGGAACGAACCGTCGGCGAGCCGGGCGCGGACGAAGCGGGTTTCGCTGTCGAAGGTGTTCTTCCAGAAGCCGGCGCGGCGATCGAACTCGGCGACAACGTTGGTCCGGCCCAGGCGCTCGGCCATGCGGGCGATGGTCCAGTCGTCATAGGCGTATTCGACGGTCTTTGACGCCGCCTCGGGCTCGCGGTCGATGGGGACGTAGCCGAGGTCCATATAGTCGCCCAGCCCGCCGTAGGGGCGGTAGGTTGCGCTGGCGATCATGGCCTCCAGCGCGGCATCGCCGTCGATGCCCGGAACGCCCTTCAGATACGCATCGGCGATCACCGGAACGGCGTGATAGCCGATCATCGTCCAGGTCTCCTGACCGTGGAAGGCCCAGACCGGCAGGATCCCGTAGGGGCTGACCCGCTGGGCCGCGATCAGGGAGTTGACCATGTCGGCGTTGCGCGACGGCGGCGCCACGAGGGTCAGCAGCGGATGCTGGGCGCGGAAGGTGTCCCACAGACTGAAGGTCGAGTGGACGGTGAAGTCGGCGTCGTGGACCTGTTGGTCGGGCCCGCGCCAACGGCCGTCGGCGTCGCCGTGAACCGACGGCGCGATCAGGGTATGGTAGAGGGCGGTGTAGAGGCTGGTGCGCATCTCCGGCTCGGCGTCGATCTCGACGACGCCGAGGGCCTGTTCCCACGAGGCTCGGGTGGCGGCGCGGCGGGCGTCGAAATCAAACCCCTGCCCTTCCGACTCCAGATTGCCGATGGCGCCGGCCTCGTCGACCGAGGAGATGGCGACCTTGACCAGCAGCGGCCCGGACAGCTCTCCGAAGTCGAAGGCGGCCTGCAGCGCACGACCCTGGATCTGGGCCCGGTCGTCCATGGACCGGCCCGGCTGGCGGAAGCCGTTGTAGGGAATGGCCTCCTCGCGATTGCGGACCTCATAGCCGACGACGGGCTGGGAGAAGCGCATGGCGAAATAGAGCTGGCGGCCCGGGGCCCAGCCGCGGGTCTCGCGGAAGCCGGTGACGGTGCCGTCCCGATGCACCCGGATGCGCGACCACAGCACCTTGCCCGGGTAGTCGTAGATGGAGTGGCGCAGGTCCAGCAGGATGCGGGCCGGCTGGCCGGCGGCGAAGCTGTAGCGATGCAGGCCGGTGCGGACGCCGGCGGTCAGCTCGGCGCGGACGCCGCTGTCGGTCAGGTCGACGGTGTAATAGCCCGGTTCGGCCTGTTCCGACGTCTTGTCGTAGCGCGAGCGATAGCCGGATCCGGGCTGGGCCGGATCGCCCACGTCCCATTTCACCTCGCCGGAGACAGGCGTGACCAGCACGTCGCCGAGGTCGGAGTGACCAGTGCCCGAGAAATGGGTGTGCGAGAAGCCCATGATGGTCGGGTCGTCCGACCGATAGCCGGAGGCCCAGTCATAGGACTGGCGGAAGGGCTTGTAGTCGGTGTCCGGGCTGAGCTGGACCATGCCGAAGGGGGCGACCGCGCCGGGGAAGACATGCCCCTTGCCAAGGGTGCCGATGAAGGGATCGACGGCTTCGAACGCCGACGGCTCCGACTGGGCCTGCGCCGTCCCGACCACACAGGTCGCCATAACCACCGCGAGACCGAAACGCCGCATCGCCATTCCCCCGTCGAAAAACTTGCCGCCGCATCGAATCCGCGCGGGCGGAATCGGCGCAGGATGGTCCGGTCCCGCCGCGCCGTCACCCTCTTCCTTCTTTCATGACCGGACAGCGACGACAAACGTGCGCGACACAAGGGAAGGCCGATGGCGAATTCTGGAGCTTCATTGATCGCCGGGGTGGAGATGGGCGGGACCAAATGCGTCTGTCTGCTGGCCACGGGCCCCGATGATATTCGCGACCAGGTGCAGATCGCCACGACGACGCCGGACGAGACGCTGGGAGAGATCCGCAAGGTGTTGGCCCGCTGGCGCGCAGGCCCGGGCTTTTCGGCCCTCGGCATCGGCAGTTTCGGGCCGCTGGAGCTGGACCGGCGGCGACCCGACTTCGGTTCGATCGTGACGACGCCCAAGCCGGGCTGGGACAATACAGACCTGACAAGCCTGGCCGAGGGGTTCGATGGCCCGGTCGGGATCGACACCGACGTCAACGGTGCGGCCCTCGCCGAGGGGCGCTGGGGAGCAGCCCGGGGACTCCGATCGTTCGCCTATGTCACGGTCGGCACGGGGATCGGGGTGGGGTCGATCGTCAACGGGCAGTCCGTCCGCGGTCTGGGTCATGGCGAGGCGGGGCATGTCCGCGTCGGCCGGATCGCCGGCGACACCTGGCCGGGCAGTTGCCCCTATCATGGCGACTGCGTCGAAGGCCTGGCCGCCGGGCCGGCGCTGGAGGCCCGGACGGGCCGGCGGGGCGAAACCCTGGCCGCTGAGGATCCGGCCTGGGAGATGGTGGTGCAGGCCCTCGGGGGGCTGCTGCACACCCTCGTGCTGACGACCGCGCCGGAGCGCATCCTGATCGGCGGCGGAATTTTCACGGGCCAGGCGCACCTGTTTCCGCGTCTGCGCCAGGCCTTGGTGCGCAGCCTCGCCGGCTATGCGACGGCGGAGCGGATCGCCGCGAGCATCGACGACTTCGCCACGCCCCCCGGCCTCGGCGCCATGGCGGGCCCGCTGGGAGCCATCGCCATCGGGGCCTCGACCCTGTGACCTGATCGGCAGACGGCGGACGTCTATTGTCGCCCGCAGATCAGCGGCCTACGATCAAGGTTCGTTGGGACCGGATCCAATGTTCGAGGCTCTACGCTGCGCCCGCAAAGGCCATCTGTTCGTGGACAGCCGAAGTCAGCCCGGCACGGAGGTCTGTGTCCGGTGCCGCCAGCGGCGGCAATTTGAAGGTCTGGCACTGAAAAGCCGCGAGGACCCCGGCCCCGCTAATCGGCCGTCGATCGACCGTCCTAAACCAGCCGGCTCTGCACCACGGCGGCCTCGATGAAGCCGGCGAACAACGGGTGCGGGGCGAACGGGCGACTCTTCAGTTCCGGGTGGTATTGCACGCCAATGAACCACGGATGGTCCTCGCGCTCGACCGTCTCGGGCAGGACGCCGTCCGGGGACAGGCCGGCGAAGGTCAGGCCGCCC
Organism: Alphaproteobacteria bacterium; assembly: GCA_018820665.1. Lineage (GTDB taxonomy): Bacteria > Pseudomonadota > Alphaproteobacteria > Caulobacterales > Caulobacteraceae > Brevundimonas. The sequence goes on along the minus strand of JAHJNW010000068.1, from coordinate 43,732 downwards.
TTCTGCTCGACCGCCTCGCGGTAGTTGATGTTGACCTCATAGCGGTGGCGATGCCGTTCGCTGATCGTGGTCGAGCCGTACATGGCGGCGATTTTGGATCCCGGCTTCAGGGTCGAGTCATAGGCGCCGAGCCGCATGGTCCCGCCCAGATCGCCGCCCGACTGGCGCTTCACCCGCTCATTGCCCTGGGTCCATTCGGTCATCAGGCCGACGACCGGCTCCGAGGTGGGACCAAACTCGGTGGAGGAGGCCTCGGGGAAGCCGGCGAGATTCCGGGCCGCCTCGATCACAGCCATCTGCATGCCGAAGCAAATGCCGAAATAGGGGATGTTGCGTTCGCGGGCGAAGCGCGCCGCCTGGATCTTGCCCTCGGCCCCGCGCGAGCCGAAGCCGCCGGGTACGAGGATGGCGTGCGCGCCCTGCAGTCGGGCGTCGCAGGCCTCGCGGTCGCCCTCGAAGGTGCCGGCCTCGACCCAGTCGATGTTGACCTTGACGTTGTTGGCCACGCCGCCGTGGTGCAGGGCCTCGATCAGGGATTTGTAGGCGTCCTTGAGCACCGTGTATTTGCCGACCACGGCGACGGTGACCTCGCCGTCCGGGTGCAGGCGGCGGCGGGCGATCTCGGTCCAGCGCGACAGGTCCGGCGCCGGGGCGTCGGTGATGCCGAAATGGGCCAGCACCTCGGCGTCGAGGCCTTCCTGGTGGTAGTCCAGCGGCACGGCGTAGATGTCGGCCGAGTCCATGGCCTGAATGACGCCGCTTTCGCGCACATTGCAGAACAGGCCGATCTTGCGCTTTTCCTCGGGCGGGATCGGATATTCGCAGCGGCACAGCAGGATATCGGGCTGGATGCCGATCGAGCGCAGCTCCTTGACCGAGTGCTGGGTCGGCTTGGTCTTCATCTCCCCGGCGGTCTTGATGAACGGCAGCAGGGTCAGGTGGACGAAGCACGACTGGCCGCGCGGCAGGTCCTGGCCCAGCTGACGGATGGCTTCGAAGAAGGGCAGGCCCTCGATGTCGCCCACCGTGCCGCCGATCTCGACCAGCACGAAATCGACATTCTCGCCGTCATCGGTCAGGGCCGGGGTCAGGCAGAACTGTTTGATCTGATCGGTGACGTGCGGAATCACCTGGACCGTCGCGCCCAGATAGTCGCCGCGCCGTTCCTTCTCGAGGATAGTCGAATAGATGCGGCCCGTGGTGATGTTGTCCGACTTGGCCGCCGAGACGCCGGTGAACCGCTCGTAGTGGCCGAGGTCGAGATCGGTCTCAGCCCCGTCGTCGGTGACGAAGACCTCGCCGTGCTGATACGGGCTCATCGTGCCCGGATCGACGTTCAGATAGGGGTCAAGCTTGCGCAGACGCACCTTGTAGCCGCGCGCTTGCAGGAGCGCGCCGAGAGCGGCGGAAGCGAGGCCTTTTCCCAATGAGGAAACCACGCCGCCGGTGATGAACACGTAACGGGCCATGGGAGATCACTCTACCGCTGATTCGAGCGGCGTATTGCGGAGACTTTGAGGGCGGGAGCGGAAGGCGGGGATAAGGTCCCCGCTCATCCCTACTGCGCCGGTGCGGGTTGGGCGGGGGCCGGCTCGGCGGCGGGCGCCGAACTGAGGAAGTCGTCCAGCGACGGGCCGGCCGGCTGGGCCGGGGCCGTGGCCGGATCGGCCGGAGCGGTCGAGGCGCCGGCGGGCGGCGTGGCGAGGGCGCCGACGGCGTCCGGGTCGACGATCGACTGATTGGCGCGGCTCATGTTGCCGACGATCGTCAGGCCGATGGCGCAGGCGAAGAAGGCGCCCGCCAGCCACCAGGTCGTGACCGTCAGCAGATTGCCGGCCCCACGGGCGGTCATGAAGCCCGACGGGCCGCCGCCCATGCCCAGAGCTCCGCCCTCGGAGCGCTGAAGCAGGATCACGCCGGCGAGCGTAACCGAGATGAGGATCATGGCGACGAGGAGAATGGTCTGGAGCATGGCGGCCGATATGTGTGGCGCGAAGCGGCGCCGATCAAGCGGCGGCGTCTAACATTGATGACGGGCGGGGGAAAGGTGGGAGTACGAAGTGACTGCCGCGCCGCTCACGCCGCCCGGATGATGCCGAGGAAGTCGGCGGCCTTGAGCGAGGCGCCGCCGACCAGTGCCCCGCCGACTTCGGGCACGGCGAGGATATCGCGAGCGTTGTCCGGCTTGACCGAGCCGCCGTACAGGATCGGCGCCGGCGCGCTGGCGAGGCCCAGCCGTTCGATCATGGCCGCCCGAACCGCCCGGTGCACCTCCTCGATCTGTTCCAGCGTCGGAGTCAGGCCGGTGCCAATGGCCCAGACCGGCTCGTAGGCGACGGCGAAGTCCCGGCCGACCACGGCCGTGGGCAGGGAATTCATCACCTGGTCGCGCACCACCTCGACCGCCCTGCCCGCCTCGCGTTGTTCGAGGGTCTCGCCGACGCAGACGATCGGGGCCAGTCCGGCGCGGATTGCGGCCTCGGCCTTGGCGGACACCAGCCGATCGGTTTCGCCGAACTCCTGGCGGCGTTCGGAATGGCCGACGATGACCAGGCGGGCGCCGGCGTCCTTCAACATCTCGGCCGAGACGCCGCCGGTATAGGCGCCGTGGCTCTCGGCCCGGCAATCCTGGCCGCCGACCTCGATCGGCTTGCCCCGGACCGCGTCCGCCAGACGGCTGATCAGGGTGGAGGGCGGACAGACCGCGACCCGGCAGGCCGCCGGTTCGGCCCGGAGGGCGAGCGTCAGCTCACCGATGACGGCGTCGAGGTCGGCGGCGAGGCCGTTCATTTTCCAGTTGCCGGCGATCAACTTCACGGATTGTTTCATCCAGCCTGTCTAGGCGGAGGATTTCGCCAAGCCAAGCCATCCGCCGGGCCGAGTCTGTCGCCATTGTCTTGCCGTGCTGGCCCGTCACCCCCTATAGGCCGGAGCGACTGTCGTCGCCGCCATCCGCCCAGGACCGCTTCCATGATCTCCATGTTCCGCAATTTCGCGAAGTCGAAGTGGGCGATCGGCCTGCTGGTGCTCACCGCCCTGGGGCTGCTGATCACCGGCGGCACACAGACCGACCTGCTGGGCAGCCTGCAGGCGCCGAAGGTCATCTCGGCCGGCGACCGCAGCGTTACGCCGACGGAGTTCCGGGCGCAGATGGACCGCCAGCTGGAGCAGATCCAGCAGCAACAGGGCCGCGCCGTCACCTATGAGGAACTGCTCGCCCAGGCTGATCTGACGGCCCTGCTGAAGAGCCAGGCGGAACAACTCGGCTTCTTCGCCTGGGCCTGGAAGGCCGGCATCCGTCCCGGAAACGAGCTGGTCCTGCGCCAGATCCGGGCCATCCCGGCCTTCTTCGATCCAGTGACCAATCAGTTCGACGAGAATCTCTACAAGACCCGCCTCGCCGAGGCGAACATGACGCCCGAACTGCTGGAGCGCGAGGCCCGCGACCAGTACAGCCGCGCCCACTATGGCTCGGCCCTCGTCACCGGCCTGCGCCTGCCGCGCATCTATGGCGCCATGTACGCCAACCTGAACCAGCAGACCCGCGACGGGAGCTGGTTCATCCTGACCCAGGACATGGCCGGAACGGCGCCGCCGCCGACCGACGCCCAGTTGAACTCGTTCATCAGCCAGAACGCCGCCAGCCTGCGCACCCCGGAGCTGCGGTCCGGCTCGCTGGTCATCTTCAGCAGCCCGGCCGACCAGACCATCGCCATCGACGACGAGGCGATCGAGCGCCGGTTCGAGTTCCGCAAGGACGCCCTGTCCCTGCCGGAACGCCGGACCTTCGCCACCCTGACGGCGCCGACCCAGGCCGCCGCCGAACGCATCGCCGCCGCCCTGCGCGCCGGTCAGTCCCCCGCCGCCGTCGGCCAGGCCAACGACCTGCAGCCGGCCGAATACGCCGACACCCCGCGCAGCGCGATCGGCGATCCGGCCGTCGCCGCCGCCGTGTTCGGCCTTGGCGTCGATCAGGTCTCCGCCCCGGTACAGGCGCGGGTCGGTTTCGTCGTCGCCAAGGTGACCGGCGTGACCCCGGGCCGTGAAGTCACCCTGGCCGACGTGCGCGAGCAGATCGTCGAGGAACTGCGCGGCCAGGAAGCCCGCGGCGCCATCGCCCGCCGGGTCGAGGCCTTCGAGGCGGCGCGCCGCGAGGGCAAGAGCGTGGACGACGCCGTCCGCGAGGTCGGCGCCCGCATGGTCGGTATCCCCGCCGTGACCCGCGAGGGCCGCAACCGCGAGGGCCAGCAGCTCAATGTCCCGGCCCCGGTGCTGGAAGGTCTGTGGAAGCTGACCGAGGGGCGCGCCAGCGAGCCCACCGGCCTCGGCGAAGGCCAGTATTTCGTGGTTCGCGTCGATGACATCACGCCCGCCGCCATGCCGTCTCTGGACTCGGTGCGCGAGACCGTGACCCGGGCCTGGACGGCGCGCGAGAATGTGCGGCTGTTGTCGGCCCGTTCGGATGCGCTGATGGCCCGTCTGCGCGCCGGCGAAGACTTCGCCGCCGTGGCCGCCTCGACCGGCGCGACCGTGACCCGCCGGACGGGCATCCGTCAGGAGGAGGCCTCGGCCACCGAACTGGGTCAGGGCGTGATGACCGGCCTGTTCAACAGCGAGCGCGGCAAGCCGTTCTCGCAACCCCAGACCGAGAACAGCATCGCCATCGGTCGCGTCGACCGCATCACCCCGCCGACCCCGGCCTTGGCCGCGGAAGAGGCTCAGGAGTGGCGCACGCGTCTCGGCGAGGCCACGGGCGACCCGCTGTTCGCCGCCGCGGTGGTCGCCGCCGCCGAGCGTACCAAGGCGACCTACAACGAGGAAACGGCCCGTCTGGCCCTCGGCCTGCCGGCGACCGCGACCCCGGCGACGCCGGCAGGGCGATGAGCGCAGCGGACGGCGCGCCCTCCCGCTCCGCCTTCGGGCGCGGCTGGTCCGACGGTCGTCCGCAGGTCGTCGTCCGCCGCCTCGTCGACGACCTCGAGACGCCGGTCTCGGCCTTTTTGAAGGTCGGGCACGGTCGCGCCCACGCCTTCCTGCTGGAATCCGTCGAGGGGGGCGCCGTCAACGGCCGCTATTCGATCATCACCCGCGAGCCGGACGTCGTCTGGCGCTGTCGCGACGGCCAGGCCGAACTGGGGCGGGGCGCAGGCGTGGCCTCTGGCGCGTGGGAGGCGGAACGCTGCGACCCGCTGGCCTCGCTGCGCGGTCTGATCGCGGCGTCCCGCTTCGACCTGCCGGCGGACCTGCCGCCGATGGCCGCGGGCCTGTTCGGCGTGTTCGGCTATGACATGGTGCGGCTGCTGGAGCCGCTGGGCGCGCCCAATCCCGATCCGCTGGACCTGCCCGACGCGGTCCTGACGCGGCCGGCGCTGGTGGCGATCTTCGATTCAGTGAAGCACGAGATCGTGCTGGTCTCGGCCGCCTATCCCGACAGCGGCCTGTCGGCCGACGCGGCGTTCGACGCCGCCGTGGCGCGCCTGGATGCGTTCGAGGCGGAGCTGCGCGCGCCCCTGCCCGCCCTGCCCGCGCCGATCCCGGCGGACGCCCCGCCGTTCCTATCGCCGGTCGACGAGACGGCGTTCGGCGCCATGGTGGCCCGGGCCAAGGACTATATCGCCGCCGGCGACATCTTCCAGGTGGTGCTGAGCCATCGCTTCGCCGCGCCGTGGGCCGGCGATCCGTTCGCCTTCTACCGCTCGCTGCGGCGGCGCAATCCGTCACCCTATCTGTTCTTCCTCGACTTCGGCGAATTCCAGCTAGCCGGCTCGAGCCCGGAGATTCTGGTGCGGCTGAAGGACGGGCGGGTCACCATCCGCCCGCTGGCCGGGACCCGCGCCCGCGGCGAGACGCCCGAGCAGGACCAGGCGCTGGAGGCCGAACTGCTGGCCGATCCGAAGGAGCGGGCCGAGCATCTGATGCTGCTGGATCTGGGCCGCAACGACGTCGGCCGCGTCGCCGCCGCGGGCACCGTTGAAGTGATGGAGAGCTTCAAGGTCGAGCGCTACAGCTCTGTCATGCATATCGTTTCCGAGGTGCAGGGGCAGGCTGATCCGCGTCTGGACGCGGTTGACACCCTGCTGGCCGCCCTGCCGGCCGGGACCCTGTCCGGCGCGCCCAAGGTGCGGGCCATGGAGATCATCGACGAACTGGAGGGCGAGAAGCGCGGGGTCGGCTACGGCGGCGGCGTCGGCTATATTTCGGCGGGTGGCGAGGCGGACATCTGCATCGTCCTCAGGACCGCCCTCTTCGCCGACGGCAAGATCCATGTCCAGGCCGGGGCCGGCGTCGTGGCCGACAGCGACCCGGCCGCTGAATACGCCGAGACCCGGGCCAAGGCGCGGGCCCCGATCGGCGCCGCCGAGGACGCCTGGCGCTATCCGTTCGGAAACAGGGGCTGAGCCACCGGCGGCTCCTCGAACCGGACGCCCGGCCCCAGCACCATGACGCCGGCCATCATCACCGCCGCCGTCGCCGCCAGGGCGGCCGCCCCGAAAGTCGCCCACGGGCTGGCCCGCCGGACCGGCGCGGTCAGCAGGCCGCGCGCCTTGTCGATACTGGTGTCGGCCATGCGCGCCCCTCCGCTCAAGCGCCCAGTTCGCCCGAACGTGGTTAACGAAGACTTACCCGCACGCCTGCTTGGCGCGGCCCCCCGCACCGCCTAGAAGCCGAAGCATGATCCTCGTCGTCGACAACTACGACAGCTTTACCTGGAACCTGGTCCACTACCTCGCGGAGCTGGGCGCGGAGACGCGCGTGGTGCGCAATGACGACCTGACGGCGGCCGAGGCCCTCGCCCTCAAGCCGGACGCCCTGTTGTTGTCGCCTGGACCGTGCACGCCCGATGAGGCCGGCATCTGCCTCGCCCTGATCGACACGGCGCCGCTGGAGATGCCGATCTTCGGCGTCTGCCTCGGCCATCAGGCCATGGGTCAGGCGTTCGGCGGCGACGTCATTCGGGCCAAGGCGCTGATGCACGGCAAGACCTCGCCGATCGAACACGCCGGCAAGAGCGTGTTCCGCGGCCTCCCCTCACCCTTCACCGCGACGCGCTACCATTCGCTGGCGGTGAAACAGGAGACCCTGCCGGATGTGCTGGAGGTGACCGCCTGGACCGCCGACGGCGAGATCATGGGTCTGGCGCACCGGACGCGGCCGATCCACGGCGTGCAGTTCCACCCGGAGTCGATCGCCACCGAACACGGCCACGACCTGTTGGCCAACTTCCTCGACCTGGCTAATATCAAGCGCACGGCGATGGTCTGAGGTGGCGGACGGGTTCAAACCCCTGCTGGCCAAATTGGTCGATGGCCAGGTGCTGTCGGACGCGGAGGCGCACGCCTTCTTCGCCGCCTGCCTGAGGGGCGAGCCAACCCCGGCCCAGGTCGCCGCCGCCGTCACCGCCCTGCGCATTCGCGGCGAGACGGTCGGCGAGATCGCCGCCTTCGCCACGGCCATGCGCGACGCGGCGATGACGCTGGAGCACCCGTACGACGTCATCGACACCTGCGGCACCGGCGGCGACGGCCAGCACACCTTCAACATCTCGACCGCGGCGGCGCTGGTGCTGGCCGGAGCCGGCCTCAAGGTGGCCAAGCACGGCAACCGGGCCCTGAGCTCGAAGTCGGGCTCGTCGGACGTTTTGTCCGTTCTGGGGGTCAATCTGGCGGCGACGCCGGCGCAACAGCGGCGTTCGCTGGATCAGGCCGGCATCGCCTTCCTGTTCGCGCCCTCGTACCACGGGGCCATGCGCCACGTCGGGCCAGTCCGCGCCGAGATCGGTTTCCGTACCGTTTTCAATCTGCTGGGACCGTTGTCGAACCCGGCGAATGCGAAGCGCCAAGTAATGGGGGTCTATGATCCGCGCCTGCTGGAGCCGCTGGCCGAGGTGCTGGGCCGGCTCGGCGCCGAGCGCGCCTGGACCGTGCATGGGCAGGGGCTGGACGAACTGACAACGACGGGCGCCACCGAGGTGGCGGAGTGGAAGGACGGGGCGGTGCGCCGCTTTACCGTCACACCCGAGGACGCCGGCCTGCCGCGCGCCGACCTCGCCGACCTGCGCGGCGGCGACGCCGAGGAGAACGCCGCGGCCCTGCGGGCGCTGCTGGACGGCGCGCCGGGGGCCTATCGCGACATCGTGCTGCTGAACGCCGCGGCGGCGCTGGTCGTCGGCGACCGGGCGGCTGATCTGGCCGAAGGCGCGGCCCTCGCGGCGGCGGTCATCGACGACGGCCGCGCGGCCAAGGCGCTGGCCGATCTGGTCGAGGCCACCAACACAACGATCGAGGAAGAGCCCGCGTGACCGATGTTTTGACGCGGATCGCCGCCTACAAGCGCGACGAGGTCACGGCGCGCAAGGCCGCCCTGCCGCAGGACGCCGTCGAGGTGCGCGCCCGGCAGGCCCCGGCCCCGCGCGGCTTCCGCGCCGCGCTGGAGCGCCACGTCGAGGAGACCGGCCGTCCGGCGCTGATCGCCGAGATCAAGAAGGCCAGCCCGTCCAAGGGGCTGATTCGCGCGGATTTCGATCCGCCGGCGCTGGCGAAGGCCTATGAGCACGGCGGCGCCTCCTGCCTGTCGGTGCTGACCGACGGCCCGAGCTTCCAGGGCGACGACGCCTTCCTCGAACAGGCCCGCGCGGCGACCGCCCTGCCCTGCCTGCGCAAGGATTTCCTCGTCGACCCGTGGCAGGTGGCGGAGAGCCGGGCGCTCGGCGCCGACTGCATCCTGATCATCCTCGCCATGATCGACGACGCCCTCGCCGCCGAGCTGCTGGCCGAGGCCCGGCGATTCGGCATGGACGCCCTGATCGAGACCCATGACGAGGCCGAGATGGCCCGCGCCTGCAAGCTGGGCGGCGATCTGGTCGGGATCAACAACCGGTCGCTGCGGACCTTCGAGGTCGATCTGGAGATCACCGAACGGCTGGCCATGCTGAGCCCGGTGCGCGCCCTGCTGGTCGCCGAGAGCGGCATCTTCACCCCGGAAGACGTGGCGCGGGTGTCGGCCGCGCATGCGCAGGCGGTGCTGGTCGGCGAGAGCCTGATGCGTCAGGCGGACGTGGAGGCGGCCACGCGGGCGCTGCTGGCGTGACCGAAGACCAGCCCCGGACCAGCCAGGTGAAGGTCGCGTTCGCCATCGTGGCGGTGCCTGTCCTGACCTTCGCCGGATGCACCATGCTGGCGAACGAGGGGCGGGGCTACAGTGGGAAAGGCCCGTGGGAAGTCACGGTCCTTTCGCTGTTCGTCCTCGCCGGCATCCTCACAATCGTCTGCTACCGCTTGGCCTTTAAGAGCGGGCCGTCCTTCGCCATCCATGACGACCGGGTCGAGCATTTCGGCTGGAAGACTCCAATCTATTTCCGCGACATCGACGAGGTTGTCTTCGAGCCGGGAGACTTCTGGGCGAAGCGCGGAGACACCGTGTATTTCCGGCTCCTGAATGGCTCAGTGCAGTACATCCCCTACAGTCTCATGACCCATGGCCCCGCGGAGTTTGCCGCGCTGCTGACGGCGGCGCTGGAGCGGTTTCGGGCGAACGCGGTGTCCTAGCACCGAAGTCCGTCCTGGGCGCCGAGGCCCGCGCCAGCCTGCGGTAACCGGACCTTAACCGGAACAGCACAGGAACACCTTGTAGACGTTTGCGGTTTGTTCCGCTAGCGTTCCCGGAACGGGATTCGCCTCGAGGTCGCCATGCTCACGCGCAAACAGCACGAACTGCTGATGTTCATCCACGAACGGATCAAGGAGACCGGCGTGTCTCCCTCGTTCGACGAGATGAAGGAGGCGCTGGATCTGGCCTCCAAATCGGGCATCCACCGGCTGATCACGGCGCTGGAGGAACGCGGCTTCATCCGCAGGCTGGCGCACCGGGCGCGGGCGCTGGAGGTGGTCAAGCTGCCGGACCAGGCCACGGCGGGGGCCCCGCGCGGGCGCGCCGGCTTCACCCCCGGCGTCATCGAGGGCGGCGGACGGCCGATGGCCGCCGAACCGGCCAATGACACGCGCGAACTGTCGCTGATGGGCAAGATCGCCGCCGGCACCCCCATCGCCGCCATCGAGCACGAGACCGCCCGCTATCCGGTGCCGGAAGCGATGCTGGGCGCGGGCGAACACTATCTGCTCGAGATCGAGGGCGACTCGATGATCGAGGCCGGCATCCTCAACGGCGACATGGTGATCATCAAATCGGTCGACACCGCCAACTCGGGCGAGATCGTCGTGGCTTTGGTGGAGGGTGAGGAAGCCACCCTCAAGCGGTTGCGGAAGAAGGGCGGCTCGATCGCCCTGGAGCCCGCCAACCGCAACTATGAGACCCGCATCTTCGGACCGGACCAGGTCGAGGTGCAGGGCAAGCTGGTCGGGCTCATCCGCCGCTATCACTGACATCGGGCTCGGCGAAACGGCTCCATGGCCGGTCGCCGCGCACCTGCGCCGACCAGACGGCGCGCCAGCGGTTGGCCGCCGGCGGACCCTCGCGCCACAGCTCGACCGCGCCGCCGCGGGCATGGTCGACGCCGTCCAACACCAGCCGGCCTTCGCATGACGCCGGCAGGGCCGGGACGGCCGCCCGCAGGCTGACGACGGGCGCGGCGCGGCACAGGACATCGATTTGCTCCACCGACGGCGCCCGACGGCCCCACCACAGGGCCAGGGGACCGGAGCCGGACGTCGCGGGCGCGCAGGAGACGCGGGTGCAGGTCCACGACCCCGTCGGCGGCTCCACCGGGGTGACGCCGCGTCGCCGGGACCAGACATCGACCGCGAATTGACGCACGCCCGTCCGGGCCACGACCGCCTCCCCCGCCTCGACCCACGCCGCCTGGGTCCCGCCGTCGCCGATCCACAGGTCCGGCGTCGGCGCACGCGGCCACAGCATCACCGCCGCCGCGAACGGCAGGCCGAGCCAGCGCAGCGGCCCGCGCCACAGGCAGCACAACAGCACGCCGAGAAAGGCGATCGGCAGAACGAAATCGGGCGCGCTGGCCACCGTCCGCACCGCGCCGGGCAGGCTCGCCGTCCATGTTCCGATGGCCAGCATCAGCTCGATGCCGCGCGCCGCCAGCCACAGGAAGGGCGCGCCGAGGCCCAGCGGCTCCAGCAGGGCGCCGAGCGCCAGCGCCGGCATGATGAGAAAGTCCGACACCGGCGCGGTCGCCAGATTGGCGGCCAGACCGTACATGGCGGTGCGGTTGAAATGCTGCATGGCGAACGGCCCCGTCGCCGCCCCGGCCACGAGACTGGCGAGGATGGCCGCGCCGATCCAGGCCCCGGCGCGCTGGACCAGCAGGATCGGCAGGGGCGCGGAGATCTCGCGCGGGCGTACAGGCCAGGCCTCGACCAGGGCCACCAGCGCCGCCGTGGCCGCGAACGACATCTGGAAGCCGGGCGTGACGATGGCCTCGGGCTGCAACAGCAGGACGACGAAGGCGGCGACGGCGAGGGCGTGCATGGTGATCGCCTGCCGGTCCAGCAGGATGGCGAGAAACGCGATAGAGGCGGTGATCGCAGCCCGCTCGGCCGGCGGCGGGGCGCCGGAGATGACCAGATAGGTCCCGACCGCCAGCAGGCCGGCCCAAGCCGCCACCTTCTTGCCGGACACCCGCAGCGCCAGCCACGGCCAGGCCGCCACCAGCAGGCGCACGAGAAAGAAGGCGAAACCGCCGACCACGGCCATGTGCAGACCCGAGATCGACAGGATGTGCGCCAGACCCGAGTCGCGCATCACATCGACGTCGGCTGGATCCAGCCAGGCCTCGTGCCCCGTGGTCATGGCCGCCGCGACGCCGCCGGCGCGTTCGCCCTGCCGCGCCACGATCCGTTTGGCCAGGTCATAGCGCAGGCCGTTGACCGCCATCGCCGCGCGCACGCGCCACGGCGGCTCGGGCAGCGTGGTCGGCCGGGCCTCGCCCAGCCCGAAGGCGACGCCGCTCATCGACTGGAACCAGGCATTGCGGCCGAAGTCATAGGCGCCCGGGCTGGCCGGGGCCGGCGGCGGGTTCAGGATGGCGAACAGGCGCACCGCCTCGCCCGGCTCCGGCGCAGCGCCCCGCACGGTGGCGCGCAGCCGCACCGGCGTGTCCTCGGGCGCAAGACCGCGGATCCGCACCGGGGCGATCACCACCCGCGGCCCGGCGGCGCCCGGGCTGTCGACATCAATGACCCAGCCCTCGACCACGGTCGGTTCGCTCAGAGCCGGTGCGATTGGCGCAGCGACGGCGTCGGTCCGAAGCTTAGCGACCGCCAGACCGAGGGCGAAACAGGCCAGCAGCATCAATGGCAAGGTCCGGAGCCGCGACAGTCTCAATCGCCTCGCCGCCAGCCAGACGGCGCCCGTCAGGGCGGCCGCCGCCAGCAAGGGCCAGGCCTGCGGCTCCGACTTCAGGGAGAAGTAGACGGCGCAACCGCCGCCCAGCGCCACGGGCGCCCACAGCCGCCACCGGAGCGACTGCGCAAGACTCTGGGTGCGCAGAAATCCGGCGATGCGCGCGGCGAGGCTGGGCATTGCCGGAGCGGGCGGTATAACCCCCGCCATGACCTCCCCGTCCACCTCCGCCCCCGAAGTCGTCACCCGCTTCGCCCCCTCGCCCACCGGCTTTCTGCACATAGGGGGCGCCCGCACGGCGCTTTTCAACTATTTGTATGCGAAGCGGCACAACGGCAGGTTCCTCGTGCGCGTCGAGGACACCGACCGGGAGCGCTCGACCGACGCGGCGGTGGAGGCGATTTTCGACGGACTCAACTGGCTGGGCCTGTTCGCCGACGGCGAGCCGGTGTTCCAGCACGCCCGCGCCGACCGTCACCGTGAGGTGGCCAACATCCTGCTGGAGACCGGCCACGCCTATCGCGACTTCCTCACCGCCGAGGAAACGGGAGCCCTGCGTGACGCCGCCAAGGCCGAGGGCCGGACCTTCGAGTCGCCGTGGCGCGACCGCTCGCCGACCGTGGACGATCTGGCGAAGCCGCACACGGTGCGCTTCCGCCGCCCCGCCGACAGCGCCGTGCTGGTCGATGACGCGGTGCAGGGCCCGGTGCGCTGGGAGTCGGCGCTGCTCGACGATCTGGTGATCCTGCGGTCGGACGGGGCGCCGACCTACAACCTCGCCGTGGTCGTCGATGACCACGACATGGGGGTGACGCACGTGATCCGCGGCGACGACCATCTGAACAATGCGGCGCGGCAGAGCCTGATCTACGACGCGCTCGGCTGGCCGCGGCCGACCTTCGCCCATATCCCGCTGATCCACGGCCCCGACGGCGCCAAGCTGTCCAAGCGGCACGGAGCGCAGGCGGTGCATGAATACGCCGCCATGGGCTATCTGCCCGAGGCCATGCGCAACTATCTGACCCGGCTGGGCTGGGCCCATGGCGATGAGGAACTGTTCTCCGACGCCCAAGCCATGGCGTGGTTCGACCTGTCTGGCGTGGGCAAGGCCCCCGCCCGGCTGGATTTCGACAAGCTGGCCCACGTCAACGCCCACTGGATGCGGCTGGCCGATGACGACCGGCTGGCGAAACTGACGCTGGACGTTCACCTCGGCCGCGGACACGTCCTCGGTCCGGACGACGAGGCGCGGCTGACCCAGGCCATGCCGTTCGTGAAGGACCGGGCGAAGACGACGCTGGAACTGGCCGACCAGACCGCCTTCGTGCTCAAGACCCGACCGATCACCATCGAGCCCAAGGGCCGCGACCTGCTGGCCGGCGAGGCCGGGGAACGGATCGGGCGGTTGCGCGACCGCCTCGCCCTGTTCGAAAGCTGGGATGTCTTCGCGCTCGAGGCCGAGCTCAAGGTCTTCGCCGAGGAAGAGGCCGTCGGCTTCGGCAAGATCGGCCCGCCGGCCCGCGCGGCCCTGACCGGAGGCTCGGCCTCACCGGATATTGCAAAGACTCTGGCGGCTCTGGGGCGGGAAGAAAGCCTCGGCCGTTTGAATGATGCGCTGCAACAGACTATCTGACGTCCACATCGAAACTCGATCCGCCGCCTCCGCCGCGTGGGGCCGCCGTCTGACCAAGGGGCTTTCATGACTGAACTCGCCAAACCCGCCGGGACCGCCACCCTCACCTACGGCGACAAATCCGTGGATTTGCCGGTGCTGGCGGGGTCGACCGGTCCGGACGTGATCGATATCCGCAAGCTGTACGCCGCCACCGACGCCTTCACCTACGACCCGGGCTTCACCTCCACGGCGTCCTGCGAAAGCGCCCTGACCTTCATCGACGGCGACAAGGGCACCCTGCTGCACCGCGGCTATCCGATCGACCAGCTGGCGTCGCAGTCGAATTTCGTCGAGGTCTGCCACCTGCTGCTGCACGGTGAACTGCCGACGGCCTCGCAGTACGAGGATTTCGAGCGCAGCATCACCATGCACACCATGCTGCATTCGCAGTTCGACCGCTTCTTCGAGGGCTTCCGCCGCGACGCCCACCCGATGGCGATCATGGTCGGCACCGTGGGCGCCCTGTCGGCGTTCTATCACGACAGCCTCGACATCCATGATCCGGTCCAGCGCAACATCTCGGCCATCCGCCTGATCGCCAAGATGCCGACGATCGCCGCGCGGGCCTACAAATATCACATCGGCCAGCCCTTCGTGTCGCCGCGCAACGACCTGAGCTATTCCGAGAATTTTCTGCGCATGTGCTTCGCCGTTCCGGCCGAGGACTATGAGGTCAATCCGGTGCTGGCCAAGGCCATGGACCGAATCTTCATCCTGCATGCCGACCACGAGCAGAACGCCTCGACCTCGACCGTCCGCCTGGCCGGCTCGTCGGGTGCCAATCCGTTCGCCTGTATCGCCGCCGGCATCGCCTGCCTCTGGGGCCCGTCGCACGGCGGCGCCAACGAAGAGGCGCTGAACATGCTCAAGGAGATCGGCACCCCGGACAAGATCCCGGAGTTCATCGAGGGCGTGAAGGCCAAGAAATACAAGCTGATGGGCTTCGGCCACCGTGTGTACAAAAACTACGACCCGCGGGCCAAGGTGATGCAGCAGTCGGCTTACGAGGTGCTGGCCGCCACCGGACGCGAGAACGACCCGCTGTTCCAGGTCGCCAAGGAACTGGAGCGCGTCGCCCTGTCGGACGAATATTTCATCGAGCGCAAGCTGTTCCCCAACGTCGACTTCTATTCGGGCATCACCCTGTCGGCGATGGGCTTCCCGACCTCGATGTTCACTGTGTTGTTCTCGCTCGCCCGCACGGTCGGCTGGATCGCCCAGTGGCAGGAAATGATCGGCGATCCGACCCAGAAGATCGGCCGTCCGCGCCAGCTTTACACGGGCCCGACCGAGCGCGATTTCGTGCCGATCCAGAACCGCGGCTAGCACACGCGGGAGATCAGGCGACCGCCCGCGCGGGGGGCGCCTGTTCGGTCTCGTGCCGGGCCAACTGGCTGAGGTAGCGGCGCACCCGCGTCAGCGCCTCGACGTCGCGCCCGTCGCTGCGACGGTCTCCGCCCTGGTCGACCAGCACGGCGAGGATCTGGGCCGCCTCGGCGGGCGTACGCGGCCGGTGATCCAGCAGATAGGCTTCGGCGGAGACCCAGGCGTCCCACACCCCTTCCGGATTCTGCCGGCTGCGGGTCCAGAAGGATGCGGCGGTGTCATAGGTCCAGGCGTGCGCCATGGAAGCCTCCCTTGGTGATCGAATGGATGGATGCGACGGGGTGATGGACCCGGGCCCGGGGCTCAGCCCTGACGCGCGGCCCAGCGCTCATAGCCGCGCGCAAACGGCGCTTCTGCGACCCCGGCGAGCAGGGCGAGAACCACGGCCGCGCTGAAGATCCAGCGGAGTCCGACATAGGCGCGCCACCAGATGCTCTGGTCGAACAGGGCGATGAAATGGGCGAAGAATCCCAGCAGGGCGAAGGCCGCCGCCGCGTGCGCCCACCAGCGCCGGCTTCGCCAGGCCAGAATGACGAGCAGTCCGAACAGCCCCCCGTCCAGCACGGCGACCGCCGCCCGAATGGTGAGCCAGACCCAGTGATCAACAAAGGCGGTAAGCACGAAATTGGCCAGGACAAGTCCGATGCCGATGCGAACCGACCGGTCGCCGAACGCCAGCCCGATCGCCATGACCGCGAGCGTCGCCAGCAGGAAGACCTGTTGCACGGGGTCGCCGATGAGGACGAGAATTCCAGCAATATCCATCTCCCGACGATCAAGGGTTTGGGATTGAGGTTCAAGCGGCCTGACGCAGACGTCCAACCGGCGCCAGGCGCGGACCGTCCTCCGGCTTGGCTTCCAGAGGCCCGCCAAGGCCGGTCCAGGCGATCCGCATGAGCCGGGCGTCGCGGGCCAGCTGCTTGTGGCCCTCGACAAGGGCGCGGCGGGCCTTGGTCAGGGCGCCGCCGCATTCGGCCACATGCTCCAATGCTTCCTGTCCGACGACGACGGCGATGCCGTGGTCCATACGGCCCCTCGTCATCAGGGCTGACAGGTCGCCGATCTCCGCCAGGGCGGCATCCAGGGCTCGTTCAGCGGCGTAAAGCTTTTCCGCCATCTGGCGGCCCAGCTCGTTGCGATCAGACATGGGTGTGCGCTCCTCCGCCACGGGCGGGCCACTCGAATGGTTGAGGTCGATTCAGCCCAGGCCGTGGAAGGCCCGGGAGGTCACCAGCGCCAGCACCGCCAGCACGCCGATCACCGCGAACACCGCTACAATGACGCTCGTATTGACGAGCCCGGGCGGCGTGGGGCGGTAGAATGAAGGCGGCTGCGGGCCAGTTCCGGAGACACCGCCAGAAGAGCTGCTTTCCCCTGCCGGAGACATGCTCAAACGATGCCCGGTTTCTGACCAATTTCGCCTGAACTCGGCCACCGCGTCCTGCCGGCGACTGACACCGAGCTTGCGATAGGCAGACTGGAGGGTGTTGCTGACGGTCCGTTCGGCGATCCCCAGCTGGGACGCGATCTCCTTGTTCTTGCGGCCGCCTTCCAGCAGTCGCAGACAACTCACCTCGCGCACCGTAAGCCGGTCAGTCATGTCGCACCCCCAACGACCGAAACTTTCACCGGATTGGGGTTAAGGTCCAGAGGGTTAACCGCCTTGCCCTGAAATCTCGGGCTCTGCCGGACGCCGGACGGCCACGACCGGGGCGGTCTGGCCGCCTGACTTCGCCGCAATAACCCTGAGCACCGCCTCCGCCGCGATGTCGGAAGGGTCCCGGCCTTCTCGCCCCATCAGGTCCAGGGCGGCGGTCTGCCGCGCCGCCTGACTGGCCCGTGCTTCCGGATCGGCCAACAGACGTCCCACCTCGGCGGCCAGGTTCTCCGCCGTGGCGTCGGACTGGATCAGCTCCTTGGCGATCTCCTCGTCCGCCGCATGATTGAACAGGGTCGCGTACCGACCGGTGAAGAACGGCTTCATGATCGCATAGCTGAGCGGCTGGAAGCGGTAGCTGATGACCATCGGGGCCCCGGCCAGCGCCAGTTCCGTCGAGACCGTGCCGCTGGTCGCCAGAGCCACGGTCGCGGCCTTCATGGCGGGGGATTTTTCACCCTCAGCGACCAGGTGGGCGCGGAACGGCCATGTCGCGACCTCGGCGGTCACGAGATCCGCCACCGGCCCGGCCGCAATGACGGCGACCTCGAGCCCAGGGTCGGCCTTCTTCAGGCGCGCGACGGCCGCCTCATAGACGGGGGTCATCAGTGCGATCTCGGACCGGCGGCTGCCCGGCAAGACCAGCAGCAGGGGTGCGTCGCCGGCGATGCCGCGCGAGCTACGGAACGCCGCCGGATCGGCCGAGCTCATGTCCACGTGCAGGGCCTGGGAGCCCACGACGGTTGTCGGCAGCCCCTCCCGCTCGAACCAGGGGGCGTCGAAAGCATAGAGGGCCAACAGGTGGTCGACCGAGGCCGCCAGGGTCTTCGCCCGGCCCGGGCGTGAGGCCCAGACCTGCGGCCCGACGTATTTGATCAGTGGCGTGTCCGGCAGGGCGGCCCGGATCGCCTTGGCCACCCGGATGGTGAAGCCCCAGCTGTCGATCAGGACGACGGCGTCGGGCCGTTCGGCGACCGCCAGGGCGGCGGTGTCGGCGACCCGGCGCTTGACCACGCCGTAGGCCTTCAACCCTTCAAGCCATCCGAGCACCGACAGGTCGCTGATATCGAACGGACTGGCGACGCCGGCTTCCGCCATCCTCGCCCCGCCGACGCCGACGAAGACGACATCCTCGCCCAGCCGGGTCCTGAGCGCCTGCGCCAGCGCCGCCCCGAGCGCATCGCCCGAGGCCTCGCCAGCAACCAGCATGATCTTCAGCGGGCGGCTCACCGCGTCTCTCCCCAGACGAACAGACCAAGCCGGTCGGCGGCCTCGACGATGGCCGGGTGATCGATCAGGATCAGCTTGCCCGCGACGCCGCCCACACCCGCGAGACCGGCGGCGGCCGCCAGTTCGACGGTCCTCGGGCCCATCACGGGCATGTCGACTCGCAGGTCCTGGATCGGCTTGGGCGCCTTGCCGAGCGCCCCTTTGCGCCCGGCCGGCGAGCCGCGAAGATCGGCGGGCAGGCTGGCGACGCGCGCCAGCATGGCGTCCGTTCCCTCCTGCGCCTCAACGGCCAGGACCAGGCCGTCGCACACGACCGCGCCTTGGCCGATATCGAGTTCACCTGCCTTTTCCGCGACATGGATCGCTTTCTTCAGGTCGGACAGCTGGTCCGCCGTCGGTGTGATCGCGCCGAGGGCGCCACCCGGGAGAGTCTCGCCGCCGAGGATGTCGTCGGCCCCCTCGATGGCGTACCCCTCGGCTTCGAAGATCGAGAGGATTTTCCGCAGCAGGGCGTCGTCGCCCCTGGCCGCCTCGGCGATGATGCCGGGCAGCAGGGTCATGCCCTTGAAGTCCGGCTTCAGGCTCTTGAAGTCCGGCCGGCTCACCGTACCGGCGAAGCAGACCGCGCCACATCCGGCCTTCTTCAGGGCGGACAGAACCCGACCGATCTCCGCGAGGCCTGCATCGACGCCCGGATAGCGGGACAGATGCGGATCGGCGAAGCCGGCCAGCCGCACCACGAACACGGGCCGCCCCTCGGCCTCGCAGCGCGCCGCCACGGACAAGGGCAGCGCCCCGCCGCCGGCGATGAGGCCCAGCCTGCTCATTCGCCCCGCCCTCTCATTCGCCCGGCAGGCAAAGCGGACGCTTCCCGTCCTCGCGGATGAAGGCGATGATCTCCATGATCTCCGGCAGATCCGCGTAGTCGCTCGCGACCGCATCCACCCGGTCGGCGAAGGTCCCCGCTCCCTCGAACAGGTCACGGTAGGCCGCGAGCAGCCGGCGGATGGCGTCCTTGCCGTAGCCCTTTCGCTTCAGACCTATCAGATTGAGGCCATGCAGTTGCGCGTGATTGCCCCAGGCCGAGCCGTAGGGGATGACGTCGCGCGTCACCGCCGCCAGTCCGCCGATGATGGCCCCCTGCCCGACCCGCCCGTTCTGGTGCACGGCGGCCAGGCCGCCGAGGAAGACTTTCGAGCCGATCCTGGCATGGCCGCCGAGGGTGGCGTTGTTGGCCATGACGACCTGGTCGCCGACGACGGCGTCGTGGCCGACGTGGGCGCCCGTCATGAACAGGCCGTTCGAACCGACCCGGGTGACGCCGGCGCCTTGCGGCGTGCCGCGGTTGAAGGTCGAATGCTCGCGGATCAGGTTGTCCTCGCCGATCTCGAGCGTGACGGTCTCGCCGCGGTAACCTGTGTGCTGCGGATCGCCGCCGATGACGGCAAACGGGTGGATGATTGTGCGGGCGCCGACCGTCGTGTCCTGCTGGACCACCACATGGCTGATCAGATGCACATCTTGCTGCAGGACGACGCCGGGTCCGACAATGCACCAGGGTCCGATCCGCACCTCGTCCGCAATGTGCGCGCCGGCGTCGACAACGGCGGTGGGGTGGATGCTCACGGCGCGACCGGCGGGTCGACGGTGACCATCATGGCGGCGAAGTCGGCCTCGGCCGCCAGCTTGCCGTCGATGAAGGTTTCACCGCGGAATTTGAAGATGTCCCCGCGCTGGCGAGTGATCACGACCTTCATGCGCAGCTGGTCGCCGGGGCGGGCCGGCTTGCGGAAGCGGACGCCGTCGATCGACATGAACATGATGATCTTGCCCTCGACCGAGACGTCGAGGGTCTTGGACATCATCAAAGCCCCGGTCTGGGCCATCGCCTCGACGATCATCACGCCGGGCATGACCGGGTCGATCGGGAAATGGCCGGGGAAATAGGGCTCGTTGTGGGTGACGTTCTTGATGCCGGTGATCGAGACGCCGGAGACGAAATCCTCGGCCTTGTCGATCAGCAGGAACGGATAACGGTGCGGCAGGCGTCGCATGACCTCGGCGTAGTCAATCTTCACCCCGGCGTCCGTCTCGTCAGTCATTCCGGCTTTCCTTGCGTGCCTTTCCGGACGCCTGTTTGGCGAGCCAGATCGCTTCACGCAAGAACTGTCGCAGAGGTTTGGCTGGATAGCCCGACCAGGTTTCGCCAGCGGGAATGTCCTGCAACACGCCGGCGCCGGCGGCGACGCGGGCGCCCTCGCCGATTGTCAGGTGATCGCCGACCCCGGCCTTGCCGCCGAATATGACATTGTCGCCCACGGTCACGGAGCCGGAAATGCCGGTGTTGGCCGCCATCAGGCAGTTGCGGCCGATGACGCAGTTGTGGCCGATCATGACCAGATTATCGATCTTGGTGTTCTCGCCGATCACCGTGTCGGCATAGGCCCCGCGGTCGATACAGGAGTTGGCGCCGACGCTGACGCCGTCCTGGAGGATCACCCGCCCCAGCTGCGGCACGTCGACGGGACCCGTACGCGATCCGGCCGCTCCAAAGCCGGGTTCGCCGATGCGCGCGCCCGCCAACAGCCGGACCCGGTCGCCAATGAGGGCGAACCCGACCGTTACGTTCGAGCCGATTACGCAGTCGCGCCCGATATGGACGCCGGGACCAATTACGGTGTTGGCCCCGACCCGGGTTCCGCGACCGATCCGGGCTCCAGCGCCCAACACCACGCCGGGCTCCAGCACGACGGTATCGTCTTCAACGACCTCAGCCGGCGTGACCGAGCGGGTCAGAGCGATTGTGCGGTGGAAGAGGAGGGATGCCCTCGCCCATGCGGCCTGGGTCTCGCCCGTGACGATAACGGCGGCGTCCGGAGGGGCCGCTTCGGCCGCGGAGGCCGAAACGATAACGCAGGCGGCCCGGGTGGTGCTCAACGCGTCAAGGAACCGGCGATCCCCCAGAAAGGCGACGTCGCCCTCCCCGGCGATCGCCAGCGGTGCGACGGCGGAGACCATCCGGTCTCCGCCCCGCAAGGCCTCGGCCCCGATGCATTCCGCAAGCGCCGCGACCGTCATGGCCGGCAGCGGCTCGAAGAACCGCGGATCGGGGCCCGGCCCCATTACTGGGCCGGCTGTTGGGCCGGGACCGGCATGCGGCTGAACGAAAGCGTCGGCAGGGCCGCGTTCACGCGCTGGATCGCAGCTTCGGTCAGATCCATGGTCGGGTTCACGCGCATGACGCCATCCCGCGACAGCAGCAGGCCGCAGCCCCGCTCGTTGTAGAGCGCCAGCACGATCGGATCGGTGGCTTGGGCGATCTGCTGGAGTTGCATCGCCTGGGTGTAGCGGAGCTCGCCTTCGCGCGTCTGGGCCAGATTGCGGGCTTCCTGGTAACGGGTCGCCAGAGCCTGTTCGCGCGTGGCGAAATCGGCCTGCGGAATGGTGCCGCGGCCTTGTTGGAGCTGCTGGCCTTCCGACTGGATGAACTGCTCATACGGAGCCAGCTCGGCCTGCACTTCCTGTTGCAGACGCTGCATGCCGGCCTGGACGGCCTGTCCGGCGGTCGACTGGGCCAGCAGGCGGTCATGGTGATAGACGCAGACGCCCGGGATGGCGGGGCCGAAATTCTGGTCCTGGGCGGCCGCGGCCGATCCGGTGAGCAAGGCGAGGGTGAAGGCGCCGAAAGCGAGGGTTTTCATCTGTTAGCCTTTGCGTGGGCCCAAGGGCCCGTCGGTTAGAACTGGGTGGAAGTCGAGAAGCGGAAGGTTTCGGTCTTGTCGTAGTCTTCCTGACCGAGGATGTGGCTGAGGTCGAAGCGGATCGGCCCCATCGGCGAGCGCCAGTGAATGCTGACACCCGCCGAGGCGCGCAACTCCAGCTCGTCGATGATCCGGCTGCTGGGATTGCCGTTCGCGTCCACCGTATAGCGGTCGTCCAGCAGCCCGACGGTGCCGACGTCGGTGAACAGCGAGGTGCGGATGCCGTACTCCTCCGGCAATCCGTTCGGAACGGTCAGCTCAAGTGTGCCGATGGCGTAGAAATTGCCGCCGAGGGCGTCCGTGGTGCTCAGGTCACGAGGACCGATGCCCGCCGTTTCAAACCCGCGGAAACTGTTGCCGCCCTTGAAGAAGCGGTCGTTGATCCGGATCGGATCGCCGCCCCATCCCGAGACATAGCCGGTCGAGGCCGCGGCCGTGACCACCCAGTTAGGGGTTATGCCCCAATAGGCCGACACGTCCGCCTCGGTCTTCACATAATTCACATCACCGCCGATGCCGGCGAGATCCTGGCGGATGGTGCCGGTCCAGCCCCGCGTCGGGCGAACCGGATCGTTGCGGCGGTCGACCAGCAGGGTGTAGCCGGCCGACGAGTTGAGGAAGGAGCCGACCTGGTCGCACAGGGCGGTCGAGCCGGTCCCGCTATCGCAGAAATTATTGGGAACGATGATCTCGTCCGCCTTCAGGAAATACCGCGTGCTCAGAAGGGTATAGGCGTTCAGCGGATAGGACAGGCGCACCCCGCCGCCAGTCGAACGGTAGTCGTATGACGAATACTCGCTCAGATCGTAGCGGGAGTGGAAGGCGTCGAAGCCGGCGCGCAGGTCACGACCAAGGAATTTCGGCTCGGTGAAGCGGAAATCGATCTGCTGCCGCAGCGAGCCCCACTCGACGCGGGCGACGACATTCTGGCCCCGGCCGCGGAAGTTGCGTTCGGTGATGCCGAGATTGACGACAAAGGAGTCGACCGAGCTGAAGCCGGCCCCGACCGACAGTTCGCCAGTCGGCTGTTCGGTGACCGTGACATTGACCACCGACCGATCGGGCGCCGAGCCTCGCGACTCCTCGACCGTCACCTCCTTGAAGAAACCGAGCGCCCGCAGATTGTTGCGCGACCGCTCCAGCAGGGTGCGATTGAAGGCGTCGCCCTCCGTCAGCATCATCTCGCGGCGGATGACATTGTCGAGGGTGCGGGTGTTGCCGATGACGTTGATGCGATCGACGTAGACCCGCTGGCCTTCCTTGATGTTGAAGGTGATGTCGATCGTGTCCGTCTCGGGATTCGCGGTATAGTTCGGCTCGATCTCGACGAAGGCGTAACCCGCCGAGCCCGCGGCGAACGTCAGGGCGTCGACAGCGGACTCGATCTTGTCACTCTCGTACAGCTCGCCCGAACGGATCGGCAGCAGCAGCTTGAGGAAGTCGGGGTTCAGACGGTCGTTCTCGGTGACGATGTCCACTTCGCCAAAAGTGTAGCGGTCACCCTCGTCAAGCGTGATGGTGATGCCGAAGGCGCTGTCGTCGGGGGCCAGTTCGGCGATCGCCGACAGAACGCGGAAGTCATAATAGCCGCGATTGGTGTAGAATTTCCGCAGCTGTTCACGATCGTAGTCCAGCCGGTTCGGATCGTAGTTGTCGTTCGACGAGAACAGCTTCCACCATTCGGACCGCTTGGTGACCATCACTTCCTGCAGGTCACCGTCCGGATAGGCGGTGTTGCCGAGGAAGGTGATCGCCCGCACGCCGGTCTCCGGCCCCTCGTCGATCTCAAACACCACATCGACGCGGTTCTGCTCGAGCTGGACAAGCTTGGGCGTGACGGTGGCCGAGATCCGGCCGGACAGGCGGTAAAGTTCGACGATCTTGCCGACGTCCTCCTGGACCCGGGCGCGGGTGTAAATGCCACGCGGGGCCAGGGTCACCTCTTCACGCAGCTTGCTCTCGCCGAGCGCGCTGTTTCCCTCGAACACCACCTGGTTGATGATCGGGTTCTCGACGATTTCAACGACGAGGTCGCCGTTCGGCTGCACGCCCAGCTGAACGTTGGCGAAGAGCTGGGTGCGCGTCAGGGTGCGAAGCGCCACATCAAGAACGGCTGCGTCCACCGTGTCGCCGGCCTGAATCGGCAGGTAGGACAGGATCGTGGTCTGGTCGATGCGCTGGTTGCCCCGCACCAGAATGCGGTTGACCAGCACCCGCTCCTCCGCCGCTTGCGCTGTCTGCGGTGCCTCCTCCACGACGACTGTCGGGACCGGCGAGACCGTCGGCGCGGACTGAGCCAGCACCGGGCCGGAGAATCCGGCCGCCACCACAAGGGCCAGCAGGCTCGGGCTCAGGCCGCGGGCGAAACGAAGGGCGGACGCGTCTTGTCGGATCATGCGGGAAACCATCGGGGGCTGGCGTCGGCTCATCAGGCGAGCCCGCCGAGGAAGGTGAACAGGCCGTTTTTCTGCAGGTCGTTCCAGGTGGCGAACAACATCAATCCCGCCAGCAAAGCAAGACCGACGCGGTAGCCGGCCTCCTGGACACGTGCGGGAACGGGCCGGCGCGCTACAGCTTCATAGCCGTAGAACAGAAGGTGGCCCCCGTCGAGTACGGGGATCGGCAGCAGATTGACGATACCGATTCCGATCGAAACGAGGGCGGCGAAGCTGAGGAAGGTCAGGGCGAGGTTGGCGGCCATCCAGCCGGGATCAGGGTTGGCGTCGACGGCCTGCTGGGTCACGCCCCCGGCCGCCTTGGCGATACCGATCGGACCGTTGAGCAGGTCGCCGGACTCCTTGCCCACGAAGATGCGGCCAATATAGGTCACGGTGGTGGAGACGGTGGAGCCGATGGTCTCGATCCCCTTGCCGAAGGCCTCGACCGGATTGAGGGTGCGGAAACTCAGATCGCCTGGCAGCGCCTGCATCTGAATGCCGATCTGGGCGATTTTCACCCGTCCGGCGATCTCATCGTCTACCTCGTTGCGCACCGGGATCGCCGTGAGGGTGAGCAGCTGTCCGCCGCGGTCGACCTGGAAGCGAACCGGATCGCCCGCGCTCATGACGACGATGCGGGCCACGTCACGCTGATCCTCGATCGGGCGACCGTTGATGGCGACGATCAGGTCGCGCGGCTGGAAGCCGGCTTCGGCCGCAGGGCTGCCAGGCTGCGTCCCGTGCACCCGCGGCGCCGCGATCTGCTCGCCGACCACGCTGAACAGGATGGTGAACAACACCATCGCCAGCAGGAAATTCGCCGCAGGCCCCGCGGCCACGATCAACGCCCGCTGCCAGATCGGCTTAAAATGGAAATAGTCGCGCTCCGCCCCCGGGCCGTGCTCTGCGACCACCCGCTGGCGCAGTTCGGCGAGACCGGCCTGATCGGGGACGCTGGAAGCGTCGAGATCGCCGGAGAATTTGACGTAACCGCCCAGCGGCAGCCACGCCATCCGCCACTCCGTGCCACGGCGGTCCATCCGGCTGACGATGGTCTTGCCGAAGCCGACGGAGAACCGGTCGATCTTCACGCCAAAGGCGCGCGCGACGAGGAAATGGCCCAGTTCATGGATGGTGACGATGAACGTCAGCACCAGCAGGAACGGCACAATGTAGAGCAACGCCTGGCCGAGGAAGCCCGTCATGCCGATATGATATCCTTCGCCGTTCAGGCCGCTGCGGCCAAACTCCGGACGATCGACTCCGCCTCCCGCCGCGCCTGAGCATCCACGGCCAGAGCCGCGTCACAGGCGTTGCGAGACCCGGAATCCACCCCCGACGTCGTTACGCGCGACAAGGTGTCGGCGACGACTGCGGCAATATTGAGAAAGCCCAGCCGACGGTCAAGAAATGC
The DNA here is from genome assembly GCA_018820665.1 of Alphaproteobacteria bacterium. GTDB lineage: Bacteria > Pseudomonadota > Alphaproteobacteria > Caulobacterales > Caulobacteraceae > Brevundimonas. The sequence continues at coordinate 17,853 of JAHJNW010000068.1, read as the reverse complement.
GAGGGCCGCGACCTCGTTGGCCGCGTTGAACACGATGGGCGCCGAACCGCCCGCCCTGAGCGCTTCCCGCGCCAGTCCGAGCGCTGGAAACAGCGCTTCATCCGGCCGCTCGAACGTCAATTGGCCCAGCGCCGCGAGGTCCAGTTTCGGCGCCGGCCAGGCGATCCGGTCCGGCCACCCCAGGGCGCAGGCGATGGGCGTCTTCATATCCGGCGGGCCGAGCTGGGCGAGGGTCGAGCCGTCTACGTATTCGACCAAGCTGTGAATGATCGATTCCGGATGCACCACCACATCGATGCGATCGGCCGGCATGTCGAACAGGTAGGCGGCCTCAATCGCCTCCAGCCCCTTGTTGGCCATGGTCGCGCTGTCGACCGATATCTTGGCGCCCATGCTCCAATTGGGGTGCGCCACGGCCTGTTGGGGGGTGATGTCAGCAAGGGAGTCGCGCGCCATGCCCCGGAAGGGCCCGCCCGAGGCCGTCAGAACCAGCTTGGCGACCTGATGCGGCGCGTCGTGCGGGAACACCTGGAAGATGGCGGAGTGCTCCGAATCGACCGGAATGACCTTGCCGCCGGCCCGGCGCACCCGCTGCAACAGGGCGGGGCCGCAGCAGACCAGGCTTTCCTTGTTGGCCAGGGCCAGGGTCGCCCCCGTATCCGCCGCCGCCCAGGCCGAGCGAAGCCCGGCCGCCCCGACGATCGCGGCCATGACCCAGTCGGCCGGACGCGCGGCGGCCTCGATCACCGCCCCGTCGCCCGCCGCGGCTTCGACGCCGGTTCCGGCCAGGGCCCGCCTCAGTTCCTCGAGCTGGGCGGGATCGGCGGTGACGGCCAGCTTCGGCTTCCAGCGTCTCGCCTGTTGGGCGAGGCGGGCGATATTGGCCCCGCCGGTCAGGGCCTCGACCTCGAACGTCCCGGTCCCGGCCATCTCGGCCTGGTCCATCAGCTCAAGGGTGGAAGACCCAACCGAACCGGTCGAGCCCAGCACCGTGACGCGGCGCCGGATCATGCGCCGGTCCCGAACGTCACCACCAGCAGACGGCCGCAGGCGACGATGACGACCGCGAACATCAGGCCGTCGACCCGATCGAGCAGCCCGCCATGGCCGGGGATCAGCTTGCCCGCATCCTTGACGCCATAGCGCCGCTTGAGGGCCGATTCCCAAAGATCGCCGGCCATTGTCGCCAGCGCTGCGGACAGGCCGAGAACCCCGCCCCAGACCGGCCCGATGCCCATGTCGAGGAAGGCCGCCAGAAGCACGCCGGCGGCGGTGCCTGCGGCCAGCCCGCCGATGAAGCCGGACCAGGTCTTGTTGGGCGAGAAGCGCGGCCACAGCTTCTTGCCACCGATCAGGTTGCCGACCAGATAGGCCATGATGTCGGACGCCCAGGCGATGACGAAGGCCGAGACCGTCCAGGCCAGGCCGCCCGGCTCCGTACCGTCCCTGAGCCAGATGAGCAGCACCGCCGGCCAGCCGAGATAGAGAACCCCGTAGGCGGCGTCGACCGCCTCCTGTCCGCGGCTGCGGGCGAACAGGCCGGCCGCGGCAGCGCAGAACACCAGCATCACCAGCGCCAGCGACAGCTGCTCGGCATGGGCGGAGATAACTGAGGCGAACAGGCCGAAGCCGACGGCGCCGGCCATCACCCGCCACGCCCTCGTGGCGCTCATCGTCGCCCATTCCACCGCCAGAAGGGCGCAGGCCAGCAACATGAGGGCGAGGAACCAAAGGCCGCCCGCCCAGATGGCGAGAAACGCCGCCGGGGCCAGCACCAGGGCCGACGCGGCCCTGAGGCCGATATCGCCGGCGCGCATCGCCATCAGCCAGCCGCGCGCGCGGGAGCGGGCGACAGGCCGCCAAACCGTCGGTCGCGATTTCGATACTGTTCGACGACGTCCGCCAGCGCCTCGGGCCCATAGTCCGGCCACAGCACCTGCTGGAACACGAGTTCGGCGTAGGCCGCCTCCCACAGCAGGAAGTTCGACAGGCGTTGCTCGCCAGAGGTGCGAACGATGACGTCGACGGGCGGTCCCCCGGCGGTCGACAGCCCCTGCCCCAGCGCGGCCTCGTCCAGCGGGCCGACGGCCTCCCCGGCCAGCACCAGGTCCGCATAGCGCCGCGCCGCATCGACGATGTCGGCCCGGCCGCCGTAGTTGAAGGCGACCTGCAGCAGGAATTTGTCGTTATGCGCCGTCGTCGTCTCGGCGTTATCGATGATGGCGACGATATCGGCCGGGAGGCCGGCGCGACTGCCCAGAACCCGCACCCGGACGCCCTCGCGTTCCAGTCGCTTCAGGTCGCTGGCGACATAGGAGCGGACCAGACCCATCAGGTCGGAGACCTCCTCGGCCGGCCGGCTCCAGTTTTCGGTCGAGAAGCCGAACACCGTCAGGCAGCGGATGCCGAGGGCCGGCGCCGCCTGCACGGTGCGCTTCAGCGCCTGAACCCCCTCACGATGCCCCATGCTGCGCGGCAGGCCGCGCGCCTGCGCCCAGCGCCCGTTGCCGTCCATGATCAGGGCGACATGGCGGGGCCCGTCAGACGCGGGCGAAGGCTCAAGGGGTTCGACGGGCATGACCGGCGCGTATCCTACGGCAAAACGCGCCGTCAAACCTGCATGATCTCAACTTCCTTGGCCTTCAAGGTCTCGTCGATGCGCTTGATGGCCGCGTCCGTGTCCTTCTGGACCTCGGCCTCCATCTTCTTCTGCTCGTCCTGGCTGATCTCGGATGCCTTTTCGGCCTTCTTCAGATCGTCATTGGCGTCACGGCGGACGTTGCGGACGGCGATCTTCTGCTGCTCGGCGTATTTGCCGGCCAGCTTGGCCAGGTCCTTGCGACGCTCCTCGGTCAGCGCCGGCACCGGAATGCGCAGGGTCTGGCCGTCGACGATCGGATTGAGGCCCAGGCCGGCGGCGCGGATGGCCTTCTCGACCGGCCCGACCATGCTCTTGTCCCAGACGCTGACCGACAGCATGCGGGGCTCGGGCACGCTGATGGCGGCGACGCTGTGCAGCGGCGACATCGAGCCATAGGCCTCGACCTGGACCGGCTCCAGCAGGCCGGCGTTGGCGCGGCCGGTGCGCAGGCCGGCGAATTCCTCGCGCAGGGCCCCGACCGCCTTCTCCATGCGGTCGCGGTAGGTCTTGAGATCAGGCTTGGCCATGGTCGTTTCTCTCGTTCTTGAATGGCTTGTCAGGCTGACTTGGCGTTGGAGGTGATGACCGTGAAGGTCCCCTCCCCGGTCAACGTCCGACGCAGTGAATTGTCTTCCCGGATCGAAAAGACCACGATCGGAATGCCGGAGTCACGCATCAGGGCGATGGCCGAGGCGTCCATGACCTTCAGGTCCCGGGCCAGGACGTCGTGATATGTCAGGGTCTCGTAGCGGGTCGCCGACGGGTCCTTCTTCGGATCAGCGGTGTACACGCCATCGACGCTGGTGCCCTTCAGCAGGGCGTCGCAGCCCATCTCGGCGGCCCGAAGCGCGGCGCCCGAGTCCGTGGTGAAGAACGGCGCCCCGACGCCGGCGGCGAAGATCACCACCCGGCCCTTTTCGAGATGACGCAGGGCGCGCCGGCGCACATAGGGCTCGGCCACGGCGTTCATGGTCAGGGCGCTCTGCACCCGGGTCTGGACGCCGATCTTCTCCAGCGCCGCCTGCATGGCGAGGGCGTTCATGACCGTGGCCAGCATGCCCATATAGTCGGCGGTGGCGCGCTCCATGTCGCCGGCGGCCTTGCTCAGCCCGCGGAAGATGTTGCCGCCGCCGATGACGAGGCAGATCTCGACGCCCTCACGCGCGACCTGGGCCACGGCCTCGGCCACCGTGGCGACCGTCTTCATGTCGATGCCATAGGGCTGGTCGCCCATCAGCACCTCGCCCGAGACCTTCAGCAGGACGCGCTTGTAGCGGAACTCGGGCGGGGCTTCGGGCATGGGGCGGTCCTGGGGGGCGGCGGATTCGGCTTCTTATAGGTAGGGCCCGCCGGGGATTCAAAGCCTACCAGCAGTCGGCCCCGATTCCGGGCGCCCGGACGGCCAGCAGGATGCGGCTTCGCTGTTCCCGGGTGATCGCGCCGGACGCCTCCAGAACGCAGCCAACGACCGTGTTCGAATTCGGAGCCAACAGGCCGTAGCGCAGGCCACGGGCCTTCAGGGTCGCCTGGACCCGCTCCAGCGCCGCCGGCGCCGCCGCCACGCGCTCGGGATCGGCGGTGATCAGGGTCATCTCATGCAGGGCCTGGCCCGAGCTCGGGAAGTCATAGGCGTCGGGTCCATAGTCCATCACCCGGGCCCCCAGCTCGCCGCCGTCCGGCCGGTCGGTTTCGAATTTCGCGTTCTGACTGGCGGAGAAGGCGATGGCCGGCCCGGTCTCGGGGACAACCAGCATATAGGCGTGGCGCGGGAACATCAGATAGTGCGCCGGCCATTTGGTCGCCCGGACCCAGGGGTCGCCGTCGGGTCCCAGGGCATGGACCCCGACATAGATGCCGGGCGGCAGGGTGCGGCTGTCGATCCGGCCAAACCGGCGGACGACGTGGTCCGCCATGACGTGATCCAGCAGGAAGACGCCGCCCTCGGCCTTCCGTGCGAAATGGGCGCGGAGATCGTCCGCGGAGGGTTCCGGTCCGAGATCCTCGCCGTAGACCGAAACGAAGGCGTCGGTCGACACCATTCGGCCGTCCGCGGGACTGAACCACAGGCCGCGCACCTCATCGACCATGCGGTCGAAAGGATCGCCGCCCCGGAAGGCGGTCAGGCTCAGCGTCAGATTGACGAGGGCGAACAGGACGACGAAGCCGACCGTCGCCTGGAACAGGATCAGCGCCCATTTGCGCCAGCCGCGCAGCGGATGCCGCGCGTGCCTGACCCGTTCCAGCGCCGCGCGGCTCCGACCCCTGACCCGATCCCGCATACGCTCGGCCATATGCGCGATCCCCTGTCCTACAGGCGGAGAATGACAGTCTCTACGATCGGCCGTCGATCCCAAATCTGCTGGCTGGCCTTTTTCAGCGCCCGCGACACGGCCTGTTCGATGACCATCTCATCCTCGAGCGCCGGGCCCTTCAGCTTCATCACCGCCTGTTCGGCGCGTTCGGCCAGATCGTCGAGGGCGTCGCCCAACGGCGATTCGGCGTCGCCCGGCAGGCCGATGGCCCGCACATCGATGTCGCTGACGATCTTGCCGCGCTTGTCCATGGCGAAGCTGACGATCAGCACGCCATTGGTCGAGGCGTGACGGCGCTCGTGCAGGGCCTCGCCCTGTTCGGTGACCAGACGCCCGCCGTCGACATACAGCCGGCCGCTGGGCACTTCATCGATGATCGCCGCCAGGCCCGGGGCCAGCCGCACCATGTCGCCGTTGCGCGGCGTGACCTGTTCGGCGACGCCGAGGTCCCGGGCCATGTTGGCGTGTTCGGCCAGGTGGCGGCGCATGCCGTGCGTCGGCACGGCGATGCGCGGACGGGCCCAGGCGTACATCTGCTTCATCTCGTCCCGGCACGGGTGGCCCGAGACGTGGACGTGCGGATGGTCCTTCTCGGTGTAGAGGCGCACGCCACGGTCGGCGAGCTTGTCCTGCAGGGCGGCGATGGACAGTTCGTTGCCAGGGATGACCCGCGACGAGAAGATGCAGTGATCGCCCAGACCCAGTTTGATGAAGGGGTGGGTGCCCTGGGCGGCGCGCGACAGGGCGGCGCGATCTTCACCCTGGCTGCCGGTGCACAGATACAGGATCTCGTCCGCCGGCCAGACGCGGGCCTCTTCCTCGGACAGGATGCGCTGGCTGTCGTTGAACAGGCCGACGTGGCGGGCCGCCGCGGTGATCCGGTGCATCGAGCGTCCGGCCAGGGCCACGCGGCGTCCGGCCAACTGCGCCGCCTTGATCACGCTGACCATGCGGGCGACGTTCGAGGCGAAACAGCCGACGGCGATGCGGCCGGTCTTCAGGCTGCCGATGAGCTCGATCAGCCCTTCCTGGGCGTCCAGCTCCGACCCGGCCTGACCTTCAACGAAGACGTTGGTGGAGTCGCAGACCATGGCCAGCAGGCCTTCGTCGCCCAGTTTGGTGATGGCGGCGATATCGGTCGGCTGGCCGATGACCGGGCTCGGATCCAGTTTCCAGTCGCCGGTGTGGAACACGGTGCCCAACGGCGTCTTGATCGCCAGCGAGTTCGGCTCGGCGATCGAATGGGTCATGGTGATCATCGTCACCTGGAACGGACCGAGGTCGATCGTGCCGCTGAGCGGCACCTCGATGATCTTGACCTCGTTCAGGATTCCCGCCTCGCGCAGCTTCTCGCGGATCAGGAAGGCGGTGAACGGCGTCGCATAGATCGGCGCCTTGATGCGCGACCACAGCCAGCCGAGAGCGCCGATATGGTCCTCATGCCCGTGGGTCAGGACGATGCCGCGGATCTTCTCGCCGTCGAGGAAGGACGGATCAGGCACGATGACGTCGACGCCGGGCGTCGACAGGTCGCCGAAGGTCACGCCGACGTCGACGATCAGCCATTCGCGATTCGCCTCCGGCCCGTAGCCGTAGACATTCAGGTTCATACCGATCTCGCCCGACCCGCCGAGCGGGACGAAGACGAGTTCGTCGTTGGATTGCTTTTTCATGTGTCCTTTAGATGGGTGTTCCGCCGCCAGATTTCGAGGAGGCCGCGGATAGTGAGGTCCGGATCAAACCGGTCGATGGACTCTGTGGCGCCTTCGAACAGCGAGGCGACTCCGCCGGTGCCGATGACGGTCATGGGCTTGCCCCACTCCGCCTTGATGCGCGCGACCAGGCCCTCGATCAGGGCGACATAGCCCCAGAAGACGCCCGACTGCATGTTGGACACCGTGTCCTTGCCGATCACGCGATCGGGCTTCTGGATGGCGATGCGGGGCAACATTGCGGCGGCCTCGTGAAGCGCCTGAAGGCTCAGATTGATCCCGGGGGCGATCAGTCCGCCCTCGAAGGCGCCGTCGGCGGCGATCACGTCGAAGGTCGTCGCCGTGCCGCTGTCGATGACGATCAGGTCGCCGGGATAGACCAGATGCGCGCCGATGGCGTTGACCAACCGGTCGGCCCCTGCCTCGCTCGGCTTGGTGATCCGCGCCGTCATGCCCAGCTCGACATTCTCGCCGATGACCAGGGGTTCGACCGACAGATAGCGGCGCGACAGGTTCCTAAGATTGAAGATCGATTGCGGCACCACGCTGGATATGATGCAACCGTCCAGCTGGCTGATCGCCAAGCCACGCATCGACAGCAGCTGGCTCAGCCAGACGGCGTATTCGTCAGCCGTGCGGCTGGCCTCGGTTGCCGTGCGCCACTGGGCGATCCACGCCTCGCCGTCATGCACCGCGAACAGCGTATTGGTGTTGCCCTGTTCGATCGCCAGCAACATCACGCGGCCTCCCCGAAGAAGACGTCGCCGGCCGAGATCAGCCGCAGCGACCCGTCAGCCAGTCTCAGTTTCAGCGCCCCATCCGGGGCCACGCCCTCGGCCCGGCCCTCGACCGTCTCGCGCCCCAGCCGCGCCACGGCCGGGCCGTCCAGCCCCGATGTCCGCGCCTGCCAGGCGTCGAGGATCGGCTGGAAGCCCAGCGTCTCCCACCGCTCCATCCAGACCGCGAAGGCCCCGGCCAACGTCGCCGCCGCCGCCTCGACCGTCGGCGGGGTCAGGACATCGCCGCGCAGATGGTTCGCCAGCGCCGTCGCCGGCCGCTCGGTCCCCTCCGGCGCCTGGGCCAGATTGACCCCGATGCCGATCGCCAGCCACAGGCCGCCGCCTTCGTGCGCCCCGGACTCGACCAGAACGCCCGACGCCTTGTCCCCGGCGAGCAACACGTCATTGGGCCATTTGATCGTCACCAGCGACGGCGGCGCGAAGGCGTCCAGCAGATCGGCGATGGCGAGGGCGGCGATGAAGGTCACCTGGGCCGCCTCGGCCGGCGGCTTGCGCGTGGTGGTCAGCAGGGTGGCGAACAGATTGCCCGTGTCGCTCTCCCACGCCCTGCCCCGTCGCCCGCGGCCGGCCGACTGCCGCCGGGCGACGATCCACAGCGGGCCGGTCTCGCCGGCCTCGGCCCGGCGACGGGCGTCCGCATTGGTGGAGTCGGTCTGGTCGAGCAGCAGGACGGCCGCGGCCGAAGCCACCGTCAGCCCGCCCCGTAGCCGACCGCCGCCGCCCGCGTCAGCGGCTCCAGCCAGGTCAGGGCGACCAGCACCAGCGGGAAGGAGAACAGGGCCGCGGCGATGGCGATGGTCTTCGCCTCGATCGGCGACCGATCGATCGCCTCGACGCCCTCGGGCGCCGGATCGAACCACATCAGCTTGATGATGCGCAGATAGTAGAAGCCGGCGACGACGGAGGCCACGAGACCGGCGGCGCCGACCATCCAGTATCCGGCCTCGGCGGCGGCGCCGAACACCGCCCATTTGCCCCAGAATCCGGCCAGCGGCGGCATGCCCAGCACCGACAGCGAAAGCACGGTCAGCACCAGCGCCATCACCGGCCGGTCCTTGCGCAGGCCGGCGAAGTCCTGGATGCGACGGATCGGCCGCCCGTTCCGGCTCAGCGACAGGATCAGGGCGAAGAAGCCGAACTGGTCGATGACATACAGCGTCATGAACAGCAGCATGGCCTGCACGCCCAGCGTCGTGCCGGCGGCGATACCCAGCAGGGCGTAGCCGATGTTGGCGATCGAGGAATAGGCCAGCAGCCGCTGCATATCCTTCTGCACCAGCCCGCCGAATGCCCCGACGGCGAAGGAGATCAGCGAGATCAGGATCAGCACCTGGGCCCACTGGTCGTGCGAGCCGGCGAAGGCCCCTTCCAGCGTCCGGGCGATCAGCACCATGGCCGCGACCTTGGGGGCCGTGGCGAACAGGGCAACGACCGGCGTCGGGGCGCCCTCATAGACGTCCGGCGTCCACATGTGGAACGGCGCGGCCGAGACCTTGAAGGCCAGGCCGCAGATCAGGAACACCAAGCCGAAGATCAGGCCGGGCGAGGCGTTGGTCGCGGCGTAGGCGGCGATCTCGTCGAACCGCATCGAACCGGTGAAGCCGTAGATCAGGCTGGCGCCGTACAGCAGCAGGCCGGACGACAGGGCGCCGAGCACGAAATACTTGAGGCCGGCCTCGGACGCCTTGAGGTCGTCGCGGTGGAAGGCGGCCAGCACATACAGGGCCAGCGAGTGCAGCTCGATGCCGACGTACAGCGAGATCAGGTCGCCCGACGACGCCATCATCCCCATGCCGGCCGAGGCCAGCACGATCAGCACCGGATACTCGAATTTGGCGATGCGGTTGCGCTTCATCCAGCCGTCGCCGAGCACGATGGCCAAGGCGCTGGACAGGAAGATCAGCGCCTTGCCGTAGACGGCCAGCGGATCGGCCACATAGGCGCCGTTGAAAGCCTGGCCCAGCGGACCGGTCACGGCCAGGGCGGTGGCCCCGAGCAGCAGCAGGATCGACAGGGCCGAGACCAGCCGGGCGCTCTTTTCGCCGACGAAGGCGCCGATCATCAGCAGCACGAGGCCGCCGACCGCGAGGGCGGCTTCCGGAGTCGAAAGCTGGAGGGCGGAAATCAGATCAGGCATCATGGTCTCACCCGCCGATCGCAAGTTGATAGGCGGAAGTCAGGGCCTCGACCGAGGCGGCGGTGTAATCCAGCACCAGACCGGGCTGAACGCCCAGCCACAGGGTGCCGATGATCAGCGGCGCGAAGATCAGCAGCTCGCGCTTGTCGACGTCGGTGATGGCCTTCAGCGCCGGATTGGTGATCTCGCCGAACATGACGTTGCGATACAGCGTCAGGGCGTAGACCGCCGAGAAGATCACGCCCGAGGCCGCGAACAGGGCCGTCCAGGTCGAGACGCCGTAGACGCCGGTCAGGGTCAGGACCTCGCCGATGAAGCCCGAGGTGCCGGGCAGGCCGACGTTGGCCATGGTGAACAGCAGGAAGATGGCGGCGAACCACGGCATGCGCGAGGTCAGGCCGCCGTAGAAGGCGATCTCGCGCGTGTGCATCCGGTCATAGACCACGCCGACGCAGAGGAAGAGCGCGCCCGAGATCAGGCCGTGGCTGAGCATCTGGAACACCGCCCCCTGAACGCCCTGATCGTTGCCGGCGAAGATGCCCATGGTGACGAAGCCCATGTGGGCGACCGACGAATAGGCGATCAGCTTCTTCATGTCGGTCTGCCGGAAGGCGACCAGCGAGGTGTAGACGATGGCGATGGCCGACAGGGCGAACACCAGCGGCGCGAACATCTGCGACGCCAGCGGGAACATCGGCAGGTTGAACAGGATGAAGCCGTAGCCGCCCAGCTTCAGCAGGATGCCGGCGAGGATGACCGAGCCCGCGGTTGGCGCCTGGACGTGGGCGTCCGGCAGCCAGGTGTGCACCGGCCACATCGGCATCTTGACCGCGAACGAGGCGAAGAAGGCCAGCCAGAGCAACGGCTGGGCATAGGCGGGGAAGTCGAACGCCTTCAGCGCCGGAATGCTGGTCGTGCCGGCCTCGGCCGCCATCCACAGCATGGCCAGCAGCATCAGGACGGATCCCAGCAGGGTGTAGAGGAAAAATTTGTAGGCGGCGTAGATCCGGTTGGCCCCGCCCCAGACGCCGATGATGATGAACATCGGCACCAGGGTGCCTTCGAAGAAGATGTAGAACAGGAACAGGTCCAGCGAGGTGAACACGCCGATGACCAGCGTCTCCAGCACCAGGAAGGCGATCATATAGTCGACCACCCGCTCCTTGATCGTGGTCCAGCTGGCCAGGATGCAGATCGGCATCAGGAAGGCGGTCAGCAGCACGAACAGGATCGAAATCCCGTCGACGCCCATGTGGTATTCGGCGCCGGCGAACCAGACATAGCGCTCGACGAACTGATAGGCGGCGTTCGAGGCGTCGAAGCCGGCCACCAGCACGGCCGAGACGGCCAGGGCGAGGAGCGTCGTGCCGAGGGCGATCCAGCGCGCGGCGCCGGCGGCGTCGCCCTTGCCCAGCAGGCGGGCGAGCAGGATCAGTCCCGCGCCGACCAGCGGCAGGAAGGTGACGACGCTGAGGATGAAGGGGATCTGGGGCAAGATCAGGCTCCCCACGCATAGATGGCGAAGGCGAGGAAACCGGCCACGCCGAGCAGCATCACGAACGCATAGTGGTACACATAGCCGGACTGGAGCTTGCCCAGTCGGGCGGCGGATTTCAGCGAGGCCCAGGCTGCGCCGTTCGGGCCGAGGCCGTCGATGATCTTCACGTCACCGATCTTCCAGAACAGGTCGCCGACAGCCCTCGCGCCCTTCACGAACACGACGTCATACAGCTCGTCGAAATACCATTTGTTGTAGAGGAAGCCGTGGATGATGCCGCCGCGGTCGGCCATCCGGCGCGCCATCCCCTCCTTCAGCACATACAGCCAGAAGGCGGCGAAGGTCCCGATCAGCGTCAGGATCAGCGGCGACCACTTCACCCAGACGGGCACATAGTGGCTGTCGTGCAGGACATGGTTGGCCTCGGCGACGAAGATCGCGCCGCGCCAGAAATCGTGTTCGTGATCGCCGATGAAGTAGGGCGCGAAGATGAAGCCGGCCGCGACCGCGCCGACCGACAGCAGCAACAGCGGAACCAGCATGATCCACGTGCTCTCGTGCGGCTTCAGCGGACCGTGATGGGCATGGTCGTCGTGGGCGTGATCGTCATGGGCATGGCCGTCGTCGGCCAGCGGCTCGCCATGCGTCTCCAGCTGCGCCGGATGCGCCGCGTGGTCGTCATGCGCGTGATCGGCATGGGCCTCGTCCTTCCACACCGGCTTGTTGTGGAAGGTCATGAACACCAGACGCCAGGAATAGTAGGCGGTCAGGCCGGCCGCCAGGATGCCGACCATGAAGGCGAACAGCCCCATGGCGCTGTGGCCGTTGGTGAACGAGGCGAAGGCGCTCTCGATGATCGAGTCCTTGGAATAGAAGCCGGCGAACCCGCCGACCCCGGGAATGCCCAGGCCGGTGATGGCGATGGTGCCGATGGTCATCACCGCATAGGTCACGGGCAGCAGCTTCCACAGCCCGCCCATCTTCCGCATGTCCTGTTCATGATGCATGCCGTGGATCACCGAGCCGGCCCCGAGGAACAGCAGGGCCTTGAAGAAGGCGTGGGTGAACAGGTGGAACATGGCCGCCTGGTAGGCGCCGACGCCCGCGGCGAAGAACATGTAGCCGAGCTGCGAACAGGTCGAATAGGCGATGACCCGCTTGATGTCGTTCTGGGCCAGACCGACCGTGGCGGCGAACAGGGCCGTGACGGCGCCGACGAGGGCGATGATCGCCGAGGCGACCGGGGCGTATTCATAGATCGGCGACAGCAGGCAGACCATGTAGACGCCGGCGGTGACCATGGTCGCCGCGTGGATCAGGGCCGAGACCGGCGTCGGGCCCTCCATGGCGTCGGGCAGCCAGGTGTGGAGGAAGAACTGGGCCGACTTGCCCATGGCGCCGATGAACAGCAGGAAGCCCGCCAGATCCAGCGCCGACCAGGTGTAGCCGAGGAAGTCCCAGCCGGTTCCGGCCTGTGCGGCGATCATCGGGAACAGTTCGGCGAACTCGATGGTGCCGAACATCCAGAACACGGTGCAGATGCCCAGCACGAAGCCGAAGTCGCCGACCCGGTTGACGACGAAGGCCTTGATCGCGGCGGCGCTGGCGGTCGGCTTCTTGAACCAGAAGCCGATCAGCAGATAGGAGGCCAGCCCCACCCCTTCCCAGCCGAAGAACAGCTGCATGAAGTCGGCGGCGGTGACCAGCGCCAGCATGGCGAAGGTGAACAGCGACAGATAGGCGAAGAACCGCGGCTGGTCCGGATCCTCGGACATATACCCCCACGAATAGAGGTGAACGAGCGAGGACACGCTGGTGACCACGACCAGCATGACGGCCGACATCGCATCGATGCGGATGGCCCAGTTCGACTGGAAGTCGCCGACGTTGACGAACGGCGCGATCTGCACAGTGAAGGCCTCGAGGCCGCCCCAGGTCCACTGGGCGAACACGATCCAGGCCACGGCGCACGAGAAGAACAGCAGGCCGGTGGTGATCGATTTGGACAGCAGGTCGCCGAGCCGGCGGCCGGACAGGCCGACGACGGCCGCGCCGAGCAGCGGGGCGAAGACGCCGAGAGTGACGAGAAGCGCGAGGTTCACGATCAGCCCTTCATGACCGAGGCGTCATCGACGGCGATGTCGCCGCGATTGCGGAAGAAGGTCACCAGAATGGCCAGGCCGACGGCGGCCTCGGCCGCGGCGACCGTGAGCACGAACATGGCCATGATCTGCCCGGAGACGTCGTTGAGATAGGCCGAGAAGGCGACGAAATTGATGTTCACCGCCAGCAGGATCATCTCGATCGACATCAGGATGATGATGACGTTCTTGCGGTTCACGAAGATGCCGAAGACGCCGATGGTGAACAGGATGGCGCCGACCGCCAGATAGTGCTGCAGCGTGATGTCCATCAGATCAGATCCTCGGCGGAGACGCCCGCGCCGGTGGCCGCGCCCTTGACCTCGATCGCGGTCTTGCGATCGCGGTTGACCTGGTCGCCGGGGTTCTGGCGCTTGATGTTGGGCTTGTGGCGCAGGGTCAGGACGATGGCCCCGATCATGGCGATCAGCAGCACGATCCCCGCCGCCTGGAAGATGTAGACATAGTCGGTGTACAGCACCCGGCCGATGGCCTCGGCGTTGGTCATGTCGGCGACTGCGACGGCCGGCCCGGTCGCGTCGGCGGCGGCCCCGCCGCTCACCACCACCAGCGAGATCATGATCATCTCGATCAGCAGTACGCCGGCGACGACGGCGGCCAGCGGCAGGTAGCGGGCGTAACCCTCGCGCAGGCGCACGAAGTCGACGTCCAGCATCATCACCACGAACAGGAACAGCACCGCGACGGCGCCGACGTAGACCACGACCAGCAGCATCGCCAGGAACTCCGCGCCCAGCAGCACGAACAGCCCCGCCGACGAGAAGAAGGTCAGGATCAGCCACAGCACGCTGTGCACGGGGTTCTTCGCGGTGACGACCATCAGGCCGCCGACCGCGGCCACCGCCGCCAGCAGATAGAAGGCGATTCCTGTCAACATCTGAGGCCTGCGCCCCTTTCGGTTATGGGCGACGATCCCTTTCGGAATCGCCCTCCCCGTTCAGCGTCTGCGCCTTAACGGTAAGGCGCGTCGAGTTCCAGATTCTTCGCGATCAACCGCTCCCAGCGGTCGCCGTTCGAAAGCAATTTGTCTTTGTCGTAGAGCAGCTCTTCGCGGTTCTCGACGGTGAATTCCGAGTTCGGCCCCTCGACGATCGCGTCGACCGGGCAGGCCTCCTGGCACAGGCCGCAATAGATGCATTTGACCATGTCGATGTCGTAGCGGGTCGTGCGGCGGCTGCCGTCGGCGCGCGGTTCGGCCTCGATGGTAATGGCCTGGGCCGGGCAGATGGCCTCGCACAGCTTGCAGGCTATGCACCGCTCCTCGCCGTTCGGATAGCGGCGCAGGGCGTGTTCGCCGCGGAAGCGCGGCGACTGCGGATTGCGCTCGAACGGATAGTTCACGGTGGCCTTGGGCCGCGCCATGTATTTCAGCGACAGACCGATGGCGCCGATGATGTCCAGCATCATCGCGCCCTTGGTGGCCTGGACGATACGGGTGAACATCAGTCGTTCTCTCTCTCGACGCCGCGGCAAAGCTCTTCCTTGCGCGGGTCCTCATCCCGGGTGATGCGGCACAGGCGCACGCGTTCGGCCTGCTGCCGTTCGATGGCCTGCTGGCGCCGTTCCCACTGATAGCCCGACACCGGTTCCGGCTCGTAGATCGGCACATTGCAGGCGGCCGTCGCCGCGGCGGCGGATATCGCGATCAGGGTCAGAAGCCGGCTCATGCGCCCACCGCGAACACACGCCAGGCGGCGACCACAACCACGGCGACCAGCGAGGTCGGCAAGAAGATCTTCCAGCCCAACCGCATCAGCTGATCGTAGCGGTAGCGCGGCACGAAGGCCTTCACCATGGCGATCATCGCGAACCAGAAGATGATCTTGGCGAAGAACACCAGGAAGTAGAACAGGTTGGCGACGAATTCCGGCCAGTCGGCGAGGAAGTCGGTCGGGAAGCCCGGGTGCCAGCCGCCGAAGAACAGCAGGCTGATCATGGCGCACATGAAGACGATGTTGGCGTATTCGCCGATCATGAACAGCAGGTAGGGCGTCGACGAGTATTCGACCTGATAGCCGGCCACCAGCTCGGACTCGGCCTCGGGCAGGTCGAACGGCGGACGGTTTGTCTCGGCCAGGGCCGAGATGAAGAAGATGATCGACATCGGGAACATGACGACGATCAGCGGCCATGTGCCCGCCCCGCCCCCGAAGGCGAACCAGTCCCAGAACCAGCCGCCCTGCTGCTCGACGATGGCGGTCAGGTTCATCGTCCCCGACAGCAGGATGACGTTGATGATCACCAGGCCGATGGAGACCTCATAGGACACCATCTGCGCCGCGCTGCGCAGCGAGCCGAGGAACGGATACTTCGAGTTCGAAGCCCAGCCGCCCATGATGATGCCGTAAACGCCCAGCGAGCTGATCGCGAAGATGTACAGGATGCCGACATTGAGGTCGGAGATGACCCAGCCCGGCGCGAACGGAATGGCCGCCCAGGCGATGAAGGCCAGGACGAAGGTCAGCAGCGGCGCCAGCAGGAAGATGATCTTGTCGGCGCCGGACGGGACGACGATCTCCTTCAGCACGAATTTGAAGAAGTCGGCGAACGACTGCAGTAGACCGAACGGGCCGACGACGTTGGGCCCTTTGCGCATCTGCACGCTGGCCCAGATCTTCCGGTCGGCCAGCAGCAGGAAGGCGAGCGAGATCAGGATGCCGACGGTGACCAGCAGGATGCCGCCGGCGGTGATCAGGGTCCAACCCAGGGGCGTGGTCCAGAAATCCATCGGGCCTTACTCCGCCGCCATCGCGACCGGGGCCATCCGCAGGGCGGACAGCTCGGCCATGGTCACGCTGGCGCGCGCGATCGGGTTGTTGAGGTAGGGGTCGCGCACCGCCGAATGGAAGGCCGTGTCGCCGAGGTCGCCCTTCTTGCCGAGGCTCGCCACGTCGAACGACGCCGGCGCCGGCAGATAGTCGATGCGACCGAAGGTCGGATGATCCGCCATCAGCTTCGAACGCAGGGCGTCGAGGGTGTCGTACGGCAGGGTCTGGCCGACCATGGCCGACAGGGCGCGCAGGATGGCCCAGTCTTCCTTCGCCTGGCCTTTCGGGAAGACGGCCCGTTCGGCCATCTGCACCCGGCCCTCGGTGTTGACGTACAGGCCCGGCTTTTCGGTATAGGCCGCGCCCGGCAGGATGACGTCGGCGCCGTGCGCGCCGCGGTCGCCATGGCTGCCCAGATAGACCTTGAAGGCGCCGGTGGCCGAGGCGTCGATCTCGTCGGCGCCCAGCAGCAAAAGCACGTCCAGCGCGCCCTTCTTGACCATGTCGACCGCCGACAGGCCGCCCGCGCCCGGGACGAAGCCCATGTCGAGGCCGCCGACCCGCGAGGCCGCCGTATGCAGCACGTTGAAGCCGTTCCAGACGCCGGCCTCGGCAGCGGCGACGACGCCGACCTTCTTCGCCAGGGCGCCGAGCGCGTTCAGCACGGCGGGTCCGCTTTCGCCGGACAGGGCGCCCGCGCCGACGATGATCGCCGGCCGCTCGGCCTTGTCGAGGAAGTCGAGCGCCGCCTTCGGCAGTTTGGCCAGGGTCTTCGAGCCGGCGCCGAGCCAGCTGTGTTCGAAGGTCAGGTTCACCGGCTCGCCGATCACCCCGACCTGCATCTCGCCGGTCAGCCACGCCTTGCGCAGACGCGCGTTCAGCAGCGGCGCCTCGGTCCGCGGATTGGCCCCGACGATCAGGACCGCGTCGGCGTTTTCAATACCTTGCAGGCCGGAGTTGAACAGCCAGCCTTCGCGCGGGCCATGGCCCAGGGCGCTGCCGTCCTGACGGCAGTCGGTGTTGGCCGAGCCGAGGGCGCGGAACAGGTCCAGCGCCGCCTTCATCGATTCCGCATCCTGCAGATCGCCGGCGACGACGCCGATCTTCTCAGGTTTGGCGGCGGTCAGCTTGGCCGCCACGACGCCCAGCGCCTCTTCCCACGAGGCCGCGCGCAGCTTGCCGTCCTCGCGCACATAGGGCCGGTCCAGCCGCTGGCGCTGCAGGCCGTCGACGGCGTAGCGGCTGATGTCCGACAGCCATTCCTCGTTGATGCCCTCATGCACCCGCGGCAGCACGCGCATGACCTCGGCCCCGCGCGCGTCGACGCGGATGTTCGAGCCCAGGGCGTCCATGACGTCGATCGACTCGGTCCGCTTCAGCTCCCACGGGCGGTAGTGGTACTGCCACGGCCGGTGCGTCAGGGCGCCGACCGGGCACAGGTCGTTGACGTTGCCCGACAGCTCGCTGTCGATGTTCTTTTCCAGATAGGTGGTGATCTCGGCGTCCTCGCCGCGCGAGATCATGCCGATGTCCGGCACGCCGGCGACCTCGGTGATGAAGCGGACGCAGCGGGTGCACTGGATGCATCGGGTCATGAAGGTCTTGACCGTCGGACCCATGTTCTTTTCTTCGACCGCGCGCTTGTTCTCGGCGTAGCGCGAGCCGTCGCGGCCATAGCCCATGGCCTGGTCCTGCAGGTCGCACTCGCCGCCCTGGTCGCAGATCGGGCAGTCCAGCGGGTGGTTGATGAGCAGAAACTCCATCACCCCTTCGCGGGCCTTCCTGACCATCGGCGTGTCGGTGAAGATCTCCTGGCCGTCGGC
>JAHJNW010000067.1 GCA_018820665.1 Alphaproteobacteria bacterium | reverse complement strand
GAGCGACCGTGTCGCGAGCGTTTGCGCCCTAAAAAGAAGGAAGTGGAGACCGCGACCCGAAGGGGAATTCGTTGTGGCTGCTGCCTTCCGGCCCTGACCAGGTTGGCGAAGCCTTCGCCCGCGATCTCCACGCGGAGATATGACGGGTCGGGTCGCGTGAATCAAGCCTTGGGGGTAGAGGGAGGCCATGCCCCTTCCCGCCCTGAACACCTTCGCCGGCAATCCGCTCGATCGGGCGGGGGACCGGCGCAACGATCCCGACTGGCTGGCCGAGCAGGGCGCGAACCCGGAGGCGCTGGCGCTGGTGCTGTGGGAGGGGCGGCCGTTGCTGGAGGCGGCGGGCGAGCCGCGGCTGGCGTGGCTGCCGATGGCGCATGCGCGGGCGGTGGTCCCGGACCGGGAGCTGTTCCTCGGCCTGTGGAAGGGGGCGCCGGTGTTCGCGGTCGAGGTCGAGGGGTCGATCGATCCGACGGCGGGGGCGCTGCGCGGCGTGGGTGAGTTCCATGAGATGCGGGCGGCGGCGGGGCTGTTGCCGGGGCCGGACGCGGCCATGGCGGGAGCGGCCAAGTCGCTGTTCGACTGGCGCCGGCGGCACGGCTTCTGCGCCGCCTGCGGAACCCTGAGCGAGGACGCCTGCGGCGGGTGGAAGCGGATCTGCCCGGCCTGTTCCACCGAGCATTTCCCGCGCGTCGATCCGGTGACCATCATGCTGGCGGTGTATCGCGGCGGGGATGAGCCGCGGTGCCTGCTGGGACGGCAGGCGAGCTGGCCGGAAGGGCGGATGTCGGCGCTGGCGGGGTTTCTGGAGCCGGGCGAGACGATCGAGGAGGCCTGCGCGCGGGAGGTGGAGGAGGAGGCGGGGCTGACGGTGACGAAGGTGCGGTATCACTCGAGCCAGCCGTGGCCGTTCCCGTCGCAGCTGATGATCGGCCTGGTCTGCGAGGTTGATTCAGAGGACGCGCGGCCGGACCAGACCGAGCTGGAGGCGGTGGCGTGGCTGACGCAGGCGGAGGCGGCCGAGGTGCTGGCGGGGACGCATGCGACGATCAAGGCGCCGCCGCCGGTGGCCATCGCGCGGACGCTGCTGCAGGCGTGGGTGGATGGGTTTGAGGTCTGAGGAGGGATTAGGGGTTAGGGATTAGGGATGAGGATCAGAACGGTGAACGACTTTAACTTGTGAGTGATTTTCGTTAAGGTTGCGCAGCCTTGCCGGGGACCGCGATGGCGCTGCAGTCGCACCGAGAACTGACCGTCTGGCGGAAGGCCGTCGATCTCGCCTGCGAAGTGTACCGCCTGACCCGCGAGATGCCGAAGGAAGAGATGTATCGGCTGTCCGCGCAGATCATCCGGTGCTCATCGTCGATCGCCGCAAACATCGCAGAAGGCAACGCCATGGGCACGCGACGGGACTACGCTCACTTCGTCAGCATCGCGCGAGGCTCGGCTGCCGAGCTGGAGACTTTCCTGATCATCATCCGCCGGCTGCGGTTGGCGCCGGCCGCTCAGGTCGACAACCTGTTGCAGGAAGCTGAGGAGATTTCCCGGATGCTGAACGCGCTGCGGTCACGCCTCAGGAGTTCAGCAGCCGCCTCCTAATCCCTCATCCCTCATCCCTCATCCCTCATCCCTAATCCCTCATCCCTAATCCCTCGCCAGCGCCCGCGCCGCTTCCAGATCCGCCGGACTGTCCACCGACAGCGGGGCCTCGTCGATGACGGCGGCCCAGATCTGCAGGCCCATTTCGAGGGCGCGGAGCTGTTCGAGCTTTTCGCGGCGTTCCAGCGGCGAGGGCGGGGCGGCGCAGAAGCGTTCGAGGGCGGCGCGGCGGTAGCCGTACAGGCCCACGTGGCGCCAGACCGGGCCGTCGCCGTACAGGGTGGAGCGGGTGAAATAGAGGGCGCGGCCGTGGCGCTCCCCCTCCGGCAGGGCGAGGACGGCCTTGACCACGTCGGGGTTGGACCGGTCGGCGGGGGCGGCCTCGGGCGCGACCAGGGTGGCGATGTCGCAGGCCGGCTCGCCGTGCAGCAGGGCGGCGCAGGCCACGGCGAGGCCCGGGTCGGCGAACGGCATGTCGCCCTGCAGGTTGATGACCGCGTCGTGCCGGCCCTCGGGGTCGAGGGCGTCGAGGGCGGCGCGGATGCGGTCCGAGCCGGAGGGCAGGTCGGGGTCGGTCAGGACGGCGACGCCGCCGGCGCCCTCGACGGCGGCGACGATCTCGGGATCGCCGGCGGCGACGGCGACGGGCAGGCCGGATTCCATGGCCTGACGCCAGGCGCGGACGATCATCGGCTGGCCGCCGATGTCGGCGAGGGGCTTGCCGGGCAGGCGGGCGGCGGCCATCCGCGCGGGGATCAGGACGAGCGGGTTCATCGGGGCCTTCCTGCCTGCGACGCCCCGACGCCTTGCGGACGTCGCGGGCCAGTTGCGAAGGTCGCGCTAGCGTGTAAGAGACGCCCACGCAAGAATCCGCCCAACCGCCCTCGCGGCCGGGCCTCAAGAACGGGATGCGACCACGCGCATGAGCGGCGACCTGAAGTGGAACAAGATCATGGGCGCCGTGCTGGCGACCGGCTTCGTCATAGTCGGGGTGCAGCAGGTCACGGCGGCCATTTATCACACGGAAGCCCCTGAAAAGATGGGCTATTTCGTCGACGCGCCGGAAGAGGCCGCCGGCGGCGCCGCCGAGGTCGAACTGGCCCCCGACTGGGGCACGGTCCTGCCGACCGCCGACCTGGGCGCGGGCGAGGCCGCCTTCGCGCGCTGCCAGGCCTGCCACACGGTCACGGCCGGCGGCCCCAACGGCACCGGACCCAACCTCTACGGCGTGGTCGGCGGGCCGGTCATGCATGCGGCGGGCTTCGCCTATTCCGACGCCTTCACCGCGCACAAGGCCGAGGCCCCGACCTGGACCTATGACGAGCTGGACCAGTTCCTGACCGCGCCGGGCCGCCACATCCCGGGCACCAAGATGTCGTTCGCCGGCATCCGCGACACCCAGACCCGCGTCAATCTGATCGCCTGGCTGCGCTCGCAGGGCTCTACCGGTTTCGCCATTCCCGCTCCGGACCCCACGCGTCAGCCGGGCGCCGCCCCGGCCGAGGGCGCTGCCGAGGGCGAGGCTGTCGAAGGCACCGTTGCGACCGACAGCGCCGCCGCGACCGCCGCCCCGGCTACCGGCGTGGCCGAACAGCCGACGACGCAGCAGACCATGCCGGCCCAGCCGGCCGCGGACTCCGCCGAGACGACCAACGCCCGCTGAGCCCCTGGGGCCAACGATAGACGGAACGGGCGTCCGCAGCCGCGGACGCCCGTTTTCTATGGGTGGATGGTTTCGCCGTGCTGGGTGTAGTCGAGGCCCTCGATCTCGGCCTCCTTCTCGACCCGCAGGCCGGTGGTGAATTTGCACACCATCAGGATCAGCCAGGTGCCGACGCCGCTCCAGACGATGACCGCCAGCAGGCCGATGGCCTGGTTGAGCAGATTGGCGTTCTCGCCCGCCGGGTTGATGGCGGCGGTGGCGAAGACGCCGGTGAGCAGGGCCCCGACGATGCCGCCGACGCCGTGCACGCCGAAGGCGTCGAGGCTGTCGTCGTATTTGAGCGCCCGCTTCAGCCAGACGGCCCCGGCGTAGCAGGCCGGCCCCGAGATGACGCCGATCAGGAAGGCGCCCTTGGGGTCGACCAGGCCGGCGGCCGGGGTGATGCCCACCAGGCCGGCGACGACGCCGGACAGCAGGCCCAGCAGGGTCGGCCGCTTGTGGTCGATCCACTCGACGGCGGTCCAGCCGATGGCCGCGGCGGCGGCGGCGAGGATGGTGTTGAAGGCGGCGACGGCGGCGATGCCGTCGGCGGCCCAGGCCGAGCCGGCGTTGAAGCCGAGCCAGCCGACCAGCAGCAGGCCGGCGCCGATGGCCGTCAGGGTCAGGTTGTGCGGGGCCATGTTGTCGCGGCCGAAGCCGTGGCGCGGGCCCAGCACGAGGGCGGCGACGAGGCCGGCGACCCCGGCGTTGACGTGGACCACAGCGCCGCCGGCGAAGTCGAGCACGCCCAGCGAGCCCATCCAGCCGCCGCCCCAGACCTGGTGGCAGATCGGCACATAGACCAGCAGGTGCCAGAGGAAGAAGAACAGGATCGAGGCCGAGAATTTGATCCGCTCGGCGAAGGCGCCGGCGATCAGGGCCGGGGTGATGATGGCGAAGGTCAGCTGATAGGCGACCCACAGGAACTCGGGCAGGCCGGGCGCCAGGCTGTGCGCCGTCGACGGGGTCACGCCATTGAGGAAGGCCGCCTGCAGCCCGCCGATGAAGTCATTGGTGGCCGGGCCGCTGGAGCCGAACGACAGGCTGTAGCCGACCGCGAACCACAGCACGGTGACGATGGCGAAGGCGGCGGTCGAATGGGCGATGGTGGCGATGACGTTCTTGCGTCGGACCATGCCGCCGTAGAACAGGGCCAGACCGGGCAGGGTCATCAGCAGGACCAGCGCCGTCGAGGTCAGGATCCAGGCCGAGGACGCCTCGTTCAGCTCCAGCGGGGCCTGGTGGGCCAGCAGGGCGGCCGTCTCCGGCGCGGCGGCCAGTACGGGGGTCGCAGCGAGACAGGCGGCGAGGGTGAGAAGCAGGGAGAAAGGTCGAGTCATGCGCGCGCCCAAGCTCTGGAAAACAGAAGGTCCCGGCCCGAACCCGCGTTCGACGCCGCGGATTGGGATAGGAGACTATTGCGGTGCGGCAGGCAATTCATTTCGTGTGCGGTGCAATACGATGCGGTGACGCTGCGCCATCCCGGGCGCGGGCGGTTGTCACGGCACGGCCTTGCCCCGGGCCTTCGCGTCTGCGTCAGACAGCGTAGAAGTCGCGGTACCAGTCGACGAAATGTTTCACCCCGGTTTCGATCGGGGTCGAGGGGGAGTAGCCGAGGGCTGCGCGGGTTTCGGTCACATCGGCCTCGGTGCGGACCACGTCGCCATCCTGGACCGGCATCAGGTTCAGTTCGGCCTTGCGGCCCAGCGCCTCTTCCAGCACCGCGATATAGCGCATCAGCTGTTCACGGCGGCCGGCGCCGAGGTTGAGGATGCGCCACGGGGCGACGCCGCTGGTCGAGGGGTTGGGCCGGGTCGCGTCCCAGTCGGGATCGACGGCGGCCGGGCGGTCGAGCGCCCCGACCACGCCCTCGACGATGTCGTCGACATAGGTGAAGTCGCGCTGCATCTCGCCGTGGCCATAGACGTCAATCGGACGGCCTTCGAGGATGGCTTTCGTGAATTTGAACAGCGCCATGTCCGGGCGACCCCACGGTCCGTAGACGGTGAAGAAGCGCAGGCCGGTCGAGGGGAAGCCGAACAGATGGGAGTAGCTGTGCGCCATCGCCTCGTTGGCGATCTTGGTGGCGGCGTAGACGGTCAGCGGATGGGCTGCGCCCTGCCGCACCGAGAAGGGCAGGGCGCCGTTGGCGCCGAAGGCGGAACTGGTCGAGGCGAAGACCAGATGTTCGGCCCGCACGGCGCGGGCGCCCTCCAGCACGGTGAGGAAGCCGACGACGTTGCAATCGACGTAGCTCTCGGGGTGTTCGAGGCTGTAGCGGACCCCGGCCTGGGCCCCGAGATGGACGATGCGGCGCGGCGAATGGTCGGCGAACAGGGCGGTCATGCCGGGCCGGTCGGCGAGGTCGAGGGTGTGGTGGACGTAGTTGGGATCGGCCTGCAGCCGCTCCAGCCGGGCGTGTTTCAGCGCCGGGTCGTAATAGCTGTTCAGATTGTCGACGCCGATCACCGTCTCGCCGCGCGCCAGCAGGCGCTGCGCCGTGTGGAAGCCGATGAAGCCGGCCGAGCCGGTGACGAGGACGGGGCCTTGGGTCATGGGCACTGGTTAGCGCCCGGCGTCGCCTCCGTCATCCGCCTTCTCCGGCCACGGGTCAGCGACGCGCCTGTCCCAGCGGAACGAAGCGGATGGCCTGGCCGCCGCCGGGGGCGAGACGCAGGGTCAGGGTCTCGGCCGAGGTGACCTCGCGGGTGGTGATGTCGATCGCCTCGCGGTTGGTCTGGTAGTCGGCGCCGGCGGCGTCGGCGTAGATCTCGGCGCGGTAGCGGCGGCCGGGATCGAGGAAGGCCAGGGCGGCGGTCAGGACGCGCGGCTGTTCGTCGGTGATGGCGCCGAGGAACCATTCGTCCGAGTTGCGGTCCTTGCGGGCGATGGTGACGTAATCCCCGACCTCGCCGCTGAGCACCCGGGTGTCGGCCCAGTCGACGGCGACATCCTTGATGAACTGGAACGGGCCGGGGTTCTTCTCGTAGTTCTCGAGCAGGTCGGCGGCCATCTGGATCGGGCTGTAGATCGTCACATACAGGGCCAGCTGTTTGGCCCAGGTCGTCTGCACCCCGCCGGGCACGCGCGTCTCCATGCCGAGGACGCCCGGCGTGTAATCCATGGGCCCGGCCAGCAGGCGGGTGAAGACCAGATTGACCTCGTGCTCGGGCGGATTGCCGGGCTGGCCCCAGGCCGCATACTCCATGCCGCGCGCGCCCTCGCGGGTGATGGTGTTGGGCCAGGTCCGGCGCAGGCCGGTGTCCTTGACCGGCTCATGGGCGTTGACGGCGACCTGATAGCGGGCGGCGGTCTCGACCACGGTCTGGTGGTGGCGGACCATCGGCTGACTCTCGTGCCAGGCCAGATGGGCCTTGCCGTCCGGGCCGGTGACATGGGCCCCGCCGGCGTCGGCGACATAGCCGGTCTTGACCGTGTGCCAGCCGTGCCGCTGCATCAGGCCGAAGGCGGCGTCGAGCTGCTGTTCGTAGTGGAAGGCGTTGCCGCCGGTCTCGTGGTGGCCGACGATCTCGACGCCCTTCGCCCGGGCGTGGGCGGCGACGCGGTCGATGTCGAAATCGGGATAGGCCTCGGTGAAGCTGTAGTCCCAGCCGGCCCCGAACCACTCGCCGTCCCAGCCGACATTCCAGCCCTCGACCAGCACGCCGCCGAAGCCGTGCTCGGCGGCGAAATCGATCTGCCGCAGGGTGTAGTCGGTGGTGGCGCCGTGCTTGGGCCCCGAGTTCCAGCTGCGGGTGTCGAGGTGCATGTCCCACCAGATGCCGATGTATTTCATCGGGGTGAACCAGCTGACGTCGCCCAGTTTGTTGGGCTCGTTGAGGTTCAGGATCAGGCTGGATTCGACGAGGCCGCCGGCCTGGTCGGCGATCTGCAGCGTCCGCCAAGGGGTGTGGAAGGGGGTCTGGCGCACGACGGCGGCGCTGGTCAGGCCGGGGGTCAGCATGGCGCGGAATTTGCCGCCCTCGACCCGGCGCAGGTTCATACCGGCGTAGTCGACGAGGGCCGCCTCGTGGATCGACAGGTGGGTGCCGTCGTCGAGCCGCATCGTCAGCGGCGTCTGGCTGACGCCGACCGCGTCGATGGCGGTCTTGTTGTAGAGATATTCGGCGCGGTTGTACTCGAAGGCCGGCAGCCACCAGGCCGTGCCGGCGTCCGTCACCGTGAATTCGGTCAGTTCGGCGCCGATGCTGGCGGTGGTCAGATTGGGCTGCTCCGGGAACTCGCAGCGGAAGCCGAGACCGTCGTCATACAGACGGAAGACCACATCCATGCGGCGCATCAGGCCCCAGCGCTCCTGCAGTTCGACGCGCAGCTGGGTGTAACGGTTGCGGACGAAGCGGCGCTCGCCCCACGGCTGCTCCCATGTGTCGTCGTGGCTGGTGACGGTCCGGGTCAGGATGCCGAAGGCGCGCTCCAGCTTGCGGGCGTCGGTCAGCAGGAAGCCGAGGCGCGAGGAGGCGATGACCGGACGGCCGAGCCGGCTGACGGCGTATGCCACGAAGCCGTCCTTGTCGGCGGTCACCTCGACGGAGAGGACGCCGTCGGGCGAGGTGGCGCTGGCGCTGCCGGGCTGGGGTCCGGTCGGGGCGGCGTCCTGGGCCGCCGCGGCGGCGGGCAGGGCCGAGAGGGCGGCGGTTCCCGAGATCAACGACCGGCGGTTCAGCATCGACACCCACTCCACGCAAACAGGGCCGCGCGGCGTCGCGCGACGGCGAGAGGTTTGCCGCAAATCCGGCGGCCGGGCCATGGCGGGAAACCAAACGTGAGCGGCGCCGCGCTCAGTCGAGGGCGAGGACCAGGCCGGCCGTGGGCGGCAGACGGCCGCCGGACTCCTCCGGCAGGTTGACCGCCTCGATCACGCGCCAGCCGTCCGGGGCGGTCCAGTCGAGGGCCTGTTCGACGGTGTTGAAGACGCACAGGAGCCGCTCACCGGCCAGCGCGCGCTCGAAGCACAGCAGGCCCGGCGGGGCGTCCAGCAGGCGCATCTCGCCGCGCGTCAGGGCCGGGTGGGCCTTGCGCAGGGCGACCAGACGCCGGGTCAGGTGGAGCAT
Organism: Alphaproteobacteria bacterium; assembly: GCA_018820665.1. GTDB lineage: Bacteria > Pseudomonadota > Alphaproteobacteria > Caulobacterales > Caulobacteraceae > Brevundimonas. The sequence goes on along the minus strand of JAHJNW010000067.1, from coordinate 76,179 downwards.
GGAGGAGGGGTCGGCCTCCTGCCGGTCGACGGCGAGGGCGAGGTGGCGCGGGTCGACCGGCAGCCATGGCTCGGCGGTCGAGAAGCCGGCGTGCGGCTGGTCGGCCGACCACGGCATGGGGGTGCGTGCGCCGTCGCGGCCGAGGGTCTGGGGCCAGTTGGCGATGGCCTCGGGGTCGACCAGCCGGTCGAACGGCACCTCGGCCTGGGGCAGGGCCAGCTCCTCGCCCTGGTAGATGAAGACATTGCCGCGCAGGCACATCAGCAGCAGCATGGCCATGCCGGCGAAGGCCCGCGGATCGCGCCCGCCGGCCCAGCGCGAGACGGCGCGCGGGGCGTCGTGGTTGGAGAAGGCCCAGGACGGCCAGCCCTGACCGTCGCGCCCGTGCCAGGTCTCGGCCCCCTGCCGCGCCAGCTGATCGCTGAAGGTCGGGGCGTAGAGATAGAGGAAGCCGTAGGCGCTGTTCAGATGCTCCTCGCCGGCGGTGAAGGCCTGCATCTCGGCCTCGGGGTGGTCGCCGGCCACCTCGGCGACGCTGAAACGGCCGCCGTAGCTGTCGGTCAGGGCGCGGACGCGTTTGAGGAAGTCGGGGATTTCGGGCTGCGACTGGTTGTGGACCTTGTCCTGGAAGTCGAACGGCCGGGTGCGCTTGCCGCCGGGGGGGAGGGGCGGATTGTCCCGCAGCTGCGGGTCGTGCATGGCGAAATTGATGGCGTCGAAGCGGAAGCCGTCGACGCCGCGGTCCAGCCAGAAGCGGGCGACGTCCAGCAGGGCGTCCTGCACGGCGGCCAGGTGCAGGTTGAGCTGCGGCTGCTCCGGGAGGAAATTGTGCATATAGTACTGGCCGCGCCGGGCGTCCCAGGTCCAGGCCGGGCCGCCGAACACCGACTGCCAGTTCGACGGCGGCGCGCCGTCCGCCTTGGCATCGGCCCAGACGTACCAGTCGGCCCGGGGATTGGCGCGCGACTGGCGGCTTTCGTGGAACCAGGCGTGTTGGTCCGAGGTGTGGGCGAAGACCAGGTCGATGATGATCTTCAGGCCCAGTTCGTGCGCCCGGGCGATCAGGGCGTCGAAGTCGGCGAGGGCGCCGAAGACCGGATCGACGTCGCGGTAGTCGGAGACGTCGTAGCCGAAATCCTTCATCGGCGAGGTGAAGAAGGGCGACAGCCAGACGGCGTCGACGCCCAGCGAGGCGATGTGGTCGAGGCGGCCGGTGACGCCCTGCAGGTCGCCGACGCCGTCGCCGTTCGAGTCGGCGAAGCTGCGCGGATAGACCTGATAGATGACCGCGCCGCGCCACCATTCGGCGGCGTCGGACGCGGCGGGCGGGACGTCGGAAGGCTGTACGGTCAAGCTCAATCCCCGGGTTCCTGGCCAGACTAGCGCGGACCGGGCCGGCTGTGGATAGCGGCCACTTTTGGTTACGGACTTGGCAAAACGTCTGGACGCAGGCCAATGACGGTGAAAGCGTTTACGCAAGCGTCGTGCGCATCGGATGCGCGACCACCCCGGGGAGTGAGATGACCGACCAACAGACGCCGGCGCGCGGGGGGACCACCCTCGCCTTCGCCTATGTGACCACCCTGTTCTTCGCCTGGGGCTTCGCCACCGCGCTGATCGATCCGCTGATCGCGGCGGTGAAGGGCGTCTTCGACCTGAACTTCACCGAGGCCCTGCTGACCCAGTTCGCCTGGTTCACGGCCTATGGCGTGGTCTCGCTGCCGGCGGCGGCGGTGCTGGCGCGGCTGGGCTATGCGAAGTCGATCGTCGGCGCGCTGGCGGTGATGGTCCTCGGCGCCTTGATCGTGCCGCTGTCCACCCTCGCGGACTTCTATCCCGGGGTGCTGGTGGCCCTGTTCGTCATCGCCGCGGGCGTCACCCTGTTGCAGGTCGCGGCCAATCCGCTGGCGGCCTCGCTGGGCACGCCCAAGGGCTCCCATTTCCGGCTGGTGTTCTCGCAGGCCTTCAACTCGCTCGGCACGGTGGTCGGGCCGCTGCTGGGCGCGACGGTCATGCTGTCGGGCGGCATCTTCGCCGTCGGCGGCGTCAGCGCCCTGGCGTCGCCCACCGCCCTGTTGCTGATCCTGCTCGGCGTCGGCTTCGGCCTCGTCGCCGGCCTGCTGGTCGGCGCCCTGCGCAAGGACGTCAAGGGCTGGCTGGTCGTCGGCGCGGCGGCCGGTCTGGTCGTCGGCTGGGTGATCTTCCTGCACAACTACGTCGGCGGCATGGGCGGCTATGCGGCCTCGGCCGCCGCCTCGGCGGCGAGTGTGGCGGCGGAGACGGCTCCGGTGGTGATGGACGAGACGGCGCGGGCCGCGACCCTGCGCAACATCGACACCATCTTCATCGGCCTGGCGGTGTTCTTCGCCCTGCTGGGCGCCTTCATCTGGACGGTGCGCGGCAAGCTGACCTCGGCCAGCGCCGCCAGCGCGGCGGCGGAAACGCCGGGGTCGCCGCTGAAGGCGCTGAACTCGCGCTGGGCCGTGTTCGGCGCGATCGCGATCTTCATCTATGTCGGCTCGGAAGTGACCATCGGCAGCCTGATGACCAATCTGCTGCATTCGGACCGCACCCTCGGCCTGCCGATCCACGACGCGGGCCGGCTGGTGGCCCTGTACTGGGCCGGCGCCCTGATGGGCCGCTTCGCCGGCAGCGCCTTCCTGACGCGAGTGCCGGCGGGGGTTCTGCTCTCCGTCTGCACGGCCTGCGCCGCCATCCTGTGCCTGATCGTCACCCAGACCGGGGGCGTCAACGCGGCGTTCGCGGCCCTGGCCGTGGGTCTGTTCAACTCGATCATGTTCCCCGCCATCTTCACCCTGACGCTGGAACGGTCCACGGCCGGCGCGTCGGCGACCTCCGGCCTGCTGTGCATGGCCATCATCGGCGGGGCGATCCTGCCGCTGATCGGCGGCCGGGTGGCGGACCTGAGCAATCTGAACATGGCCTTTGTGGTGCCGATGATCGGCTATGTCCTGTTGACCGTGTTCGCGGTGGCCGCCGCGCGCACCCGCGCCCGGGGCGGCGACGTGGTCGCGGCGCCGACCTCGCACTGACCGTCAAGGCGCACAGAACGAGGGCCGTCGGGGAGCGCATCCCCGGCGGCCCTTGCGCGTTCCGGAGGGTCCGCCATCATCGGGCCGGGCGGCACGGAGACTGACGGTATGCGCGCATGGTTGCTGGGTGCTCTTCTGGCCCTGATCGCCGGCCACGCCTGGGCCGAGGTGACGGTCACCTTCTACGCCCACCCCGGCGCACGGGTGCGGGGCGGGGATCTGCTGTTCCCCCACGCCTATGTGCATGCCGAAGGGACCGAGGACGCCACGGGCCAACCGGTCGACTGGTCGGCCGGCTTCACCGCGAAGAGCCCCGGTCCGCATCTGCTGTTCACCCGCGGCGGCGGCGTGGTTACGGCGCCGGACGCCCGCTACGTCGACGAGGGCAAGCCATTCCTGACGCTGACGGTCGATGACGCCACCTGGTATGCGCTGAAGGCGCGGGCCGAGTGGTGGAACAGCCCCGAAGGCTCGGTCTATGACCTGCGGCGGCGCAACTGCATCACCTTCATCGCCGATCTGGCGCGGATCGCCGGACTGCGCACGGCGGCGGAGCCGTCAATGAAGCCGGGCACGTTCCTGGAGGCGACGGCGGCGCTGAATCCGGCCGCGGCCTGGCGCGAGGCGTCCCCGCTTCCGGCCGGTCCGCCGTCGCCGCCGTCCGAACCGGCGGCCGCGGTGGAGTAGGTTTCGACCGAAAGACGCGCTCGTCCCGGCAAAATGATTGCGCTTTGCGCGACCGTGGCCCTAGCCTCCGAACGGGGCGTGAGTTGGGGTGAGAGTTCAGTGCGCATTCATCGGTCACGGTCGATCCCGGGATGGCTTTTAATCGCGGCTTTGGTCGCGCCGCTGGCCGCTTGCGGCGGCGGAGGAGGCGGCGGGGGAAGCGTGGTTTCGCCGGTTCCGCCGCCACCGCCACCGCCTCCACCACCGCCGCCGCCCCCGCCTCCACCCCCACCTCCTCCGCCTTCGCTGCCGGACCCCGGGTCGGCCGAGTTCCAGCGCAACTACGGTATTGACAACGTCGGCGCCTTCCGCGCCTGGAACACGGGCGCCACGGGGGCCGGCATCGCTGTTGCGGTGGTCGACAGCGGGATCGATTTCAACCAGCCGGACCTGGCGGGACGGATATCCACCTCCCTGTCCACGGACGTCATCGTCGGTCGCAACGCGCCCTCATCGAATGATCGTCACGGAACGCGCGTGTCGGGTATGGTCGCCGCCGCGCACAACGGCTTCGGCACGATCGGCGTCGCCTATGAATCGACCATCGTCTCGATCCGCGCCGACGTCAGCGACTGCGACGAGCCCGACGACGACGTCTGTTTCCAGTCGTCCGATCTGGTCCGCGCCATCGACTATGCGGTCTCCAACGACATCCGGGTCGTGAACATGTCGCTGGGCGGGGAGAGTCCCCTCGGTCCGGCCTTCGAGGCCGCCCTTCAACGGGCGGTCAGCGCCGGCGTCGTCTTCACCATCGCGGCGGGCAATGCGGGCGACGAGAGCACAGGCGGCAATCCGGAATGGCCGGGCCGCTATGCGGCCGATCCCCGCTTCGCCGGCAACATCATCGTCGTCGGCTCCCACAACGACGTCAACGTCCTGTCCGATTTCTCGAACCGCGCCGGCGTCTCCGCCGCCTTCTACATCAGCGCGCCGGGCGAGCGGGTGGCGACCGATTGCGACGGCGAGTCCTGCTGGGTCGTGTCGGGCACCTCCTTCGCGGCGCCGGCCGTCGCGGGCGCGCTGGCCCTCCTGCTCGACGCCTTCCCGAACCTGTCGCCGCGCGAAGCGGTCGAGATCCTGCTCGTGACGGCGCGGGACTTCGGCGACGGCGGAATCGACGCCGTGCGCGGCCGCGGCGTGCTCGACCTCGCCAACGCCTTCCGGCCCGTCGGTTCGACCAGCGTCGCCATGCCGGCCGGCGGTTCCCTCTCCGTCACTGCGCAGCAGTTCGCCTATTCGGGGGCGGCGTTTGGCGACGCCCTGCGAGTCCGCGCCGGTCTGGCCACGGTGGGTCACGACTCGTTCGACCGCCTGTTTCGGGTCGATCTCGGCGCGGCCTACGGGAATGCGCCGCGCGCCGACCGGGCACGCCTGCCCGGCGCCGGGCGACGGCAGGCGACGCTCAGCGTCGCCACCCCGCTGGGCGGCCAGCTGTCCCTGACGTCCGGCGTCTCGATGGATGATGAGGCCCACGATCCTGTCGCGGCCGGCCGGGCCCTGACGCCGTGGCTGCACGAGGGGCGTGGCGACGATGTCAGGGTGGACTTCACCACCGGCTTCGGCGCGGTCGCGGTGTGGCGGGGTCAGAACGGCGTCCGGTCCCCCTTCGAACTCGGCGCCGCGGACGGGTTCGCCTCGCTGGCCCAGGTGGATCGCGCCTGGCTGGGGGCGGTGCGCCTCGGGGCGCTGACCCTGACCGCCGACGCCGGGGTCGGCGACCGGCCGATGCCGTTCGAGGCGGGCGAGGAAGACGTGTCGCGCTACGCCCGCTTCGCCATGGACTGGCAGGCGACAGAGGCGGTGCGGATGACCTTCGCCGGCGGCGAACTGTCGGAGCGGATGGGGCCGCTCGGCGCCTATGCGCCGATCGGGTCCGGATTCGACATGCCGAGCCAGACCAGCTTCGCCGCCGTCTCGGGGCGGTTCGGCCTGGCGTCCAACCTGTGGCTGGACGCGGAAGCGGGCTGGGCCAGAACCGGCCTGTCCGGTCAGTTCATGTCGCTGTCGGAAGCCGCGATCAGCTCCAACTGGCGGTTCGGCCTGACGACGGTCTGCAGCGAAATGGGGTTCGGGTGCCGGTCCCTGACCTGGTCGATTTCCCAGCCCTTGCGGGTCGAGAGCGGCGAGTTCAGCGCCTGGCTGGCCGATGCGCCCCTCGCCTATTTCGACCCGCTGACCTTTTCCGAGCGGCGGTTCTCGGCCAGTCCGACCGGCCGCCAGATCGACCTCGCCCTGGGCAGCCTGCATCAGTTGCCGGATGGGTCGCATCTGAGCCTTCGCGCCGTCCTCTCGCGGGATGACCGGCATGTGCGCGCCGCGGCTCCCGCCGTGGGTCTGACGGGTCAGTGGCGGACGACCTTCTAGAGCCCGTGGCGGGGCAGCGGCTGGCGCTCACCGACGCCAGAGTCTAGACGAACCGCTTCGGACGTTTGGAGCGCGGCATGGTGGTATTTCCGGTCATCCTCTGTGGCGGCGCCGGAACACGCCTGTGGCCGGCGTCGAGACCGAACAGCCCCAAGCAGTTTCTCGACCTCGTCGGCGACCTGTCGCTGTTTCAGGAGACCGCCCGCCGCGTCGCGCCCCTGACGGAGGGGGGCGGGCGGCTCATCATCGTCGCGGGCGAGGGCCACCGGGACGCCATCGTCCAGCAACTGGCGGCGCTGTCGCTGGAGGCCACCGTCCTGCTTGAGCCCGAGGGTCGCGATTCGGCGGCGGCCATGGCGGCGGCGGCGGTGTGGATTCGCCGTCGGTCGCCCGACGGCATCGCCCTGTTCGTCGCTTCCGATCACCATATCCCGGACGCCGAGGCCTTCAGGCGTTCGGTGATGGCCGGCGCGCCGGCCGCAGCGGATGGCGAGATCGTCACCTTCGGCGTGCGGCCGACCGGCCCGTCGTCGGCCTATGGCTATATCGAGCCGGAGTCGCCCGGGCTGTCGCGGGTGCGGCGCTTTGTCGAAAAGCCTGATCGCGAACGGGCCGAGGCCTATGTCCGCGACGGCTTTCTGTGGAACAGCGGCAACTTCATGGTCAGGGCCGATGTCCTGCTGGCCGAGCTGGAGGCCTTCGCGCCGGAAGTCGCCGCGGCGGTCACGGAGGCGGTGCCCGAGACCGCGGACGACATCGTGCTGCTGTCGGACGCCTTCCTCGGCTCGCCGCGGATCTCGATCGACTATGCGGTGATGGAGCGGAGCGCGCGGGTCTCGGTCCTGCCGGTTGATTTCCGCTGGTCCGACCTCGGCGCCTGGGACGCGGTCGCCGCCGTCGAGGCCGGCCAGAAGGGCGTCTGGGTCGGCGCGCCGGGCGACACCTGTCTGGTCCGGGCGGCGGAAGGGATGGTTGTGGCGACGGCGGGCGTCAGGGATCTGGCGATCATCGTCGAATCCGACGCCGTGCTGGTCTGCAGCCTCGACCGGGCGCAGGAGGTCAAGGCGCTGGTCGACCGCATCCGCCAGACCTCGCCGGCCCACGCTGAAGGGCGGACCACCGCCACGCTGGAACAGCAGGCGCAGGCGTTCGACCGCTGGATGCGCCTCGAGGCCCTGCCGTTGTGGGCCACGCTCGGCGTCGACGAGGACGGCGGCTTCCACGAGACCCTCGATCAGGGCGGGGCGAACGCCAGCCCGTTCCGCCGGGCCCGGGTGCAGGCGCGGCAGGCCTGGGCGTTCAGCGTCGCCGGTCTGGCGGGCTGGACGGGTCCGTGGAGCCGACTGGTCAGCGAGGGGCTGGACCGGTTCGAGGCCACCAATCGCCGGCCGGACGGCCTCTACCGCACCCTGGTGTCCAACACGGGCGAAGTGATCGACGACACCGCCTTGCTGTACGATCAGGCGTTCGCCCTGCTGGCCTTCGCCGGGGCGGTCGAGGCCGGGGTCGAGCCGGAGCGGCTGACCGCGCGGGCCCACGCGCTGCGCGAGGCCCTTGCCGCCTTCGCCCACCCGGCCGGGGGCTGGCGCGAGGCCGGGGCGGATCCGTATCAGGCCAACGCCCACATGCATTTGCTGGAGGCCTGTCTCGCCTGGGAGGCGCTGGAGCCCGGAGGGGCCTGGACGGCCATGGCCGACGAGATCGTCGGTCTGGCGCGGCGCTTTTTCATCGAGCCGCGGGGCGGCGCCCTGCGGGAGTTCTTCGAGGCGGACTGGAGCCCGGCCGGCGCCCCCCTTGGCGGGCCGATCGAACCCGGTCACCAGTTCGAATGGGCCTGGCTGTTGACACGTTGGGGCCGGGCGCGCGGCGATGACTGGGCGTCCGCGGCCGCCGTCAGGCTTTATGAAGCGGGCATGCGCGGCGTCGACGCCGCCCGAGGCGTGGCGGTCGACCAACTGGGCGAGGATGTCGAGCTTCGCTTCTCGCGGGCCCGGCTCTGGCCGCAGACCGAACGGCTGAAGGCCGCCCTGATTCTGGGGCGGGGCGGGCCGGACGGCCGGACGGCGGAGGCGCTGAAAAGCCTGCGCCGGTATCTGCAGCCCGGCGGCCTGTGGCGCGACAAGCAGGAGTCCGATGGACGCTTCGTCGAGGAGCCGGCGCCGGCGAGCTCGCTCTATCATATCGTCGCGGCGTGGATTCAGCTGCGCGAGACGCTCTCCGTGGACCCGGGTGGCGGAGCGCCGTCGTGATCGCAGGACGGTCCGTGCTGGCAATCATCACCGCCCGGGGCGGTTCACAGGGGCTGCCGCGCAAGAACGTGCTGCCGTTCCGGGGGCGGCCGCTGATCGCATGGACCATTGCGGCGGCACGGGCCTCGGGCCGGATCGATCGGTTGGTCCTGTCCTCGGACGACCCCGAGATCATCGCGGTGGCGGAAGGCCTGGGCTGCGAGGCGCCGTTCCGGCGGGCGCCGGCGCTGTCCGGCGACGCCGCGGCTTCGATCGATGTGGTGCTGGACGCGCTGGACCGGGTCCCCGGATACGACGTGGTGGTCCTGCTGCAGCCGACCTCGCCCCTGCGCACGGCCGCCGATATCGACGGGGCCCTCGATCACATGGCGGCGGCCGGGGCGCCCGGCTGCGTGTCCGTGCAGGAGGCTCAAAATCATCCGTGGCTCGTGTTCGGACAGGACGGGGAGGGGCGGCTGAAGCCGTTCGCGTCGCCGCCCGACGGGGCCGGCCTGAGGCGCCAGGACCTGCCGCCGGCCCTCGTACTGAACGGGGCGGTCTATGCCGCAGATGCGGCCTGGCTGCGTCGCGAGAAGGCCTTCGTCAGGCCGGGTGAGACCGTGGCGTGGGAGATGCCGGCGGACCGGTCGATCGATATCGACACTTGGGAAGACTTTCAGGCGGCCGAGCGGTTGGCGAACGGCTGACGGCTCAGGGCAGGAGCTCGCCGCCGGCCTGGCGCTTCGCCTCTATCTCCCGCTCCACCGCCTCCAGCGCCTGCGCGCGGGATCCCGCCGAGGCATGGCCGATCTGGGGGAAGCGGACCCGCCAGTTCGACTCCCCGAAGCGGCGCCAGAACGGCGCGGCGACCGCCGGGTCGTAGCCGGCGCGGGCGAGGAGGTAGAGACCGGCGCGATCCGCCTGTTGTTCCGCCCCGCCACGGCCGCCATCCGCTTTCCAGGCGCCGTCGTTGACGCGCCTCGCCGCGCCGCCGGCGTCGTCCCACGGATGGTGCCGCAGGACATGGTGCGCCAGTTCGTGGCCGAGGATGACCGCCAGTTCGTCGTCGGTCCGGGCGAACCCGGCCAGGGCCGTGCTGATGAACAGGCGCCGCCCATCGGCGCGGGCGTTGAGTTCGTCGGAGGGGTCGAGTTGGACGTCGTAGCCGCAGGCGCGTTCCGGGGTGACCGTGATCTGGATGCGGTCGTCTCCGCGCTGGACCGTGAAGGGCGTGGGCCCGCGCGCGAGGGCGGTGTCGATGACCCGCAGGTTCCGCTCCAGCCCTGTCCATGAGGCGGCGGCGTCGCCGTCGCCCGGGTCCAGGCCGGCGCCGGCCGCGTCGATGATCAGGTCGCCTGGCGCGAACCCGGCCGCCGCGGCGGGAGAGCCCGGAGGCACGGCGAGCACCCCGGGAAGGTCGCCGACGAGCCCGAACCGGTTCTCGACGTGAGGCCGCAGGTCGAGGCTGTATTGTCTCGCAGAATGCAGGGCCCAGCCCGCGGAAGGCCGGACGGCGGGGCACAGGTCGGCATTGGCTTTTGACAGACGCCAGGCGACCCGGGCGACCCGTTGGTCGAGATCGGTGAGGGACGTCAATCGGGCAGCCGCGTCGAGGTCCGCCGTGGTCAGCGGGACTGACGACGGCCCGCCGCTGCAGGCGCCAAGGGCCAGGACACAGGTGAGGCTGAGGGCCAGCGGCGTTTGACGGTGCAATTTCATAGACGACGTCTATCGGCGCGCGAGGCGGGAGCCAAGCGCTGGCTTCCGTCGCAACGATCCGTCGGCAAACGTCAAAAAGGCCACCCGGCGAACCGGATGGCCTTGATGTCTGTGCCAGGCGACGCCCGGTGAAACCGGGCGCCGACCGAGACGTATCTTAATCGCTGTCGCTGTCGTCTTCGCCGATAACCACGACGGTGGCGGCGAGAACCGCAGCGCCGATCAGAAGGACCGGAAGCGGGATGCCGGCGAATTCCGAAGATTCACCAGCAGTGGCGCCGACGCGATCGCCAACGCGGGTCACGGCGGAGTTAGAACCGGCGGCGGCCGCTTGGCCGGCAACCAGAAGCAGGCCAGCCGTCACGGCGGCGATGGTCTTACGCATGTAAATCCCCTTGATTAACATTGTGCCGAAAGCGCAAACGCCCCAGTCGCTGACTTCATACAATCGGGATCGGCGGATATGCAAGTCAAAATTCGCCCTCCGGGCGGTCCTGCGCGGCGCAATAGCGCCGTTCGTGACAGTAAACGAAATCTACCGACAATTCTGCCACGGTCGGACTCGAGGTGGTCTGGCAGGTTGTCGGCCGTGGCGGAACAGCAGGGAAATCAATGGATCTGGCCGGTCGACGCATTCTGGTTACGGGCGCCGACGGATTCATCGGCTCACATCTGACTGAGCGCCTCGTGCGTCGGGGCTGCGAGGTGCGGGCCTTCGTCCAGTATAACAGCCTCGGATCCTGGGGCTGGCTGGACGACAGCCCCGTCGATGTTCGTCGCAACCTGGACGTGTTTTCCGGCGATGTCCGCGACCCGCACGGGGTACGCACGGCCATGACCGGTTGCGACGTGGTGCTGCATCTCGCCGCCCTGATCGCCATCCCCTACAGTTACCACTCCCCCCAGACCTATGTTGAGACCAATGTCCTGGGCACGCTGAACATCGTTCAGGCGGCGCGCGATCTGGGCGTGGAGCGGGTGGTTCACACCTCGACCAGCGAGGTCTATGGCACCGCCCGGTTCGTGCCGATCACCGAGGCCCATCCGCTGCAGGGCCAGTCGCCCTATTCGGCGTCCAAGATCGGCGCCGACCAGATCGCGCTGAGCTTCCACGCCGCCTTCGGTACGCCGGTGACGGTGATCCGGCCGTTCAACACCTATGGGCCCCGCCAGTCGGCGCGGGCGGTGATCCCGACGATCATCACCCAGATCGCCGCGGGCGCGGGCGAGATCAAACTGGGCGCGGTGCATCCGACGCGCGACTTCACCTTCGTGGCCGACACCGCGCGCGGTTTCGAGGCGCTGGCGGAATGCGACGCGGCCGTGGGCCAGACGGTCAATGTCGGCAGCGGCTTCGAGGTCCCGATCGGCGATACGGCGCGCCGGATCATCGCCCTTATGGGCCGCGACGTGGCCATCGTCACCGACGATCAGCGCCTGCGCCCCGAGGCCAGCGAGGTCGAGCGGCTGTGGGCCGACAGCGCCCTGATGCAGTCCCTGACCGGCTGGTCGCCCGAATACGGCGGCGGCGAGGGCTTTGATCGTGGACTGCGGGAGACCATCGACTGGTTCAGCGATCCGGCCAATCTGGCCCGCTACAAGGCGGATCGGTACGTGCTGTGAGCCTGCCCGATCAGGTTCTTGCGGCTGTACGCGCCGCCCTGCCGGCGTCGGACGACGGCGTCGCCCTGCATGAGCCCGAGTTCCGGGGTCAGGAGTGGGCCTATCTGAAGGACTGCCTCGACACCGGCTGGGTCTCCTCCGTCGGCGCCTGGGTCGATCGCATCGAGCGGGATCTCGAAACCCTCACCGGCGCCGCCCATGCGGTGGCCACCTCCAACGGCACGGCGGCGCTGGATATCTGTCTGCGCCTCGCCGGGGTGCGGGCGGGCGATGAGGTGCTGATCCCGGCCCTGACCTTCGTCGCCACCGCCAACGCCGTGGCCTATCAGGGCGCGACGCCGCATTTCGTCGACTCCGAGGCGGAGACCCTCGGCGTCGATCCCGTGCGGCTGGAGGCGTATCTGCGCGAGACGGCGCGGATCGAGGGCGACTTCTGCGTCAACACCCGAACCGGGGCGCCGATCCGGGCGCTGATGGTGATGCACGTCTTCGGCCACCCCTGCGATCTGGACGGCCTGGCCGGCGTCGCGGCGCGCTGGAGGCTGGCGCTGGTCGAGGACGCGGCCGAGGGCCTGGGCTCGACCTGGAACGGCCGGCATGTCGGCAATGTCGGACTGGTGTCGGCCCTGAGCTTCAACGGCAACAAGATCGTCACCACCGGCGGCGGCGGCGCGATCCTGACCAACGATCCCGAGCTCGCCCGGCGCGCCAGACACCTGACCACCACGGCGCGCGTGCCCCACAAATGGTCGTTCGTGCATGACGAGGTGGGCTGGAATTACCGCATGCCCAACCTCAACGCCGCCCTTGGCTGCGCCCAGCTTGAGCGCCTGCCTGACATGCTGGCGCGCAAGGCGGTGCTGGCGCAGCGCTATGCCGGGGCGTTCCGCGCCGTGGAGGGCGTGCGCCTGATGACCGCCCGGCCCGGCGCCGAGGTCAACCACTGGCTCAACGCCCTGATCCTCGACCGGCCCGACATGGCGATGCGCGACGCCCTGCTGGAGACCCTGAACGAGGCCGGCTTCATGGCGCGGCCGCTTTGGACGTTGATGCACCGCCTGCCGATGTACGCCGCCTGTCCGCGCGACGCCCTGCCGGTCGCCGAGGCGCTGGAGGCCAGCGTCATCAACATTCCCAGCAGCGCGAAGCTGGCCGACGCATGAGCGGGCCTCGCCGGATCTGCGTCGTCACCGGCGGCCGCGCCGACTACGGCCTGCTGCAGTGGGTGATGCACGACATCGGCGCGGCCGAAGATCTGGAACTGCAACTGATCGCCACCGGCTCGCACCTCGAGCCCACGTTCGGCATGACGGCCGACCAGATCGAGGCCGACGGCTTCCGTATCGACGCCCGCGTGCCGCTGGGCCTGGAGGCGGACGGGCCCGGGGACACGGTGCGGGCCATGGCGCGCTGTCTGACCGGGGTTTCGGAGGCGCTGGAGACGCTGCAGCCCGACATCATGCTGGCGCTGGGTGATCGCTATGAGATCCTCGCGGCGGCGCAGGCGGCCCTGATCCATGGCGTGCCGATCGCCCACATCGCCGGCGGCGACACGACCGAGGGGGCCTTCGACGAAAGCCTCCGCCACGCCCTGACCCAGATGGCGCATATCCACCTGACGACCCACGAGACCTCCGCCCGGCGCGTCCGCCAGATGGGGGCCGCGCCCGACCGGGTCCATGTCGTCGGCAGTCCCGGGCTGGACCAGCTGCGGCGCCGGCCGTTGCTGGACCGGACCGCGCTGGAGGCCGCGCTCGGCGCGCCGCTGGGCGCGCGGAACGTCCTCGTGACCTTCCATCCGGTGACCCTGACCGCCGACCGCGGCCAGGCGGAGTTTGAGGCCCTGCTGGCGGCGCTGGACGCCCTGCCGGCCGATGTCGTCAAATGGATCACCCGCCCGAACGCCGATCCGGGCCATCGCGCGATCGAGGAGGCGCTGGACGTCTGGGCCCGCGAGCGGCCCGACGTGCGGGTCTTCGCTTCGCTCGGCCAATTGCGCTACCTGTCGCTGATGGCCCAGGTCGATGCGGTGGTCGGCAATTCTTCCAGCGGACTGTATGAGGCGCCGTCCTTCGGCGTGCCGACGGTCGACATCGACGACCGCCAGAAGGGCCGGCTGGCCGCCGCCTCGGTGATCCGCTGCGCGCCCGACGCCGAAGCCATCGCCGCGGCCGTGCGGGACGCGTTCGCCCTCGACTGCGCCGGTGTCGTCAATCCCTATGGGGACGGCTTCAGCGCCGGACGCATCGTCCGCATCCTGCGCGACGCCCCGCCGCGCGAGGCCTTGTTGGCCAAGGCCTTCCACGAGGTCGGCGCATGACCGGCGTCTTCATCATCGCCGAGGCGGGGGTCAATCACGACGGCTCGCTGGACGACGCCCGCCGGATGATCGACGTCGCCGCCGAAGCGGGCGCCGATGCGGTGAAATTCCAGACCTTCCAGGCCGAACAGCTGGTCACGCGCCGCGCCGGCAAGGCGGCCTATCAGACGCGCAACACCGGCGAGGACGGCGGCCAGCTGGCCATGCTCAAGGCGCTGGAGCTGGCGCACGAGGACCACAGGGGACTGGCCGCCCACGCCGCCGCGCGCGGCATCCGGTTCATGTCGACGGCCTTCGATCTCGACAGTCTCGCCTTCCTCGCCGGGCTCGACATGCCGGCGATCAAGATTCCCTCGGGCGACCTGACCTGGGGCGCTATGCTGCTGGCGGCGGGCCGGCTGGACCAGCCGCTGATCGTCTCGACCGGCATGGCCGACCTCGACGAAATCCGCGACGCCCTGTCGGTGATCGCCTTTGGCCTGACGCGGACGGACACGCCGATGGGCAAGGCCGATCTGGCCGAGGCCTTCGCCAGCCCGGCCGGTCAGGCGCGTCTGCGCGAGCGAGTCACCCTGCTGCACTGCACGACGGAATACCCCGCCCCGCTGACGGCGGTGAACCTGCGCGCGATGGATGTGATGACCGAAACCTTCGGCCTGCCGGTCGGCTATTCGGACCATACGCTCGGGACCAGCGTGGCCATCGCCGCCGTCGCCCGCGGCGCGACGGTGATCGAAAAGCATTTCACCCTCGACCGGACCCGGCCCGGCCCGGACCACGCCGCCTCGCTGGAGCCCGCCGAGCTGGCGGCGATGATCGCCGCCATCCGTGACGTCGAGATCGCCCTGGGCCGTCCGGTCAAGACGCCGGCGCCCGAGGAACTGGCCAACCGCGCCATCGCCCGGCGCAGCCTCGTGGCGGCCCGCCCGATCGCGGCCGGCGAACCCCTGAGCCTCGACAATCTGACCGCCAAACGCCCCGCCGACGGCGTCTCGCCGATGGAGGTCTGGTCGATGCTGGGCCGCCCCGCAGCGCGCGGCTTCGCCGCCGACGAGGCGGTCGAGGCATGAGCGGACGCCCGGTCATCGTGGTCGGCGCCGGGGGTCACGGCGCGGTGGTGGCCGACGCCCTGCTGGCCGGGGGCCGCACCGTTCTGGGCTTCGTCGACGCCGACCCCGGGGCCGCGAGCGGTCTTCCCGGCCTCGACGTGCTGGGCTCCGACGAAAGCCTCGACCCGAACGCCGGCTATGATCTCGCCAACGGGATCGGCGGGACAGGGGCGGGCGGGACGGCCGGACTGAGACGGCGGGTGCAGGAACGGCTGGAGGCGCGGGGCTTCCGCTTCACCGGCGTGCGCCATCCCTCGGCCGTCGTTTCCTCGCATGTCGCCGTGGCCGACGACGTCCAGCTTCTGGCCCGCAGCGTGATCCAGACCGGCGCCCGGATCGGGACCGGCGCGATCATCAACACCGGCGTCATCATCGAGCACGGCTGCCGGGTCGGCGCCTTCACCCATTGCGCCAGCGGCGCCATCCTGTGCGGCGACGTCGAGATCGGCGAGGGCTCCCACATCGGCGCGGGCGCGGTGATCAGACAGGGCGTCCGGCTGGAGCCGGGCGTGGTGGTCGGCGCGGGCGCGGTCGTGCTCGACGCCGGTTCGGGCGTGGGCATGCTGATCGGCGTGCCGGCCAGACGCAGGGGACCAGTATGAAGGCGTGGGACAAGGCCCTGATCGGGCCGAAGGCGACCTACCGGGACGCCCTGGTGTCGATCGATGTCACCGGCGCCGGCATGGCGCTGATCGTCGACGCGGAGCGGCGCCTGCTGGGCGTGTTGTCCGACGGCGACCTGCGCCGGGCGTTGATCCGCGGCGCCGGGCTGGAGGACGCCGCCCTGACCGGCGCCAACCGCGAGCCGTTCTGCATCGACCAGCATCAGGACCGCGCCGCCACCCTGACCATGCTGCGGGCGCACGGCCTGCGCCAGCTGCCGGTGCTGGACGCCGGCCGACGGGTGGTCGGCCTGACCACGGTCTCGGACTTCCTCAACATCCCGATCCGCAGCAGTCCGGTGGTGATCATGGCCGGCGGCAAGGGCGAGCGGCTGGCGGAACTGACCCGCGACACGCCCAAGCCGATGCTCAAGGTCGGCCCGCGGCCGATCCTCGACACCATCGTCGGCAATCTGGCCGGGCAGGGTTTCCGGAATTTCTGGCTGGCGGTGAACTACAAGGCCGACCAGATCGAGCGGCATTTCGGCGACGGCTCGGCCCTCGGCCTCGACATCCGCTACCTGCGCGAAGAGAAGCCGCTGGGCACCTGCGGCGCCCTGGCCCTGCTGCCGTCGCAGGCGGAGCCGGTGGTGGTCACCAACGGCGACATTCTCGCCAAGGTCGATTACGGCCATGTGCTGGACTCCCACGTCGAGGCGGAGGCCGACGCGACCGTCGTGGTGCGCGAATATGAGATGCAGGTGCCGTTCGGGGTGGTCAACGCCGCCGAGGGCCGCATCCTGCGCATCGACGAAAAGCCGACGCAGACCTTCACCATCAGCGCCGGGGCCTATGTGCTGTCGCCCGGGGCGCTGGAGCGGGTGCCGGCGGACGCCTATTGCGACATGCCGACGCTGATCGCCGACCTGATCGCGGCGGGGCGACCGGTGCGACAGCAACGCGCCGAGGGGTATTGGATGGACATCGGCCGCCCGCCCGATTATGCGCAAGCCAATGCGGATTTCGGAGCGGTGTTCGAGGGTTAGGGGCCCGGACGTCCGAACCGGCTTGTGAACCCCGGACCTGTGGCCTACACAGCCCACGTTCCCTCCAATTTTGAGGTCCGGAAACGTCCCTCGTTTGATCTGTCTTGGCGATGGCGGCCGCCGTCTCGTAAAGAAAGACAAACGTCTCCGGGGCGACAACCGCATAAACCTCGTCCGTCATTTGCGGTGAGGAGTAGGTGACGTGGATGACTATTTTTTCGAGGTTAGTAGTTGAACATGGTTAGCTCGAACGATAGCGCCGTTCAGTCTTCAGGCACTCGAATTCCCGGTGATCCGGACAGCTGGGGTCAGGGCCCGGTTTCACGAGAGTCATCAATCGACCTCGCGCAGTATTGGCGGCTGCTTCTGAAGCACCGTATTGTGATCGCGAGCATTTTCGTTGTCGCGATCATCCTTGGTATCGGGCTGACGTTGCTGATGACGCCGAAGTATTCGGCTTCAGCAACGTTGCAGATCGATCGCGAAGCCGCCAGAATTCTTGAAGCGGATGACGTCGCGCCGAGCGAGGCGATGGCCCAGGGGGAGGAATTCTTCCAGACCCAGTACGGTCTGCTGCGCAGCCGGTCACTCGCTGAGCGTGTGATCCAGAACCTTCGCCTCGATACGTCCGACGCGTTCATCACTTCGATGGGCGCCACGCCGCCACGTCCGCTCAATGGCGCGCCGGTCACGGCGGCCCAGCGACGCGAGGTCGTTCTGGGTCTCATCGAGGAAGGATTGTCGATCCGACCGGTCCGATCCTCCCGCCTGGTCACGGTGTCCTTCCTCAGCCCGGATCCGGTGCTTTCGGCCCAGGTAGCCAATGCCTTCGCCACCAATTTCATTCAGTCGAACCTGGATAGAAAGTTCGATTCGTCATCCTATGCGCGGGACTTCCTCGAGGAGCGTCTCATTCAGACGAAGGCCCGGCTGGAAGATGCCGAGCGCCAGCTCGTCGCCTACGCCGCCAACCAGCAGATTATCAATGTGGCGGAGCCGGGTGCAAACGGTGAAGGGGCGACGCAATCGCTCGCCACGACCGACCTGGTGGCGCTGAACGAGGCGCTCGCTGAAGCCAAGGCGCGTCGTGTCGCGGCCGAGGAAAAGTGGCGCCAGGCGAGCTCATCTTCGCTGCTCAGCATGCCCGAGGTCGTGCAGAACCAGTCGATCCAGTATCTGTCGCAAGCACGCGCCGCCCTCGCCGCCAGCTACGAGCAGAGATTGAGCCTGTACCGTCCGGAGTTCCCGGAGATGGTCCAGCTGAAGGCTCAGCTCGACGAGACCGACCGGCAGATCGAAGTCATCGCCGCCAATGTGCGCGGATCGGTCCGCCAGGAATATCAGGTCGCTGTGAACGAGGAGCGGGCGCTCCAGGTCCGGGTCAACCAGCTGAAGGGCGAGGTGCTCGATTTCCGCGAGCGCAGCGTTCAGTACAACATCCTCCAGCGCGAGGTGGACACCAGCCGTTCGCTCTATGACACCCTGCTGCAGCGTTATGGCGAGATCGGCGTCGCCGGCGGGCTGACGTCCAACAACATCTCCATCGTCGATGGCGCCCAGCCCCCGTCGCGGCCGTCCGAGCCGATCCTGATCCTGAATATCGTGCTGGCGGCGCTGCTTGGCCTGGGACTGGGCGTGCTGACGGCCTTCCTGCTGGAAGCGCTGGACGAAACCATCGCCGGACCGGAGGATGTCGAGAGCAAGCTCGGCATGCCGGTTCTGGGTGTCATCCCCGCGCTTCCCAAGGGCGTCCTGCCGATCGAGGCCCTGCAGGATATGAGGTCCGGGTTCGCCGAAGCCTATTATTCGCTTCGAACGGCGCTCCAGTTCTCGACCCCCGACGGCGCCCCGTCTTCGCTCTTCATCACGAGTTCCCGTCCGAGCGAGGGCAAGTCGACGACCGCCCTTGCGACGGCCCAGAATTTCGCGCGGATCGGCAAGCGGGTCCTTCTGCTCGACCTCGATCTGCGCAAGCCGTCGATGCACAGGCTGATCAATGTGCCGAACGACCGTGGCATGAGCAGCATCCTGTCCGGCGCCAGTTCGCTGGAGCAGGTGGTGCACAAGGTCTCGCAGAACGGCGACCTGTCGTTCATCTGCGCCGGTCCCTTGCCGCCCAACCCGGCGGAGTTGCTCAGCGGCGTGCGGATCCAGAACTTCCTCGAGGAGGCGCGCCAGGTCTACGACATCATCGTCATCGACGGGCCTCCGGTGCTTGGCTTCGCCGACGCTCCGGTGCTCGCGTCCAGTGTCGGCGGCACGGTGTTCGTGCTGGAGGCCCGCAGCACCCGGCGCGGTCAGGCCCGGGGCGCCGTGCGCCGTCTGCGGATTGGCAGCGCCCGCCTTCTCGGTGTCGTGCTGACGAAACACGACGCCAAGTCGGCCGCGTACGGCGGCTATGACTACTCGGCCGACTATATGTACGGCGCCGACGAGCCGCCCCAGAAAAGGCGTTGATGGTGCCGACCGACGCCCGTGGTCCAAAGCCTGGCGGTGCGAGACGTCGCCATCGTGATATTCTCACGATGGGCCTCGCGGCTGTCGGAATCTGGCTGGCATGGCAGGTCATCCGGGCGCTGATCGTCACAACCGCGCCCGCGTCGATCGCTGTTCGGGTCGCCCCCGACTCTCCGGTCGTCCTCGCCCGGGCGGCGGAGGAGGAGTTCAGGGCCGACGACCTCGAAGACGCGCAGTGGTTTGCGGAAAGAGCCTTGGCGAAGGCGCCGTTCAACGTCCCGGCCCTTCGGGTTCTGGGCCTCGTCGAAGCGCGGCGGGGCGACGTCGACGCGGCCAACGAGATACTCACCCTGGCCGGGAACTGGAGCCTCAGGGATTCTGACACCCACGCCTGGCTCATCGAGCAGCGGCTGCGGCAGGGCGACTACAGCTCAGCCTTCGCCCACGCGGACACCCTCGTCCGCCGTCGGGTCGAGTTGTGGCCGGCGGTGTTCAATCTGTTCCGGACGGCCGCCCTGCAGGACCCCCGCGCGCGCGTCGCCCTGGTAACCTATCTGCAGCCGAGCGCCCCGTGGCGGAACCAGTTTCTGCAGTCGTTGAACGCCAGGCCCGACACCCGGGCTCTCTCCATCACCCTGGCGATCATGATGAAGGATCGTCCCAGCCGGTTCAGGGACGAGGAGCTCGCCACCCTGTACTCCGCCTTGCTCGCGTCGACGGAGTACGGCGGGATCGCCATCCTGCGCCAATCCCTCGTCAGTTCGACGGCGCCGCTGGTCACCGACGGCGACTTCAAGGGCGTCGCAGCCCAAGGCCCGATCGGATGGACACTCGGCGGCGGGCCCGGGCTGACGGTCGAAATGGTGGCGGCTCCGGGGGGGCGTCGCGGACTGCATGTCATATCAGAAGGCTATCGCAACCTGCCCGCGGCCACCCAGATGGTGGTCTTGCGGGGCGGCCGCTACCGGCTGACGGGTCGCTCCTACCTGGTGTCCGGCGCGAGTGATCGGCTCCGCTGGCTGGTCAGTTGCGCTGACAGTGGGCGTGTCCTCGCCGAGACCAGTGCGTTCTCCACTGCGGCGGAAGCGTGGAACCCCTTCGCTGTCGAATTCCAGGTGCCAGATGCAGGCTGCGACACGCAGTGGATCCGCCTGGAAACCAATCCGGGCGGGGGCAGGGATTCCTCGGACATGTGGATGGAGGCCTTGGCCATTTCGCCACGCGCGGGTCCGCCGAGCCCTTGACCTCGGTAGGGGGCGTCGGTACTCCCTCGGCATCGAAAACCTCGCTGGGCGGAGCCGAATATGCGCAAGAGTATCGTCGTCGCCGCGCTTGGCCTGGCTCTGATGGCTGGCCAGTCCGTTGCAGCCGTCAGCAACTCCGCAGCATCGCGCGTCGGTGACCGTATCGGCGCTGATGCCTCGGACGCCAGCGAGCTGGCCGCCGCTTTGCCGCTTCCGGTGCTCCTGGTCGCCGCTGCCGTCGTGGTGGCGGCGGTCGTGGTGGCAGCCGATGACGACTCGGAAAGCGACTAGATAGTCGGGCTCCGCGGTTCATGTTCGCCCAAGCGCGAGACCTTTTGAAACGCAAGCGGGACTGGGTGTTCATCGCAACCCTGCTCCTGCTCGCCTGCTCGCTGGCTTTCGGCGGGGCCAGCCGTCTGCATGCAGCGCCCCTCGCCGCCGTCCAGCTGGCCGCCTTGCCTGTCCTGATCCTGGGGTTGCTGAGGCTGAACGACGATGACGGTTTCACCCGCCATCGCACAGTCTTGCTGCTTCTCCTGGCGGCCCTTGCGCTTCCACTCCTCCAGCTTGTCCCCCTCCCGCCCGGAGTCTGGGCCGGCCTGCCTGGTCGCGATGTGGCAGGCGTTGCATTTGAGGTCACAGGCGGCTCCCCCGGCTGGATGCCATTGTCCCTCGCGCCCGACGCGACCTGGGGGGCGTTTCTCGCCCTGCTTCCCCCGATCGCCATGGTGGTCGCGACCATCAGCGGAACCTCGGGGCAGCGACGCGCCACGGCAGCCCTCTATGTCGGGGCGGCGTGCCTCTATATTTTCATCGGTTGCGTCCAGTTCGCCACCAAGAGCCCCGCCGTATATCCCTATCCGACAACGGCCCCCGGCACGGTGTCAGGGCTTTTCGCCAACCGTAACCACCTCGCCACTTTCCTGCTGATGGCCATGCCGATGGCTGCGGTTGTCGGCTCGATCTTCCAGCGCTCCGCACGGTCGCCGGCCCGACTGGGATTGTGGATCTTCGCGGCCTACTGCGGCATCGTGGTGATGGCGCTCGCCATCATCCGGTCCCGGACCGGCCTGGTGGTCATGGTTCCGACGCTGATGGCGAGCCTGTGGCTGGCCGTGCAATCCGGACCGCGGTTGCAGCGCAAGCACGTGATAGCGGCGCTCGGATTCGCCGCCGCCGTCGCCCTGGTGACGGCGCTCGGGCTCGAGCCCCTGTTGTCGCGGTTTTCGGGCGAGGCTGTCGGCAGCGAGGGGCGGTTCGCTGTTTGGCCGATCATCGCCAATGCAGCCAGCCTGTACCAGCCGTTCGGATCGGGCCTTGGATCCTTTGACGCGGTCTACAGGTCTGTCGAGCCTCTGAGACTGGTCGATCCGACGTTCCTGAACCAGGCCCACAACGATTTTCTGGAGATCTGGCTCGAGGCCGGGGTTCTCGGCGTCGGGCTCGTGCTCGTCGCCATGGGGTGGGCTGGCCGGCTCGCCATCAGCGCCTGGCGCTCGGGGTCCCGGCACAGCGACCGTCGTTTGGCGCAGGCTGCATCTCTCGCCATCCTGGTTCTGGCGGTCCATTCGGTGGTCGACTATCCGGTGCGGACCGAGACCATCGCGGTGATGCTGGCCTTCTGCGTCGGACTGCTGTCGAGCTGGAATGCCCGTAGGGTCGCCGCCGCGGCCCAGTCCCCGACCTAGTCGCCGGCGACAAGATAGGGTTGGCGCCGGATGGCCTCGGCCGATATGGCGTCCCGGCGCACCAAGGCGACCGACCCGGCCGGCGACCGGTTCCCAGTGACGACGATCCGGGCCGCATAGGCCTCCCGCTGATCACTGCGCGTGAGGATGGAGATACGCCGACACCTGTTGTCCCGAATCTCGACCGAAGACGGAAGGCCGATATTGGGATCTTTGGCGACGTAGACGATGTCGGTTTGCAGTTGTTCTCCGGTGATCCGATTGGAGATTATCCGGGTATGGGGCGCCCCGTTGTGGTCCGCCTGGGTGACAACGATCCCCCGCGTTCCCTCGGGCTGAACCTGTCGCACGTCGAGGCCGTTGCCGCTGATGGTCACGAGCCCTTGCTCACCGCCGGTGAACGCGGCGCCGCCCACCGCCATCAGGGCCACGGGCTCGTTCACGGGCAGATCGAAGACCAGGGTGTTGTCGACAATGTCGATCCTGAGCATGTTGATCGCGGTGGCGAGGTCCAGACGCACATTGCGGAACCGGCACCCCTGGACGACCAGGCTGGCGACCGGCCCATTCGCATTGTCGAAGGTTGAAATCCCGCCTTCACCCGTGAACACGCACTCGACGACCGAGACATCCCGATTTTCCTGGGACTGGGAGGCGTTGTACAGACGGAATACCGGCTTTCCAGCCGGTTGGGACGCCTCGCACCGGAGGAAGGTCGTTCGGCGGTTAAGAAAAAAGGTGGCGAGTACGCCGTGCTCCGCGTCGCGCCCGCGACACTCCTCGAAGACGACGTTGTCGCCACCCTCGCTGTCGAAGCCCACGTCGAAGCAACGGTCGCCCGAGCAGCGCTCAACCCGGATGCCGGTTCCCATGGAGCCCCAGACGAAGGCGCCGGCCGCGTTGTGCACCCGCGCGTCGCGGATCACGCCGGCCGCGAGTTTCCGTTCGTTCCCCAAGGCGCCGTCTCGGTCGGGGGCGCTGTCGCCGCCCCACCACATGACGCCGTGACCGACGTTCTCGAAATCGCCGCCATCCGACAGGAAGCCATTACAGAAATAGAAGGCGCGGGCCGACGGCTGTATGCCGCTGGTCGGTTGGTGAAACCGGGCTCCACCACCGGCGACCCGGATCATGGCGCACCCGTTGAAGCCAGGCTCCGCAGGATTGATCACGACGTCGGCGTAGGGAGTCTGGTCCTCAACCCGGTAGCCGTCTTCGGAAAGCCTGATCGCGGAGCTCGCAATGACCTCGTTCAGCCCGACAGCCATGAGGTTTTCGATGACGACATTTCGCGATGAGACGATGACAACGGCCCAGCGGGAACGCTGGTCCGTGCCGGAATTGACTGTCCATGGTCTGGGGCCGCCAAAGGTGATGTCCCGAGCGCGAAACGCGAGGAAGACGCCGGCGTAGACGCCTGGCGCGGGGGCCCCGCCAATCCAGTGAAATGCCGCCCCAGCCTCGGTCCGGCCGACAAAGCCGCTCGGCAACAGGACGGGCCGACTGATCCGGTAGTCCGCCCGGGGGACGCGCCCGCCGCCGGCGGCGGCCCAGTCCTGAAGCGCGGCCGTATCGTCGGCCGTCGCCAGGGCGCCAAACATCGCGGGCGTGGGCTGGTCTTCCGCGAGGACGAAGACGCTTCCGTCCGCGGAGGTGTAGGCTGGCCTTCTCCCGTCCGGGGCCGCCGACTGCCGGACATAGGTCGCGGCTCCGATCCCCGGGACCTGGAAGCCCGAGGACCTGATCGTATGGACCTCGGGAGGAATGGCGGTTCGCGGCAAATCAAGGATCACGCCTACGCGATGCGAGGCCGAGGCGATGCCAAGCCCGAGCCCGCCGACAGAGACCACGCCAAAGGCCGCCAGGGCCGTCCGTCTGGTGCGCATCGGCGGAGGCGGTTCAGGTCGCTTCAACGGGGTCGCCCGGCCCGACAGGCGATCCCGGGGGCGCCACCGGCTAGTATTGCGTGAACAGCGCGAGCGACGGAAGGACCGTCAACAGGTCGCGCATCCAGGCGCTGCGGGCCGAGCCGTCGACAACGACGACATCGTTGGCAAGAACCTGGGGGTCGCCGGCGTCCCCGCGGCGGATCGCACTCAGATCATAGACCGCCACCATGGGGGTCGCGTCGATCGTGCGGAACACCGCCACACGACGAAGCTCGGCAAACCGCGTCGGCCCCTTGGCCATCGCCACGGCCTGCATCAATGTCGTGGGGCCCTTCATCTCGAAGACGCCAGGATCCACGACGGACCCGTCAACGCTGACCTTCTGGCTCGCCGCTTCAGTCACCGAAACGCTGACGCTCGGGTCCCGCAGGTACTGCCTGTCCAACCGGCCCCGGATGTCTTCCGCCAGACGAGGCGCCGTGAGACCGGCCGCGCGGATAGCGCCGATCAGCGGCAGCTGGATGTCGCCCGCCGAGTCGACCAGGACGTCCTCTTTCGACAGGCCGGGCACCTGGAACACGACGACGTCGAGCACATCGCCGGTGCCGATCGTGTACTCGACCGCAACAGCCGAGCTCGGCATCGGATAGACGACAGGTCCCACCGCCCGCGGTTCCGGGGCTGCGGAGTTGCCGGCGCAACTTGCCAGGACCAGGCCGGCGACGGCAAGCGCGAGACTACGGAACATCATCCCATCCATCAGTTCAGAAGACGCCGAACAGGCGTTTGCGGCCAGCTTGCTTGTCATGACCTGCCGTCAACCCCACCGCAGGCGGAACGCTGGACGGCAGGGCATTGTCGAGTACGGCTTGCGGTCGCGTCAAGACCATATCCAGCGCGGCTTGTCGACCCAGCCGCTCCGAAACGAGGTGGACGGCGTTCGCGAGACTCGGCGCCCGGCCCCTCATGTTGTGAGCGTCGGTGGCGAGGATGTGCACGAGGCCCTCGTGGAGCATGCGTTCGGCCCAGTACTGTGCGCGTTTTCCGAACCGGCCGGTGATCGAGCCGGAGGTGATCTGCATCCAGGCCCCGGCCTTCACCATGGAGCCCATGACGCCGTATTGATCCTCGATCCAGCGCAAGCGTTCCGGATGGGTGATGATCGGGTGATAACCGGCCGCCATCGCGTCGAACACCGACTCCTCCATCCGTGGCGGGGCGGTATTGTGTGGGGGCTCGAACAGGAAGTAGCGGCTGTCCGCCAGGGTCAGAATTCTGCCGCTCCGCAGCCCTTCAACAAGGTCGGGCACAAGGTGCACGTCCGCCCCGGTCACCAGTCTCAGCGGGATGTTTTCGCGATCAAGGTGGCCCTGCAGGACCGCGACAGCCTCGCGAATTCCCGGGCCGGTGTTCTCGTAATAGCCTGGCATGATGTGCGGCGTGCAGGCCGTCACCGAAATGCCGTCAGCAACCGCGGCCCTCGCCATCTCCAGCGAGAGCTCAAGGTCAGTGGCCCCGTCATCGATGCCGGGCAGGATGTGGCAATGGAGGTCGATCAATGGGTGTCTCGCGCAAACGGCGGTGGTGGGCGGCCGGTTGGGGCACTATACCGCCAAATCGATCGTTATTGCGGCCCGTTCGCAGATTCAGTAGCCCCGCCGCAAAAGAACAGCCGGGATCGTCAGAGCCAGGATCTTGATGTTCAACCAAACCGAACGGTTGCGGATGTAGGTGACGTCGAGGGCGACGCGCCGGCGATACGACACGTCGTTTCGACCCGCGACCTGCCACAGGCCGGTGAGCCCCGGCCGGACGGAGCAGTAGTCGGCGAAATACCGACCGTAGCGCCAGATCTCCTGCTGCACGATCGGGCGCGGCCCGACGAGCGACATCTCGCCCTTGAGAACGCACCAGAGCTGCGGGATTTCGTCGAGGCTGGTCTTGCGAAGGAAATTGCCGAGCGGCGTGATCCGGGGGTCCTTCCGCAGCTTGTGGTCCCGTTCCCACTCCGCGCGCGCTTCCGGGTCGCTCGCCAGCAGGTCCGTCAGCCGCTGCGCCGCATCAACCGTCATTGTGCGGAATTTCCAGCAGAGGAAAAGGCGGCCTCTGCGTCCCACGCGCCACTGACAATAGAAGATCGGACCGCGACCATTGGCCTTGATGGCAAGTGCAATGAGCAGGAAGAGCGGAGATGCAACGATCAACGCCAGCCCGGATACGCAAAAATCCAATACACGGATAAAAACCGACACCAACGGTTTCGTTTCGAAGCTTGGCAGCGTTCCAGGTGGGGTCTGGTGTAAAGCTACGTCTTCATACGTTGACATTTTAACCCCTGGACGGATGCGTCAGCCGCCTATCCTAACCTTCAGAAGGTGACAAGCCGTCGGCGTGAATGTCGTCAGCGCATGTGGCGACTCGATCACAGCCGCAGCTGAACGTCGCAGATGCTCAAGGAAGTCGACGCCAGGAGCGGATTTCGGGGCAGCAGACGGCTGCGTTGCGCCAGCCGCTGATTTTTTACGATCGTTCGGGATGGCCTTGGCGACTTTTGTGGGGTTACCCCGCTAAAGGGAGCGAGCGATAACCGCCGCCGATCCCGGACCGACCTTATCGGGCCAGCACGAGAGAGACGAGTGTCCCCTTCCAGCACCTCCACGCGAAAGCGCCTCCCGCCCGCGAACTTCGACGCCGCGGCCCTCAAGGTCGCCATCGTTCACTATTGGATCGTGGGCGACGCCGGCGGCGAAAAGGTCGTCAAGGAAATCTACAAACTGTTCCCTCAAGCCGACATCTACGTGGTCGTTCACGACCCGGCGGTCAGCGCGCGAATTTTTCCTGGCGCGACGATAAGGGCTTCCTTCCTCCAGAAACTGCCGAGGTCGTGGAAATACTACAGCGCCTTGCTGCCGCTGATGCCCTGGGCGGTCGAGGCCCTCAATGTCTCGGAGTATGATCTGGTGATTTCCAGCGAGTCCGGGCCGGCCAAAGGAGTGTTGCCGGGTCTGGACGCGATCCACGTTTGTTACTGCCATACCCCGATGCGCTATCTCTGGGATCAGTTTCATGAGTACCGCGAGACCGGCGGACTGCTCACACGAACAATGATGTCGGTGTTCGGCCCGCCTCTCAGGGCGTGGGATCGGATGACGGCCGACCGCGTCGACGCCTTTGCCGCCAACTCGCGCCACGTCGAGAAAAGGATCCGCAAATACTATGGCCGGGCGGCCCGGGTGATCGCCCCGCCTGTCGACCTGGAGACGTTCCGGCCGTTGGACCGACGCGGCGACTTCTATCTGATCGGGGGAAGGCACGTCCGATACAAACGTCTTGATCTCGCCGTCGAGATGGCCAACCGGACCGGCCGGCGACTTGTCATCACCGGAGAGGGGCCCGAGACTGCGGCGTTGAAGCGATTGGCGGGGCCGACAGTGGAGTTCCGCGGCCGCTGCCCGGTTGAGGAACTGCAGACGCTCTACGCCGAGTGCCGGGCCTTCCTGATGCCCGGCGAGGAGGACTTCGGGATCACGCCCGTCGAGGCCATGGCCAGCGGCCGCCCCGTCATAGCCCTTGCCCGCGGTGGCGCTCTCGACACGGTCATCGACGGCAAGACCGGCGTGCTGTTCCCGGATCAGAGCGCCGAAGGCCTTATCCGGGCGGTCGACGAATTCGAACGACAGGAAGCGATGTTTGACGTTGCGGTGATCCGGGCCTGGGCGGAGCGATTCTCGACCGAACGATTCGGAAGCGAATTCCTCAGCTTCGTGGAAGATCAGATGCAGGCTGGCAGTCTGCCCGTGGACCCGGCCGCCTCCACGGACCTCACGCGGTAGCGGATCTGAACATTTCCGAGCGCGGAGAATACAGCGAGACGCAGGTTGCGATCAGCCAGTAGATGGCCATCGTTGGAGCCAGAAGCGCCGCGCCGTCGAAGAAACTGGCGGCGCAGTAGGCGAGGAGCCCTGCCTTCAGATGCCGGCTGATCTGGCGCTTTTCGGGGCTTTCGGGCGCGCGCCAGACGAGCGGCGTCCACATCGAAAGGCAGAACAGGGCCAGACCGGTCCAGCCCGCCCCGTTCAACGCGGAAATGTAGTTCATCTCGTTCCAGCCGCCCCACGCCTGTTCAGGAATGAACTGGAACGGCGGCAGGGCCTCAATGGCGGCCCGTCGGCCGCCCAGATTGGTGTCAAACAGCCAGCCTGCGCCGTAGCCAAGGAAGGTGAGGATTCCGCCGACCGCGCCGACGCCGACGACGCCAGCGAAGCCAAGGGAAAGAATGGTCTTGAGCGATACCCCGCGCGCCCAGGCCATGCCGGCGACTGCGACAATAGCGCCGAAGTATGTGCTGCGAGAGGTTGTAAGCAACAGCGTCAACAAGAACAGGGCGCGGAAAGTGAAGCGCTTTTCCATCAGCAGATAAATCGGCATAACGGTGCACATGCATATGCCGTAAATATTTCCGTTATTGTATGTAGAAAAGAACTTATCGACCACGCCGCGGTCGTTATGCTTCATCGCCAGCGTGCCGACGTCGTCAATATTCACGGTCACATAGGGTATCTCCAGGTATCTCCCGAAGAGAATATTGAAGATGTAAATGATGAAGCCAAACACCACCGCGAAGCGGACAGCGATGATGAGCGTGGCCCAGATCCGGCTGGGCGGCACCTGCGCCAGCAGGGGGCGGACGAAGATCAGCAAGAGGACAGGCATGACCAGAAAGGCGACGACGGCGCCCGCGGTTGCCGAAGCCGAGTCGAACCCGTTGATCAGGATGATGGCGGACATCCATAACGGGAACAGCAGGATCGGAACGCTGATCAGAATTCCTTCGACGAACGCTCCCGGCCGCGGAAGGAATTTGAAGGCCGACCAGGCGGTCAGAAGAGCGATGCCCAGATAGGCCCAGGTGATCGGCAGTTCGTAGAGTTTGAACCCTCCCTTCGGCAGAGCGATCAGCCAGAAAAGCACAACGGCGACGAGAGCCGTGGTGAGGGGGTGGCGAACGACAGCCGCCCTTTGAGGGTAGGGCAGGCCGCGAGGGGCGCTGGCGACGGGCGCGGAGAGGGACAAGACAGAGCCCTAGTCGATGTGGGGAGGCCGAGAGATTAGGCCGGATTTTTCAACGGGACTAGTGCTTTCCTCGCCGGTGCGTATCAAGTATGGACGTCGCAGAATATGGTGTGGTCCAGCCTGATCGGGGATGACGTATGAAGGCGGTAATTCTGGCTGGCGGACTGGGATCCCGGTTGTCTGAAGAAACGACGTTGCGGCCCAAGCCTCTGGTTGAGATCGGTGGACTGCCGATCATTTGGCACATCATGAAGATATACAGCCAGAACGGGATCAACGATTTTGTCGTTTGTCTCGGATATAAAGGTTATATGATCAAGGAGTATTTCGCGAACTATTTCTTGCACACATCTGATGTCACCGTCGATGTCGCGAACAACCAACTCGAAATTCATCGACGTCACGCCGAGCCGTGGAAGATCACCCTTATAGACACCGGGTTGTCGTCAATGACGGGCGGCCGGATTGGTCGTGTCGCCGACTATGTGAAAGATGACGACTGTTTTGCACTGACGTATGGCGACGGCGTCGGCGACATGGACATTCGCGGCGCAGTTGAATTCCACAAGCGGCATGGATCGGAAGCGACGATCACGGCGGTTCGCCCGGCAAAGCGTTTCGGCGCCCTGGCCCTCAACGGAAGTCAGGTCGAGCGCTTCAAGGAAAAGCCGGATGATGACGGCGGCTGGATCAACGGCGGCTTCTTCGTGCTCAATCCGAGCGTTCTGAGCCTGATCGAGGACGATTCCACGATCTGGGAGAAAGGGCCGCTGGAGACGCTGGCCGCCCGCGGCCAGCTGCAGGCGTTCCTCCACCACGGCTTCTGGAGTCCGATGGACACGATCCGGGACAAGGCCGAACTGGAAGAGCTTTGGGCTGGCGGTCAGGCTCCGTGGAAAATCTGGTGATGGCGCCGGGTTTCTGGGCCGGGAAACGGGTGCTGGTTACCGGTCATACCGGCTTCAAGGGGAGTTGGCTGGTGCTCATGCTCCGGACGCTTGGCGCCGAGGTTTCGGGCTATTCGCTGCCGGCGCCGACCACGCCCGCGATGTTTGATCTGCTCGGGATCGAGCGCGCCTGTCAGCACACGATTGGCGACGTTCGCGACCTGGACCGGCTGATGTCCGTGGTTGGTGATGTGCGGCCCGAAGTGGTTTTCCACATGGCGGCGCAGCCGCTGGTTCGGGACTCTTACGCCATTCCCGTCGAGACCTACGATGTCAATGTCATGGGCACGGTGAAGGTGCTCGAGGCCTGCCGGCTGGTCGGTGGCGTCAAGGCGATCGTCGCGATCACCACCGACAAATGCTACGAGAACGTTGGTTCCCTGTGGGGCTATCGCGAGCCTGACAGGCTGGGTGGCGCGGATCCCTATTCCAACTCCAAGGCTTGCGCCGAACTGGTGGTGGACGCCTACCGGCAAAGCTATTTCTCCCGGGCGGACCAGGCCGACGGGGTCGGCCTGGCTTCCGTGCGGGCAGGCAACGTCATCGGGGGGGGAGATTTCGCCAAGGACCGGGTCGTGCCGGACGCGGTGACGGCGTTTGCGAACCAGCAGGTTCTCAAGATCAGATACCCCGACGCCATCCGGCCGTGGCAGCATGTGCTTGAGCCTCTGGGCGGCTACCTGACGCTGGCCGAGCATTTGTATGCCAGTCCCGCGTTCGCGGAGGGCTGGAATTTCGGGCCTGATATCGAGGCTGCGGTGCCGGTCGCGAATCTTGTCACGCGGCTGTCTGAGCTCTGGGGGGGCGGGGCCGCCTGGGAGCACGTCGGCGGGCAACACCTTCATGAGGCCGCCATTCTCAAGCTCGACATCACCAAGGCCGCCTCGCGCCTCGGCTGGCGACCGAAGCTATCCTTGCAGGCGACCCTCGGCCTGACGGTCGAGTGGTATCTTGCGCACGCTCGCGGCGACGATCTTGTCTCATTGACGCAACGCCAAATCGACGACTATTTGCGCGCCCCTGGCGCTGCGAACTGAGAAAGCTTCCACCTGATGGATATCCAGACCCACCGGACTGATCCCGCCGCGCTGCGCGAGGAGATAC
This sequence comes from Alphaproteobacteria bacterium, assembly GCA_018820665.1. Classification (GTDB taxonomy): domain Bacteria; phylum Pseudomonadota; class Alphaproteobacteria; order Caulobacterales; family Caulobacteraceae; genus Brevundimonas. The sequence continues at coordinate 44,987 of JAHJNW010000067.1, read as the reverse complement.
TTGAACTCGTCGCCCAGTATCACGCGCTGAAACATGTTCCGGGGCCCTTCGACCCCGCCAGAAGCCCGGTCCCCGTGTCGGGTCGCGTCTACGAGGCGTCGGACATGCAGATGCTGGTCGATTCAGCGCTGGACTTCTGGCTGACGGCGGGCCGGTTCAACGATGCGTTCGAGCAGCGGCTGGCCGACTCTATCGGCGTCAAGCACGCCATGACCGTCAACTCGGGGTCGTCGGCGAACCTTGTCGCCTTCACCGCCCTGACCTCTCCGAAACTCAAGTCGCGCCAGCTGAAGGAAGGTGACGAGGTCATCACGGCGGCGACCGGCTTCCCGACCACCGTGAACCCGACCCTGCATAACGGGATGGTTCCGGTCTTCGTGGACATGATTCCCGACACCTACAACATCGACCCCGACCGCGTCGCCGCCGCCATCACGCCCAAGACCAAGGCGATCATGGTGGCGCATACGCTCGGCAACCCCTTCGACATCGCGCCCATCAAGGATCTTTGCGACCGGCATGGCCTCTTCCTGATCGAGGATTGCTGTGACGCCCTGGGCGCCACCTATGACGGCAAACACGTCGGCACCTTCGGCGACCTGGGCACCGTGAGCTTCTACCCCGCTCACCACATCACCATGGGCGAGGGCGGCGCTGTCTTCACCAACGACGATTTCCTCGACCGCATCGCCGAGTCTTTCCGTGACTGGGGCCGCGACTGCTTCTGCGGGCCGGGCGTCGACAACACCTGCGGCAAACGGTTCAAGTGGAAGCTCGGGCAGCTGCCCAAGGGCTATGACCACAAATACACTTATTCCCACCTCGGCTATAATCTGAAGATCACCGACATGCAGGCCGCAGTCGGCCTCGCCCAGATGGACCACCTGGACGGCTTCGTCGCGGCGCGGCGGCGTAACTTTGCGTTCCTGAAGGCGCGGCTCGCCGGGTTGCAGGAGTTCCTGTTGCTGCCGGAGGCGACGCCAAACAGTGAGCCGTCCTGGTTCGGCTTCCCCATGACCGTGAAAGACGGCGCTCCGTTCGAGCGCGACGAACTGGTCCAGCATCTGAACCGGCACCGGATCGGGACGCGGCTGCTGTTTGGCGGGAACCTGGTTCGCCAGCCCTATATGCTCGGCCGCAATTTCCGCATCGAAGGCACGCTCGACAACGCCGAGAAGATCATGACCTCGACCTTCTGGGTCGGCCTGTATCCCGGTCTCGATGAACCCGCCCTCAGCTATATGGTCGATGTGATCGAGGACTTCTGTCGGGCCCGTTCACGTTCGTGATGACGGGGCGGACCGTGCCCCGGGTTCAGCGTCCGTGAGGGCCCGACTGCCCCAGGCGGGATGGGAAGGTGTTGTCGCCCTGGCCGCTCGTCTGGCCAATGTGGGCTTCAACGCCGTCACGATCCTGGTTCTTGCTGCGGCCGTCTCGTCGGTCGAGCAGGGGTATTATTTCACCTTCCTGAGTCTGGTTGCGCTGGTCGCTCTCGCGGACGCCGGCCTGACGACCGTGCTGATGCAGTTTCTGGCGCACGAACGGCGGGACGTTGTGGCGCTGAGGCACGATCACCTCGATGTACCCGCCCATGCCCTCTCGAGAATGAGGGCGCTGGTTCGTTTTTCGATACTTTGGTACGCCGTACTCGGCGCCCTGCTCTGCATCCTGTTGTGGGCCGGCGGCTACGCGCTCATGAGCGGCGGACCGAGTTCGGGCGTCGACTGGAAAACGCCATGGGTCGTGGCCGCCATTGCGGCGGCGCTGGACCTGACGACCTTACCCCTGATGGCGGTGCTGATGGGGCTTGGCTTCGTTCGGACGGCCTATGTGATCCGGCTGGCCAAGGTGTGCGCCAATGCGGTCGTATTGTGGGTCGGTCTGGCGCTGGGATTTGGCCTGTACGCCGTCGGGCCGGGGATTCTGGCCGGAACCCTCGCTGTATTCGCGGTCTCCATTTTCCGTTTCCGGGGTTTGATTGTTCGCCTCCTTCAGCCCGACGACGCGTCGTCCCTGAACTGGCGCCAGGAACTCTTTCCCATGATGTGGCGCCTGGCGATAAGCTGGATGGCCGGATATTTCATCTTCGCCATCATGACGCCGATCGCTTTCAGACTGGGCAGTCCGGTTCTGGCCGGCCAGATCGGCGCCAGCGTCGGCATCATTCAGGCGGTCATGATGGTCGGGCACGCGGTGGTGGAGTCCCAGATGCCCCGTATGGGCCTTCTGGCCTCGCAAGGGCGTCGCAGGGAGGCTGAAGGGCTGGCGAGGAAGACCGGGACGATCGCCATAGCCCTCGCGACCGCCGCCAGTGTTGGAGGTATGTTTGCCCTTGTTGCCGCCTCGTGGTTGGGCATGACCTTTGTTGACCGGTTGCTTCCCTTGGCGGACCTGGCCCTGTTTCTCGCGGCGGCGGTCATTCACGTAGGGCTTGCCGCTATCGGCAACTATCTTCGTGTCTATCGGCGGGAGCCGTTCCTGGTTGTGTCCCTCATAACGGGGGCGGCGATGGCTCCTGCTACAGTATTGGGGTGTCTGATTGGCGGGGGCACCGGTATGGGCGTGGCGTTCATTGTCGTAACGGTGATGATAGCCGTCCCGACAACCATCGTAACCCTTAGAAAATTCAACCAGAACCTTGAGGTCTCGCAGTGCTGATTGAAGCTACGGAGATCCCCGACGTGAAAATCCTCCACCCCGTCAAGCACGGCGATGAGCGGGGCTATTTCAGCGAGGTCTACGCGACGCGGTATCTTGAGCATCCGGTGTTCGTCCAGGACAATCTGGCCTTTTCCGCCGCGCCGGGAACGCTGAGGGGTCTGCATTTCCAGCAACCGCCGATGGCGCAGGACAAGCTCATAACCGCGCTTCGCGGAGCGATCCTCGATGTCGCCGTCGACATACGCAGGGGATCGCCCACGTACGGGCGACACGTCGCCGTCGAACTGCGCGCCGATCGGCTCACGCAACTGCTCGTTCCGGCTGGATTCGCTCACGGCTATTGTACGCTCGAACCTGACACGCTCGTCCACTACAAGGTCAGCAACTTCTACTCGCCGGCCGATGATCGTGGCATTCGCTGGGACGACCCGGCGCTGGGTATCGTCTGGCCTTTCGAAGCCGGCGCCTGTCAGCTGTCGGCGAAGGATCAGGTCCAGCCGTTGTTGTCAGAGATCACGTCGCCCTTCCTCGCCGCGAATTGAGCATGACCATGAAAATCATGATTACCGGGGGCGCCGGCTTTATCGGATCGGCCGTCATCCGGCGGGTGATCCGGCATACGGGGCACTCCGTCGTCAATGTCGACAAGCTGACCTACGCCGGTGATCTGCGCACCCTTGAGGAAGCGCAGCAGGATCCGCGCTACGCCTTCGTCCAGGCCGACATCTGCGATGGCGCGGCCATGGACCGGGTCCTCGACGACCACCACCCCGACGCCATCATGCACCTGGCGGCGGAGTCCCATGTCGATCGGTCCATCGACGGGCCGGCCGCCTTCATCACCACCAATATCCTGGGCACATTCAGCCTGCTTCAATCGGCGCGCCGGTATTTCGAAGGCCTCACGGGAGACCGCCGCGACGCCTTCCGCTTTCATCACGTCTCCACAGACGAGGTCTTCGGCGCGCTCGGCGACACAGGCGCGTTCACGGAATCGACGCCCTATGATCCGCGCTCGCCCTACTCGGCCAGCAAGGCGTCCTCGGATCACTTGGTCCGGGCCTGGTGGCACACCTATGGTTTGCCGGTGGTCATGAGCAACTGCTCGAACAACTACGGCCTGTACCAGTTTCCCGAAAAACTCATCCCGGTGATGATCATCAATGCGCTGGCGGAACAGCCGCTGCCGATCTACGGCCGCGGCGACAATGTGCGTGACTGGCTGCATGTCGACGATCATGCACGCGCCCTGGTCGCCGTGCTGGAAGGCGGCGTTATCGGCGAGAGCTACAATATCGGCGGACGGATGGAGCGGACCAATCTCCAGGTCGCCGAGGCGATCTGCCGACGTCTGGACCAGGTTCGGCCCCGCTCCGGCGGCGCGTCCTACCTGGATCTGATCGCCTTCGTGACAGACCGCCCCGGCCATGATTTTCGCTACGCCATCGATCCGGCGAAGATTTCGGCAGACCTTGGTTTCGAGTCCGGGCGCACGTTCGAGGAGGGCCTCGCCGAAACCATCGACTGGTATCTCGAGCACCGGAGCTGGTGGCAGTCTCTCAGGGCCTCGGGAGACGGGGAGTCCCGCCTTGGCGTCGCGACCCCAGGATGACCGGCGGCCTTCTTGTGACGGGAGCCGATGGCCAGGTCGGCCGCGAGCTCCAGCTGAGGCTTGGTGCGGGGGATGCCTGTCTGGCCCGGTCGGGGCTCGACATCACCGATCCCGCGGCCATTGACGCCGTTCTTGCCGCGACCCGTCCGCGCGCCGTCATCAATGCCGCCGCCTATACCTATCCCGACCGGGCCGAAAGCGAAGCCCACGCGGCGATGGCGATTAACCGGGACGGGGCGGCGAATCTCGCCCTGGCCTGTGAAAAGGCCGGGATTCCGCTGCTTCATATTTCCACGGACTATGTGTTCGACGGTTCAGGCGTCCGGGCCTGGCGCGAGGACGACGCGACCGGCCCGATCAACATCTACGGCCGCAGCAAGCTTGAGGGCGAGCAGCGTGTGCAGGCGCTCTGTTCACGTCATGTGATCCTCCGGACCGCCTGGGTGTTCAGCGCCCACGGGTCCAATTTCGTACGCACCATGTTGCGTCTTGGTCGTGAGAGATCGGACCTGTCCGTGGTTTCGGACCAGACGGGCGGGCCCACGGCCGCGGCCGACATCGCCGCCTGCCTGCTGCGCATCGAGGCCGCCGTCCAGGCCAGCGAGAATGCGTGGGGTGTCTATCACTACGCCGGCGCGCCGGCGACCAGCTGGTTCGACTTCGCAGCCGCCATTTTCGACGCGGCCGGGCTGGACGAGCCGCCGCAACTGCACCCGATCGCGTCGTCCGAATATCCGACAGCGGCGGCCCGACCTATGAATTCCATTCTCGACTGTTCAAAGATCGCGGCGCGCTTCGGAATCGAACAACCGGACTGGAAGGCATCGCTCCAGCCGGTCGTCACGGCGCTGATGAAATGAGGACATCATGAAGGGCATCATTCTGGCTGGCGGATCGGGCACCAGGCTCCACCCCGTCACCACCAGCGTCAGCAAGCAGTTGCTGCCGGTCTATGACAAGCCGATGATCTACTATCCGTTGTCGGTTCTGATGCTGGCCGGCATCCGCCAGATCATGATCATCACCACGCCGCACGACCAGGATCAGTTTCAGCGGCTGCTCGGCGACGGTTCCGCCTGGGGGCTGGAGATCACCTGGGCGGTGCAACCCGCGCCGGAGGGGTTGGCCCAGGCCTTTGTCATCGCCGAGGATTTCATTCGCGGCGACAAATGCTGTCTGATTCTCGGCGACAATATCTTCTTCGGTCATGGCCTGACCGACCGGCTGGCCCGCGCCGCGAAGCTTGAAAGCGGCGCGGTGGTTTTCGCCTATCAGGTCAATGATCCGGAGCGCTACGGCGTCGTCAGTTTCGACGCTGACGGCAAGGCGCTCAGCATCGAGGAAAAGCCGGCCAGCCCCCGATCGAACTATGCGGTCACCGGTCTCTATTTTTACGACGAACAGGTGTCCGATCTGGCGAAAAGCCTGAAGCCCTCGCCGCGCGGCGAGTTGGAGATCAGTGATCTGAACAGCCTCTATCTGGAAGCCGGCGCCCTGACCGTGGAACGGCTGGGGCGCGGCCATGCCTGGCTGGACACCGGCACGCATGACTCGCTGATCGAGGCCGGGGAGTTCGTCCGGACCATCGAAGCCCGGCAGAACCTCAAGGTCGCCTGTCCCGAGGAGATCGCCTTCAGACAGGGGTTCATCGACCGGGATCAACTACGAGCCCTGGGCGCAAGGCTGGGCAAGAACGGCTACGGCCAGTACCTCTTGAGGATCGCGGAGGAGGCATGAAGGCCGCCCCGGTGACGCCGGCTTCCCGTCCACTGCTGACGATCGCCATTCCCACCTACAACCGTGTCGGGTTCGTCGAGCCGCTTGTCCGCTTCCTCGCGGATGAAATCGCGGCCGGCCGTCTGCAGGACAGAGTCGAGGTGCTGGTCGCGGACAACGCCTCGCCGGACGGCACGGCGGCGGCTCTCGCGCCTTATGCGGATATGGGCGCGGTCACCCTCGTGACCCATGCGGAAAACAGGGGCGCGGGGGCAAACGTCCGCTTTTGCCTGTCCGAGGCGCGGGCGGATCTGGTCTGGGTTCTCGGCGATGATGACCGGCCCGCGGCGGGCCTTGTCGAACGCATCAGCGATATGCTGCGGGTCGAAAAGCCCGATCTCATCTTCCTGCCGCCGATCTGGGTGCAGGACGCCCGACCGCGGCATGCTTCGGATCATACGGAGGCGGTTTTCAGGCAGGTCTCTCCAGACTATTTTGCCCGATCGGCCGGTGTCGGGCTGACGTTCCTGTCCAGTTTTGTCGTGAACGCCGCGCGTGTGAGGGAGCACGTTGATTTCGATATCCCCGCCGATAAATGGCTGCCGCAACTCGAATGGGTCCTTCCCGCCCTCGACAACGGCGCCACATTCTTCGCTTGCGATCGAGGCGTGGTGATCGCCACCTCGGCGAACGGGGGAGGGTATCCTGTCCTCGAGGTTTTTGCGTCACGTCTGGGAGAGGCCCTGGGAGACCGGCTCATGAACAGGCCGGAGCTGGTGGATCACGTCCTGGCCGACCTTCAGGAGCGCTTTTTGCCGCCACTGATCTGGCGTCTCGGATCGGGCAAGGCGGGCCGGTTCGGTCGCATGGATGGTGACGATCTCGCCTTGCTGCGCGCCGCATATCGCGATCGGACCCTGCTGGGCGGGATTGTCGTGATGATCCCGCGGGTCCCCAGGAGCGTCGGCTGGTGCCTCTACGCCAGCGTCGCTGCCTGGTCGAAGGTCCGCCGCGTCGCCGCGCTGAGACCTATGGGATCGGCAAACCGATGAAACGCCCCATCTACCGAATTCTGGAATTCTCAGGCCGCGCCTTGCCGCGGCTAAACGGCATGTGGTGGTCCTTGATCACCGGACTCGGGTTCAGGCGTGTGGGTCGACACTTCAAGCTCCGGGGTCTTGAGGCGATCCACGTAGAAGGGAGCCTGGCGATCGGAGATGCGTGCTGGATTGAGGCTGTGACCCACTACAAGGGGCGAAACTTCAGTCCAGCCCTGTCCTTTGGGCAGGGCGTGTCGATCAGCGACTGGACCCACATTTCCTGTGCCGACTCCGTCGAAATCGGCGCTGGCTGTCTGTTGGGCAGCAAGATTTACATCGGGGATCACAGCCACGGCGCGGTCCCGGACTATGCGGTCGCTCCGGGCGTCAATCCAGCGGACCGACCCTTGGGCGACCTCTCACCCATCACCATCGGTGCGCGATGCTGGATTTGCGACGGCGCCGTCATTCTTGGAGGGACGCGGATCGCGGCGGGCTCGATTGTGGGGGCCAATAGCGTGGTGAAGCTGGTAGAGACGCGACCAGCTGTAATTGCCGGCGTTCCGGCGCGTGTCGTTCGATATTTGGATGAAACAGAACACCTGCATGTCTAGACCTGTCTGGTCCGAACTGGCCATTGGCGTTCCGGTTTACTCGCGCCCCAACGACCTGCGGAAGCTGCTCGCCGCCGTCGCCAGTTCCGAGATGTTGCCGGCGGAAGTCGTGCTTTGCGACGACATGTCCCCTGAGCGAGCCGAACTGCGTGCGATTGCTGAGGAATGGACTCCGGCGCTCGCGCAACTCGGGTGCGAGGTGCGTTTCATCGAGAACGACCGCAATCTCGGTTACGACGGAAACCTGCGGAAGGTGATCGCCAGTGCGCGCGCGCCGTGGGTCTGTCTGTTGGGAAACGACGACTTTCTGCTTCCCGCGGGCGTCGCCGCCATGCAGTCGTTCGTCTTGCGGCGCCCTGAAGTCAAGGTCGTGTCGCGGGCGCACGTCCGGGTCCAGGGGGAGAAGGAGGTCGGCGTATCCCGACTTTGGTCGGACGACGCAGTGTTTGACTCTGAAAACTCGCAGAGCGGCATGCTGTTTCGACTGGCCGGGTTTGTAGGCGGGCTGATGATCAACCGCCCCTGGGCGGATGGTCTCTCCACAGACCGGTATGACGGAACCCTCTACTACCAGATTCATCTGGCCGCCCACGCCTATGTCGGGTCGGGCATCGGCTATATTTCGACACCGACGGTCGGCGGTCGGACTGACGGTCTCCCGTTGTTCGGATCAGCCGGCAGCGAGCAGGCGGTCCACATACCGGGAAGCTACACGCCAAAAGGACGGGCGGCGATGTGGCGGGGGGTTCTGCGGATCGGCGCCGATGTGGAGAACGAGAAGGGTGTCACCATCCTTCCCGGACTGCGGCGAGAATTGACGGTGAAGCAATCGTTCCATGTGTTTGAGATGATGACCGTCCAGAAGCGTGGTCGGACATTGGAACTGACAGGCGAGCTTCGGAAGCTGGGCCTGATGGGGCACCCCATGCCCTGGATTTTGGCCATGACCGTCCTTGTGTTCGGCCGTTGGGGCGGGGTCTTCTTCAGGTCAGCCAGAAGTGTTTTCCAGCACCGGTGACAACCGTTAGCGGGCGCCAAGGCAGTCGCCAGGACCGCCGACGAGTGTTCGTCGGCGGTCTTGGCTCACTCTACCGGGCGAGGTCTTCTATTATGAGCTTCTCCCGCTCGTGGTGGTCGGCGAGGAACAGGAAATTCGTCTCCTCGGTCTCCTCGGTCATCTCGGTCATCCGCGTGATCGACCCCTTGCCGACGGCCCAGCACTGATAACCGTGAGAGGCGAGAAGATCGATCACGGCATTCGGATGGTAGCCAAAGTTCTTCGACCACTTCCGAAGCAGTTCGAAGAAGAACACCGGTCTGTCGCTGGTCAACAGGCGGTTCGCTCCGCGCAGGACCATCAATTCCGCGCCTTCGACATCGCATTTCACCATGTCGATGGGATGCGAGCATTCGCGCTGCAGAAATTCGTCGACCACCTCAATCGAGCAATCAACCCTCTGCGAGCCTTCATCCGGGTGAAGATCACGCATGGAAGCCGCCGACGATCCAGACTCGCGCGGAACATAGAAGGTCGCCGATCCGGCGCTTTCGCCAAACCCCAGCTGATACAGATTCACCACCGAGGACAGTGAGTTCAGCTCGACGTTGCGTTTGAGGCGATCAAACGTCCAGGGTATAGGCTCGATCGCGTACACAGACCCGCCGTTAGCCTGGGTAAGGCGGCCGAAATGCAAACTATGCCAGCCGATGTTCGCGCCGATATCCAGTATCGACTTCTTGTCTGCCGCAAGCGAAAACAGCAGATGTGATTCTTCAGGCTCATAGGATGAATGGGCAAAAGCGATACTTGGCGCAGAGCATACGTCCTCTACTTCCCAGTACATCCTGACGCCGGACTTTATGGTCGCAATGATATCGGAGCTTGATATGGATATCTCGGATATGTCCGATCCGGCGATCATCTCCTGGTACGCAGCCAGCTTTGCAAACTCTTCGCTGGTTTTCTGACGTAGGTCGGCGCGGCTGATTATGCCCTCCGAATAATCTCGCCTGAGTTTCGTGAGATGCATATCGGCTCCAGATCACCATGAACACATAGCCGCTAAGAACGATTTCCGGCTGCGTCAAGTTCGGTCACGACATTGCCAGAACCGTTCGCCGAAATCCGTCCTGAAGCCCAACCGTCGGTTGCCAACCCAACGCTCTGATCCGCGAGGTGTCAGGGCAACTCCGCGTGATCGGGCTGACCATATAGGCGCCGCCCGGGTCCCGCTTGCCAAACTCGACGTCCAGCCCGCGGTCGGGAAAAAGGCCGACCAGCATCTGCGCCAATGACCCTATGCTGGCCTCCCCGCCCTCGTTCCCGACATTGTAGGGGATGGACTGTTCGCCCTTCAGAACGACGGTCAGGAAGCCCGTGGTGGCGTCGCTCACATAGCAGAAGGCGCGCCGGGCCAGTCCGTCTCCCTTGATGACGATATTTCTGTTCGCGACTATATCCGCGACGAAATCCGCAAAAACCCGACCATCATCAAGCGCCATTGTCGGACCGTAGGTGTGGAAAGGTCGCACAATGAAGGTGGGAACGCCGTGTTGATGGTTGTACGCCACGCACAGATTTTCGCCTGCGCGCTTGGACTCGGCGTAGCACGCCCTCAAGGCGGTCGGATCAAGGTATCCATAGTCGCCTTCGGCGGTCGGGACCTTGGACACCTCGCCGTACACTTCGCCGCTGCTGACGTAGAGGAGGCCCTCGGAGCCGGAGACCCGGGCCGTCTCCAGCAGGTTCTGGGTGCCCTGAAGGTTGGCGGAAATGGTGCCGACCGGGTCTGACGAATAATACTTGGGAGTCGCGTTACTTGCCGCGTGAATGATGTAGTCGTACCGCCAGTCAGGGTTGGGCGTCGTCACATCGCCGATAACGAGTTCCAGATCGGGATTGTGGCCGTGATTGGAGAAGCGAGCGCGCGCCCTGGCCTCGTTTCTGACCAGACCGGCGACCGAAATCGGCCGATCCAGACGGGGCGAAACGGTCAGCAAGGCTTCGACAATATAGGTCGCCAGCGCTCCGGCAGCGCCGGTCACCAGGACCCGTTTGCCGGAAAACCTCTCCCAGGGTAGATCGGCCGCCGCAATACGGCGGGCGTCCTCCGCAACAATCGAACTCAGCACGACATTCTCCACTTCTGGCGCCGGCCCGACCCTCGCCACGTTCGGGCATGGGCCTGGCAGGGCAGATGTGTGATCACCGTTGCCATGTCTTTCAAGTTCGGACTATGGCCAATATCCCGTCTTTCCTCGGGTTGCGCCGAGTGGTTGATTTGCCGAGGTGAGGATGCCGCCCAATATGCCCAGACGTGTCCGGGCCGGAGAAACGCTCTCCGGCCTCTGGTCGATCGTGGCGTCGTCGACCGTGGTCGAGATCGCGGCCGGAGCGGGCTTCGATTTTCAGATTCTCGATCTCGAGCACGGTCCGTGGTCTTTCGAGAGCCTCGAGCACGCCGTCCGGGCGTGTGAACTGGGCGGGTGTTCGGCTATCGTCCGGCTTCCGGACCTCACGCCCTCGACATTCCAGCGAGTCCTGGATCTGGGATGTCACGGGCTGATCGTGCCGCAGGTCAGGAGCGCGGCGGACGCCGAGAGGGTGGTCCAGTATGCGCGATACGGACCGCGAGGGTCTCGTGGCTACAATCCGTTCACCCGCTCTTCCCGTTACGGTCTGAGGCCTGAGGGTGAAGCCGGAGAGCCTGTCGACGAGGCGCTGCTGGGCGTCATCATCGAAAACGCCGAAGCATACGCCGACTTGGACCGCATCTGCAGTATAGATGGAATTGATTTGGTGTATCTCGGCGTATACGACATGTCGATGGCGCTGGGTTGCGATGGAAATGTCACCGATCCTAAAGTCATCGCGTTTGTCGAAGATGCAACGGCGCGTATCAAGACTTTCGGGAAGGCTGTCGGGGTCATGGCGAGATCGCCAGCCGACATCGATCGCGCCCTTGCGCTGGGCGCCCGTTTCATTGTCTGTGGCGTGGACAGCAACGTGATTTCTGCTGCATGTCGACAGCTCGTGGGGCATGTCACCAGTCGCGTTTCGAATTTCCCCCAGAGGCCCTGAATGATCCGCGTATCCGACTATATCGCCGACCACCTGAAGGCGGTCGGCGTCCGCAAGGCGTTCCTTCTGTCCGGCGGCGGCATGATGCATCTCATCGACGCCCTGGGCGTCGCGGATCTGGACTATATCTGCGGACACCACGAACAGGCCTGCGCCATGGCCGCAGAAGGGTACGCGCGTCAGAGCGGGACCCTTGGCGTCTGCTATGCGACCAGCGGGCCCGGCGCGACGAATCTCCTGACCGGCCTCGTCGGGGCGTTCCAGGATTCGTCCCCGGTCCTTTTCGTGACGGGACAGAGCAAGCGTTCGCAGACGATACGCTCGGCCGGGGTGAAGGGGCTTCGACAGTTCGGGACTTTTGAAGTCGACATCGTCCCGATCGTCGCGAGCGTCACCAAATACGCTCATTTTCTGGATGACCCCGCGACGGCCCGTTATCATCTGGAGAAGGCGATCCACCTGGCTGTGACAGGGCGCCCCGGACCCGTGCTGCTGGATATCCCGCTGGACATCCAGGGCGCATTGATCGATCCCGCCGCGCAGGACGGTTTTGAACCCGACGCGGACGCTTCCCCGCCTGATCCGGCGCTGATGGACAAGATCGCGGATCGTCTGGCCCAGGCCAGTCGTCCGGTTCTTCTGGTCGGCCACGGGGTGCGGGCCGGGGGCGCCGTGCCGGCTTTTCGGGCGCTCGTCGAGGCGCTGGGCATACCGGTGGTCGCCACGCAACTGGCCAAGGACGCCCTGCCGTTCGCCCACCCCCAGTTCGTCGGCCACTGCGGTCCGAAGGGCGATCGCCCGGGCAATTTCGCGATCCAGAGCGCGGACCTGATCCTGTCCGTCGGCAGCAGTCTTCACGCCCAGACCATCGGCTACGAAGAGGAATTCTATGCGCCCGACGCCTTCAAGATCCAGGTGGATATTGATCCCGCAGTTCTCGGCCGGGGTGACGTCACCGTCGATCTGCAGGTCACGAGCGACGTCGGAGCCTTCCTTGAGGCCTTGCTGGCGCTTGGGCGAAAGCCGACCGATCTGACCCGCTGGAACGAGGTCTGTCTGAACTGGAAAAACGCGTTCGCGGTCGCTGTCGAACCCCATGTCGTGGATACGCCGGAGATCAATTTCTACGAGTTCGCCGACGCGTTGAGCGAGGCGCTTGAGGCGGAAGCGACGGTTGTCACCGACGCGGGCTCCGCGTTCTACGTGATGGGCCAGGCCTTCCATCTGAAAGACGGGCAGCGCTACATCGTTTCGGGCGCACTCGGGGCAATGGGCTACGCACTGCCTGCAGCCATCGGTGCGGCCGCCGCGGCGCCCGACGTCACCGTCGTTTGCGTGACCGGCGACGGATCTCTCCAGACCAATGTTCACGAGCTGCAGACGCTCAGCCACAACCAGCTGAATGTGAAAGTCTTCATCGTGGACAACGATGGCTATGCATCGATCCGCAACACCCAGAAGGGCTTCTTCGCCGGAAACTTCGTCGGCGCCAGCCGCGACAGCGGGGTGTCCACGCCCCCCCTCGACAAGCTGGCCGACGCGTTCGGACTGGATTTCATTGCGATCGACGACCGGACTTCGATGGCCGAGCAGATTCGAGACGCCCTGTCCCGCAAGGGGCCTGTGCTCGTCGCGGTGCGGGCGCAGCCGAACCAGAGCGTCATTCCCACCGTGGCGTCCCAGCGCTTGCCGGACGGCTCCATGCGGTCGAACCCGCTGCACGTGATGTCGCCACTGCTGCCCGATGAGGTGTTGGATCGGGCGCTGAACGTCACCGCCGGGGACCAGGGCCAGCCCGCCGACAGCCCTATCGTGGGCTGACGGCCTCGCCCGAATTGTGCCAGCTCAGGGTCCGCTCGAGCGCCCGTTCCAGCGAGAACGCCGGGCTGAACCCGAAGTCGTCAGCGGACTCGTCCGGTTCGGGAACGAAGTCATTGGAGGGGATGTTGCCGCGGCCGGTGTTGAACCGGACCTCCAGCGGACGGGGCGCCATGGCGGCGACACGACGCGCCAGATCCGCGAGGCTGGTGGACTGCGGTCCGGCCAGATTATGGACCGTGCCGGGTTCCCCGCGCACCATCTGCAGAAGGGCCTGGACCGCGGCGTCGCTGCCGTAAAGGAAGGTCCGGCGGCTCTCACCATCGCCGAGAACCTTGAGCGGCTGACCGCGGGCGGCGCACATCAGAAAATTGTTCACGGCCCAGGGGGCGTCGAGAGCCTGGAAGGGGCCGATGAAGGTAAAGGGTCGGGTGACGACGACCGGCAGTCGGCGCTGGGTGAAATGGGCCGCGCAGACGGCTTCGCCAAACCGTTTCGCGTTGACATAGGTTTGCGAGGCGTCGAGCCGCGAGTCCGCCGGGCCGGCCATTCCCACGAGGCCTGAACTGAACTGCAGGAATTTTTTCAGGTCCACGGACCGTTCCGCCAGTTCCATCAGCCGGGCGGCGCCCTCGCCGAAGATCGCGAGGGTTTCGACCGGCTCGCTGGCATGTCGGCGGCTGTCGGGCGAGCCGGACGCGTTGATGATCCAGTGCGCATCCGTCGGCGCGCCGGCGAGGCTCCGGACATCCGCGCTGTGGAACGATATCTCCGGATGGCGCTTCGCCAGATCGCCAACCTCGGCCAGCCACCGTTCCGGTCGCCGCGCATAGCCGCGGATCCGGGTCCGGAACCCGTGGGTTTCATTCAGATAGGCGACCAGTAGCGTGATCCAGGTTCCGATAAACCCGGACGCCCCCACGAGCACGATCTGGCTATCCCGCAGGCCGTCCAGAACCGTCACGTCTATGCTGGAGAGGGATGCTTCGCAGTCGGCGTACAACGCCTTGATCGACCTGGACATCAAGCCGCGTTCCGCGCTTCCTTCAGCGCCTGGGCGACCTCGATGATCATGTCTTCCTGACCGGCGACGATGCCCCGCTTGCCCAGTTCGAAGAAGATGTCGCGCGGATCCAGACCCTGTTCGTCGGCGATGCGTTGCACCGGCCGCAGGAATCCGGAGAACACGCCGGACAGGCCGCTGACGATGCTGGTCGACGAGATCGTCGGCACGCCGGACATCAATTCCTTCTCGGCGAAATTGGCCAGATCGAGGACCCCGTACAGATCGATGCCGGTCTCGTAGCCCATCTTGTGCAAAACGGCGATCAGGACTTCCAGCTGGGCGTTGCCCGCGCCGGCGCCGAAGCCGCGCGAGCAGCCGTCAAGCATCGACGCCCCGACCTCCACGGCCGCGACCGAGTTGGAGATCGCCGAACCGAGGTTGTTGTGCGCGTGGAAGCCCACCGGAATGCTGAGCCGGTCGACCAGGGCCGATATGCGAACCCGCACGTCTTCCGGCAGATAGGCGCCGGCGGAATCCATGATGACCAGGGTCTCGGCGCCGTAGGCCTGCATCTTCAGCGCCTCTTCGACGAGGGTCTGGGGCGACGCCATGTGGCTCATCATCAGCACGCCATAGGCGGTCTTGCCGTTGCTGCGCGCGAAACTGATGAACCGCTCGGTGACGTCCGCCTCGGTGCAATGGCTGGCGATGCGGAACACGTCGACGCCAAGGTCGAGAGCCGGCTTGAGGTCCTTGTCGATCGTGGCGAACCCCGGGATCACGTGGATGCCGAGTTGCGATGTCCTGAGGGCGGAACGCGCGGCGCTGAGGAGGTCGTGATCCGTAGCCGCAGCTTCGCCCAGTTGCAGGGACGAGGCCCCCACGCCGTTGCCATGACCGACTTCCACGATCGGCACGCCCGCCGCCTCGGCGCGCGCGCAATAGGCGGCGACCTGGTCGGCCGTGATCCGGTGCTGCACGGCGTGGTTGCCGTCGCGGAGTGACGGATCGCTGATCAGGATGTGTTTGTTGTCGGTCATTGATGAACCAGCCGCAGCTTTGACACGGACGCCGTCTCAAGCCGCTGCGTCGCATAGCCTTCAGCCACGGCGATGGCCGCGCAGTTGATGATGTCGAGGTTGCCGGCATACGCCGGCAGGTAGTCGCCCAGTCCGATCACCCGCACCATGACGACGATGCGGCCATTGTCGACCTTCGGGCCGACGAGAACCTCGTATCCGGGCACATACCGACGAACCTCGGCGACGATACGATCCAGTTCGATCTGAAGCGCCTCGATGTCGGGGTTGGCGACCTTGGCGAAGACCGTGGTCTGCATGTTGATGCAGGGGGTCGCCGGGTTGAGGTTGAGAATGGCCTTGGACCGCCGCGCCCCGGAGAACGACTTCAGGGCCGCTTCGGTTGTGTGAATGTATTCGTCGAGATTCTGGCGCGTGCCGGGTCCGGCGGAACGCGAGGCGATGCTCGACACGACCTCGACGTAGTCGATGTCCGTCTGGGTCTGGCCAAGGGCGTAGGCGATCGGGGCCGAGGCCTGACCGCCGCAGGTGACCATGTTCACGTTCATGCCGGACAGGCCGTCGTCCAGATTGACGACCGGGACGCACAGGGGGCCGACGCGGGCCGGCGTCAGGTCGATGCAGAACTTGCCGAGACCCTCAAGGATGGGAGCATGCGTGTAGTGCGCCCCGGCCGACGTCGCATCGAAGACAATGTCGTAGTCGGCGGCATTGGCCTGCAGGAAATTGATCCCGTCCGGAGAGACGGCGACACCCTCTTCGACCGCCCGGGCCAGCCCTGCGGAAGACAGACTGCGCCCGACCAGCGCTGTACATTCAAGGGTTTCCGAACGCTTCAGCTTCAACATCAGGTCAGCCCCGATGTTGCCGCTGCCAAGGACGACGGCACGGATTTTCGACATGAAGCATCTTTCGGCAGTGCAGCCCAAATATCGCACCCGCCACCGGCGAAGGCAACCGCCACCGTGCGGCGGCTTCGAGCCGGCCCGTCAGTTGCATATTGTCCACCCGCCCACGCAACGGTTTGCGGGCCCGGGCGGGAGCGGCTAGATCGCCGCTCGTTATTCTGCGGAGCGCACGACATGACCCGGGCTGTTCTCGTGACCGGCGGCGCCGGCTACATCGGTTCGCACACCTGCAAGGCGCTGCGAACGGCCGGTTATACGCCCGTCACCTTTGACAACCTGAGTCTCGGCTCGCCGGAGTTCGTCAAATGGGGTCCGCTTGTCCGGGGGGATACGCGTGATCCATCGCAGGTGGAGGCCGCGCTCCTCGCCCATGATGTCTGCGCCGTGATCCATTTCGCGGCCCTGTCGTCCGTCGGGGAGTCGGTCAGCGACCCGGCCATCTACTACCGGACCAACGTCGGCGGGCTGATGGGGCTGCTGGAGGGGATGTCGCGCGCCGTCTGCAACACCATCGTCTTCTCCAGCACGGCGGCCGTCTATGGCGAGCCTGAGCGAGTGCCGATCGCAGAAACCGATCCGACCCGCCCGATGAACGCCTATGGGCGGTCAAAACTCATGTGCGAGGATATTCTGCGGGACCACGCGGCCGCCTATGGCTTGAAGGCCATCGCCTTGCGCTACTTCAATGCTTCCGGTGCGGATCCCGAGACCGAGATCGGCGAGTTTCGCGAAGTCGAAACCCATCTTATTCCGCGAGCGCTCATGGCCTTGCAGGGCTATGTCCATGACTTTCAGGTCTTCGGCTCCGATTTCCCGACGGCGGATGGCACCGCCATCAGGGACTATATCCATGTCAGCGACCTCGCCGACGCTCATGTGCGGGCGGTGACGGCCCTGCTGAGCGGCGCGGACGGGGGCGTCTTCAATCTGGGGGCGGGCCGCGGCTATTCCGTGGGCGAGGTGCTGACCGAGATCGGGCGCGTAACCGGTCGGTCAATGGCCGCGCCGACCGGCGGTCGTCGACAAGGCGACCCGGTCCAACTCGTCGCTGATCCGGGCCTGGCCGAGGCGCGGCTTGGTTTCCAGCCGACGCGATCCTCCCTGCAGTCGATCGTTGAATCCGCCTGGCGATGGCACCTGCGCGCGCATCCTTTGCGTAACGACATCGCCTGACGTCTGCTTCCGGTCCGGCCGCAACGGCCTCCGGGATTTCGCTGGTTCCATGGCCGCCGGGTCGCGCTGACGTCGGTCCTCACCGAACCGCGGCCGCCCCGCCGCCCCTGACCCGCGCCTCGACCTCGGCCAGCGAGGTCATGGCGTTGTCGCCGGGCGTGGTCATCGCCAAAGCCCCGTGGGCGGTCCCGTAGTCGACCGCCGCCTGCGGGCCCAGCCCGGCCAGAACGGCCCAGGCGAGCCCCGAGACGAAGCCGTCGCCGCCGCCGACGCGGTCCAGAACGGCGATCTCGCGTGCCGGCGCTTCGTACCGTTGGCCCCCAGCCCACAGCACCGCGCCCCAGCGGTTGACCGAGGCGGAGACCGGATCGCGCAGGGTGGCGGCGAAGATCTTCACATCGGGGAAGTCGCCGGCGAGGCGCTGGACCAGCCGGTCGAACGGGCGGCTGTCGCACGGGTCGGCGCGGGCCTTGTCCGTTTCGACGCCGAGGCAGGAGGCCCAGGCGTATTCGTCGCCGACCAGCACGTCGACGAGGCCGGCGATCTCGCGATTGACGCGCCGGGCGGCGTCCGGGTCCGGGTGGCTGGACCACAGGCTGGCGCGGTAATTAAGGTCGTAGCTGACCACCACGCCGTGCCGTTTGGCGGCGCGGACGGCGGCGAGCGTGGTCTCGGCCGTGCTTTCCGACAGGGCCGCGAAGATGCCGCCGGTGTGCAGCCAGCGGACGCCTTCGCCCCCCTCCTCGGGCCTGGCGAACAGGGCGTCCCAGTCGACCTCGTCGGGCCGCATCTGCGAGGCCGCGGAATTGGCCCGGTCAGAGGCGCCCAGCGCCCCACGCACGCCGAAGCCGCGCTCGGTGAAGTTCAGACCCATGCGGGTGTTGCGGCCGACGCCGTCGGCCTCACGCCACAGGATGTGGGACGTGTCGACGCCGCCCTGAAGGATCAGGTCCTCGGCCAAGGCGCCCATCTCGTTGCGCGGCAGGGCGGTGACCACCGCGGTACGCAGGCCGAAGGTCTTGCGCAGGCCGCGGGCGACATTGTACTCGCCGCCGCCCTCCCAGACCTGGAAGGACCGGGCGGTGCGGATACGGCCCTCGCCCGGGTCGAGGCGGAGCATGACTTCGCCCAGGGCGACGCAGTCCCAGCGGCAGTCTTCGGCGCCGCGCGGCGCCAGTCGGTCGGTCATTTCATCAGCGAGGGCAGCCACAGCGAAAGCGCCGGGATGAAGGTGACCAGCATCAGCACGCCGGCGCAAGACAGCCAGAACGGCCAGATGGTCTTCAGCGAGCGCGTCATCGGTATGCCGGCGATGGCGCTGCCGACGAACAGCACCGATCCGACCGGCGGGGTGATCAGGCCGATGCCGCAGTTGAGCAGCAGGATGACGCCGAACTGGACCGGGTCGACGTCGAAGGCCTTGGCCACCGGCAGGAAGATCGGCGTGCAGATGATGATCAGCGGGGCCATGTCCATGAAGGTGCCGAGGACCAGCAGGATGACGTTGATCAGCAGCAGGATCAGGATGGGATTGTCGGTCAGGGTCTGCAGCAGATCGACCATCATGACCGGCACCTGCATATAGGCCATCAGCCAGCCGAAGGCCCCGGCGCAGCCGATGATGAACAGCACCATGCCCGAAGTCCGCGCGGCCCCGAGGCAGGCTTCCTTGAAGGCGGCCCAGCTCATGTGGCGATAGACCAGGCCGGTGACGACCGTGGCGTAGACGACGGCGATCGAGGCGCTCTCGACGGCGGTGAAGACGCCCAGCCGGATGCCGGTGAAGATGATTCCGACCAGCAGCAGGCCGGGGATGGCGGCGACCAGCCGGGTCAGGATGGCGCGGAAGCCGGGGAAGGCCTCAGCCGCATAGCCGCGCCGGCGGGCGACGACATAGGAGGTGACCATCAGCACCGCCGCCAGCAACATGGCCGGGATGATGCCGGCCGCGAACAGGTCCGAGATCGACACCCCGCCGCCGGCGGCCGCCGAGTACAGGATCATATTGTGCGACGGCGGCACCAGCAGGGCCACCAGCGCCGCCGAGATGGTGACATTGACGGCGTAGTCGGCGTCATAGCCGCGCTTCTGCATCTGCGGGATCATGGTGCCGCCGATGGCCGAGACGTCGGCGATGGCGCTGCCTGAGACGCCGCCGAACAGGGTCGATCCGACCACCGTGACCTGGCCGAGGCCGCCACGCACATGGCCGACCATGGAGGAGGCGAGGGCGATCATCCGGTCGGACAGGCCGCCCTTCATCATCAGCTCGCCGGTGAAGATGAACAGGGGAATGGCCAGCAGGGCCACCGAGGTGATGTCGGACCCCATCTGCTGGAACACCACGATCGGCGGCAGGGCCAGGTACAGCACCGTCGCCAGGGTGGCGGCCAGAAGGGAGAAGGCGACCGGCACGCCGATGGCCAGCAGGATGGCCAGCAGGCCGAAGAGGATGAGATATTCCATGCTCAGTCCTCCGCCTCGGTGGGCGCATCGGGCGCGAGATAGTCGCCGGTCAGCAGGCGTTCGATCGAGAACAGCAGGATCAGGGCCCCGCCGATGCACAGGCCGGCGAACTTCAGCCCCGACGGCAGGGGCGCGCCGGCCATGGCCACCGGCCACTCGTCGATCATCAGCGTCCCGCCCAGCACCATCAGCCCTGCGCCCGAGGCGGCGGCGATCAGGCGTGAGACTGACTTCAGCACCCAGCGGGCCCGGGCCGGGGCGGCGTCGCGGAAGGTCTGGAAGGCGAAATGGGTCTCGCGGCGCACGGCCACGGCGGCGCCGAACATGACGGCGAAGCTCATCAGCAACAGGGCCAGGGGCTCGGTCCAGCCGGGGCTGTCGTTCAGCACATAGCGGGCGAAGACCTGCCACGCCTGGACCAGCGCCATGGCCACGAGGGCGACCCCCGCCAGACCAAGGGCGAGGCTCGCCAGACCATCGAGGGCGCGGACGGGTCCGCGTCGGGATTCAGACATTCGGGCCCTCCCTGAGCGCCGAGTTGTGCGCGGTCGTTCAGGCGACCGCTGCGATACGTTCGTGGAGCGCGCGCAGGCGCGGCTCGGATAGATATCTGTCCAGCACCGGTCGGGTCGCGGCGGCGAAGGCGGCCTTGTCGACCTCGGCGATCTGCACGCCGGCGGCGACGACCGCGATTTGAGCTTCGGATTCGCGACGGTCCCACTCGCTCCGCATGACCTGCACCGAACGACGGGCCACGTCGCGCACCAGCTCCCGGTCCGACGGCGTCAGGGCGTCGAAGCTGGCCTTCGACATCAGCAGGGCGTCGGGCGAGAACGAGTGTTCGGTCTGGCTCCAGAACTGCGCCACTTCGTACTGGCGGCTGGACTGGTAGGCCGTCCAGTTGTTCTCGGCGCCGTCGATCAAATGGGTCTGCAGGGACGAGAACACCGCGCCGAACGACAGCGGCGTCGGATTGGCGCCCATGGCGCGCAGGGTGTCGAGGAAGATATCCGACTGCGGCGCGCGCATCTTCAGGCCGCGCAGCTGGCCGGGCTCGGCGACCGGATGACGGACATTGTACAGGCAGCGCGGCGCGGCGTCGTAATAGGCGAGGCCGACCAGTCCGCGGTTCTCGAACACGTTCAGCAGCTCGGTGCCGATCTCGCCGTCCACCACCGCGCGGACATGCGCGATGTCGCGATAGACATAGGGCAGGGCCAGCAGCTGGGTTTCCGGGAAGGCGTTGTTCAGCGCCGCGACGGCGACGCGGCACATGTCGATGGCGCCGTGGCGGGCCAGGCCGATGGAGTCGTCCTCCGAGCCCAGCTGGCCGGACGGGAACTGACGGACGCCCAGCCGGCCGTCGGTCAGGCGACCCAGTTCCTCGCCCATCCATTTGACGGCGGTGACGGTGGGGAAGTCGCCGGGGTGAACGTCCACCGCGTCGAAGACGGTGCGGCCGCCGGTCGTCGGGCGCGGGGCGCAGGCGGCGAGGCCCAGCCCGGCGAGTCCGGCGAGGCCGAGCGATCTGCGCGTCACGGTCACGGCGTCTCTCCCTGGGCAGGAACCGCCCGGCATTCGATGCGGCCGTCGGGGCCGAAGTCGGCGATCGCCGACTGTCCGGCGCGGATGGCGTGGACGCCGGTGGCGGCGCCGGTCGAGATCAACTGGCCCGCCTCCAGCCGCCGGCCGCGGCGGTGCAGCAGGTTGAGCAGGAAGGCGAGGGAATCGAGCGGACCGTCGGGGATCGAGGCGGCGCCGCCCTTGCCGATCACGGCGCCGTCGATGGTCATGGTGCAGGTCAGGTCGGCGAGACGCGTCCGCCAGTCCGCGACCTCGGCCCCGAGGATCAGGCCGGCGTTGTTGCCGAAGTCGGAGGCGGTCACCGCCGGTCCGTGGTCGTTGATGCCGGCGAAGGGGCTGCCGGCGATCTCGACGCCGGTGAAGACGCGGGCGACCAGCGGCGCGACGGTCGCGGCGGTCCAGTCGTCGCGGTCCGGCGCGGGCTCGCCCAGTTCCAGCACATATTCGGCCTCGACCGCGGCGAAGCCGCCGTCGATCACATCGAACCGCGTCGGCTCCGCCCCGGCGGTCCAGACGGCATGCGAGAAGATCGGTCCGGCCAGCCGTCCGGCGCCGAAGCGGGCGTCGTGCGGCGGGTTGATCCGGCCCAGCTTCCAGCCGGCGATGCGGTCGGGCCAGGCGGCGATGGCCTCGTCCTGAATCTGGTAGGCGGCGTCGAGCGATTCGGGCTGCGCGCCCGGATACGGCGACAGCGCCCGGCTGGCGCGCCGCGCCTCCACAAAGGCCCGCGCAATCGGCGAACCGCTTGAATTATCGTGTGCGTGGCTCACGCCGCCTCCCTGTTACGGCAGACATTGCGCAGGAAGGAAACCGGTGTCAATTTGAATCCGGCGACGTCCTCGCGACGGCGCTCATGATGAAGGTCGCGGCCACAGGCGACCCTGTGACAGGATGGAAACATGACCCTCGCCCGTATCGCGGCCGTCGCGGCCGCCCTCGTACTGCCCCTGACAGCGCCGACCGCTGCGGTGGCCCAGACCGCCGCTCCAGCCGCGACCGAGGCGGCCCTGCCGGCCTTCCCGGGCGCCCTTGGCTGGGCCTCGCAGACCCCCGGCGGGCGCGGCGGACAGATTATCCGCGTGACCAATCTGGACAGCGAGGGGCCCGGCTCCCTGCGCGCTGCGATCGAAGCCGATGGCCCGCGCATCGTGGTGTTCGAGGTCGGCGGCGTCATCGACCTGGGCAAGCAGACCCTGCGGCTGCGCAACCCCTTCATCACCATCGCCGGCCAGACCGCGCCGTCGCCGGGCATCACCCTGATCAAGGGCGGCATCGACATCACCGCCCACGACGTCATCGTCCAGCACATCCGCATCCGCCCCGGCTCGGCCGGCGGCGAATGGATGAGCGGCTGGGACGAGGACGGCATCGCCACCGTCGGCGCCCACAATGTCATCATCGACCACTGCAGCCTGACCTGGGGCACCGACGAGAACCTGTCCGCCTCAGGCCCGCGCTTCACGGGCGAGACGCCGGAGGAATGGCGCCGCGGCACCAGCCACAACGTCACCTTCTCCAACAATCTGAACGGCGAGAGCCTGGCCTATTCCACCCATTCCAAGGGCGAGCATTCCAAGGGCTCGCTGATCCACGACAATGTCACCGGCCTGCTGATCGTCGGCAATCTGTACGCCCACAACTATGAGCGCAGCCCGCTGTTCAAGGGCGGGGTCCACGGCATCATCGCCAACAACCTGATCTACAATCCGGGTCCGCGCGCCATCCACTACAACCTCGCCCCGGAAGAGTGGGGCGACGTGCCGTTCGAGGTCGGCAAGATGTCGGTGGTCGGCAACGTCCTGCGCGCCGGTCCGTCGACGCCGACCGACCATCTGGCCTTCATGATGATCGGCGGGGCCGGCGACGTGGAATACTACGGCCACGACAATATCGCCGTCGACCAGGTCGGCGAGCCGCTGCGCATGTTCGGCCGCTACACCACCGGCCCGGCGCGAATCATCGAGATGCGCCGCCCGCCGGTCTGGTGGGAGGGGCTGGAGCCGATGCCCGCGGAACAGTTGCAGGTCGCCTTGCTGGCCAATGTCGGCGCCCGGCCATGGGACCGCGACATGCGCGACGTCCTGCTGATCGCCGAGGTGGCCGAGGGGCGCGGCGAGATCATCGACCACGAGCGCGAGGTTGGCGGCTATCCGGCCGTCGTCGAGGCGACCCGCAAGCCGTTCAATCCCGACGACTGGGACCTGCGTTTCATGACGCCGCTGCGCGACGACGTGCTGGACCGCCCGGCGACGCGACGCGGCACCTGATCGCCGCTGACAGCCCCGCCGGTTCCGTCTAAGACAGCGTTCGACAGAGAGATCGCGCGTGAACGAGCCCAGACGGACCGGCGGCAAGCCCGCGACCATCAACGACATCGCCCGCCTCGCCGAGGTGTCGAAGAAGACCGTCTCCCGGGTCATCAACAACTCCCCCTTCGTCAAGGAGGAGACACGCAAGCGGGTCGAGGCGGTGATCGCCGAACACGGCTTCAGCCCCGATCCGCAGGCGCGGGGACTGGCCTTCCGGCGGTCGTTCCTCGTCGGGATGATCTACGACAACCCCAGCCCCAACTACGTCGTCAACATGCAGCAGGGCGTGCTGGACGCCGTGCGCGGTTCGGGCCTCGAGCTGGTCGTCCACCCGTGCAACCGGGCCTCGGACAGCTTTCTCAGCGACGTGCGCGGCTTCATCGTGCGGCAGAAGCTGTTCGGCGTCGTCATGCCGCCGTCGGTGTCGGAGGACGACCGGGTGGTGGCCATCCTGAAGGAGGCGGATTGCCCCTATGTGCGGATCGCCTCGGTGTCGCTGGACGAGCCCGCCTGTATGGTCGTCACACACGACAGCCGCGGCGCGGCCCAGGCGGCGCGGCATCTGGCCGAGCTGGGCCATCGCCGGGTCGCCTTCATCTCCGGACCCGACACCTTCCGCTCATCGTACGAGCGGGGGCAGGGGTTCCGCGAGGGCCTGGCCGAACACGGCCTGACCCTCGACGACGACTGTGTGCGCAAGGGCGCCTACACCTTCGAGTCCGGGGTCGAGGCGGCGCAGAGCCTTCTGGCCATGGCCAATCCTCCCACCGCCATCTTCGCCGGCAATGACGAGATGGCCATCGGCGTCATGAAGGCCGCGCGCGACGCCGGCCTCGATGTGCCGCGCGACCTGTCGATCGTCGGCTTCGACGACCTGCCGATGGCCTCGCGCGTCTGGCCCAATTTGACCACCGTCCGCCTGCCGATCCGCGACATGGGCCGGATGGCGGCCGAGAAGCTGACTGCGGGACTGCGCGGCCTCGACCCGGCGACCCTTGTGCAGCCGACGGTCGACCCCTCCCTCGTGGTGCGCGATTCGACGGCGCCGCCGGAATAGCCGCCGCGTCCGCAGCGCGATTGGCCGCGGTCCCAATTGAAACCAATCCGGTGGCAATGGATTGGCCCTGTGGCTGAGATCACGGACAGGGAGGCTATACGATGCCGTACAGGCGATATTTGACCACGGGTGCGCCGCATCCGCTTCATGCGATCCTGCTGAGTTTTCCGATCGCCCTGTTCGCCAGCGGCCTGATCTCGGACATCGCCTATCTGCGGACTTCCGAGATCCAGTGGACGAATTTTTCATCCTGGCTGATCGCCGGCGCCTTGGTGTTCGGCGGACTGGTTCTGGCCTGGTCGCTGATCTCCCTGGTGCTCGGCTGGCGCGGGACGGAGCGCCAGCCCCGCCTGATCTACGCCGGCGTCCTCGCCGTCATGTGGATTCTCGGCCTGATCAACGCCTTCAAGCACAGCCAGGACGGCTGGAGCTCGGTGGAGGCGTTCGGCCTGATCCTGTCCATTCTGTGCACTCTGCTGGCGCTCGCGGCCGGTGTGATCGCCTTTTCCAACCGCGGGCGGGAGGTCGCGCCATGAGCCGCGTTTCATGGATGGGCGCCGTCGCCCTCGCCGCCTTGGTCGCCGGCTGCGGCCGCTCTGACCCGAACCTGAACCAGACCGGACCCTCGCCGGACATTCCGGACATCCGCGAGACCCTGATACCGTCGATGAAGATCGCCGAGCCCATCGGCTGGGGCGACGAGGTCCCGACCGTGCCGGACGGCTTCACCGCCACCGCCCTGGCCACTGACCTGCAGATTCCCCGCCAGATGCTGGTCCTGCCCAACGGCGACATCCTCGTCGCCGAAGGCCGGGGAGGACACGCCCCGGCGCTGCGTCCCAAGGACGTGATCGCCGGCTTCATCAAGAAGCAGGGCAACACCCAGGTCGACAGCGGCAACCGCATCACCCTGCTGCGCGACGCCGACCAGGACGGTCGCGCCGAGGTGCGCACGGTGTTCATCGACAATCTGGACGCGCCCTACGGCCTCGCCTTCGTCGACGGCTACATCTACGTCGCCAACCAGGGCGCCGTCGTTCGTTTCCCCTACCAGCCGGGTCAGACCCGCATCACCGCCGCGCCGGAAGAGGTCACCAAGCTCCCGGAGCGGATCAACCACCACTGGACCAAGGCGATGACCGCCAGCGCCGACGGCCAGACCCTCTATGTCGGCATCGGCTCGAACAGCAATGTCGGCGAGCGCGGCATGGCGGTGGAAGAGGAGCGGGCGGTGGTCTGGGCCATCGATCGCCAGACCGGCGCGCGCCGCACCGTCGCCCGCGGCATTCGCAATCCGACCGCCCTGGCCATCGAGCCGCAGACCAGCGCCCTGTGGGCCGTGGTCAACGAGCGCGACGAGATCGGCCCGCAGGCGGTGCCCGACTATCTGACCTCGGTGCGCGAGGGCGCCTTCTACGGCTGGCCCTACAGCTATTGGGGCAAGAACGTCGATCCGCGGGTCAGCCCGCAACGGCCCGATCTGGTGGCTACCGCGATCGAGCCCGACTACGGCCTGGGCTCGCACGTGGCCGCGCTGGGCCTGTCGTTCGCGACCGGCGGCGGCTTCGGCGGGGGCTTCTCGCAGGGCGCCTTTGTGGGTCAGCACGGCAGCTGGAACCGCAGCGACCTGTCCGGATACAAGGTCTCGTTCGTGCCCTTCGCCGGCGGCCAGCCCAATGGCGAGATGGTGGATTTCGCCACCGGCTTCCTGACCGAAGACGGCGAAGCCCGCGGTCGTCCGGTCGGCGTCGTCTTCGACCAGGGTCGCCGCATCCTGCTGGTCGCGGACGACCTGTCCAACACCATCTGGCGCATCGCGCCGCGGACCTCTGCCGTGGCGGCTCCGGCGGCCCGACCCTAGGACCTGTTCCGACTGCCCGGCCCGGGAACTCCGGACCGGGCCGGGCCTGGGCTTCAGCCCTGGGTGAGGCTCTGGATGTAGTCGCGGATTTCCGCGTCCTCGGCGTTGGCGAAGAAATACTCCTGGAACCGCTCGCCGGCGATCGCCGCCTTCAGCAGGTCCTGGTCGACCGACTTCAGAACCGTGATCATGTCCTTGCAGGTCACGGCCTTGAGAGCCTTCAGGACGCCGCGGTTCTTCGCCATGATCTCGGCCCGCTCCTTGGGATAGCCCAGACCCCGCTCGCCCTCGAACAGCTTGCGATAGACGTCCTGCAAGTTCAGTTCGGCGGCCCAGCCGAAGCCTTTGGCATAGGGCATGGCGATGGCGTTGCCGTCGTTGATCTGGGCGAACAGGAAGGCGTCCGTCGGGTCGATCACCAGACCGCAGAAGACGCCCGGCATGGCGTTGCAGGCGAGCATCGAGCCCGTCCCGGTGCCGCAACCGGTGACCACGAAGTCGGCCGCCCGCGAGTTGAGCAGGATGCCGGCCAGCAGGCCGTTCATGACATAGGTCAGCGAGGCCTTATCCTCGGCCGTGTACATGCCGTAGTTGAACACCTGGTGGCCCAGCGGCTCGGCGACCGAGGTCAGGGCGGTGTGGATCACCGCATTCTTGGCGGCCTGGCTGTTCTCGGTGATGAGCGCGATTTTCATGGGCTTCCTCAGGTCGTGATGGCGGACAGTTGGAGGTTCAACCCTCCGGATGGGCGGTCGGCTGCATAGGGCCGCGCCATGATCCCATCATTTGCATCCGTTTATGACACCGGTTACCTAGGCGTTCAATCCGCGCCATACAAGCGGGGCGGGGCAGGCGTGTCGGCAGGGGCGCGTTCGTGCGACACCCTCCTGACCGCCCATCGTCAGCCAGCAGCGAGGCCCGTTGAAATGAACCCGTTCGACCTCACCGGCCGCACAGCCCTCGTCACCGGCGCCAACACCGGCCTCGGCCAGGCCATCGCCGTCGGCCTGGCCGGAGCGGGAGCCGACATCGTCGCCGTCGGGCGTTCGGCGCCGACTGAAACCGAGGCCATGGTCACGGGCCTTGGCCGCACCTTCAAGGCCGTCTCCGCCGACCTCGGCTCCATCGCCCCGATCGCCGATGTGGTCGCCCAGGCCGGGCCGGTCGACATCCTCGTCAACAACGCCGGCATCATCCGCCGCGCCGACAGTCTCGACTTCACCGAGGAGGACTGGGACGCGGTGATGGACACCAATCTGAAGACCGCCTTCTTCCTCAGCCAGGCCGTGGCCCGGACCTGGGTCGCCGCCG
This sequence comes from Alphaproteobacteria bacterium, assembly GCA_018820665.1. GTDB lineage: Bacteria > Pseudomonadota > Alphaproteobacteria > Caulobacterales > Caulobacteraceae > Brevundimonas. The sequence continues at coordinate 16,730 of JAHJNW010000067.1, read as the reverse complement.
GCCGCGGCGGCAAGATCATCAACATCTGCTCGATGCTGTCCTTCCAGGGCGGCATCCGGGTGCCGTCCTACACCGCGTCCAAGAGCGGGCTCGCCGGTCTGACGAAGCTGCTGGCCTGCGAATGGGCGGCCAAGGGCATCAACGTCAACGGCATCGCCCCCGGCTATTTCGCCACCAACAACACCGAGGCCCTGCGCGCCGACGAGACCCGCAACCGCGACATCCTCGCCCGCATTCCCGCCGGACACTGGGGCCAGCCGTCCGATCTGGCGGGCGCGGCGGTCTTCCTGTCGTCGGATGCGGCCAGCTATGTCCATGGCACGGTGCTGGCCGTCGATGGCGGCTGGCTCGCGCGATAGGAACGCGGCAAACCGGAGCCATATGGAACAGACGCAGGTACGGATGGTTGCTTCGGGACCTTTGTCGTGAACCTGCTATGCCGCCGCTCCGCACCGCCCAACAATGCCGCCAGAAGGTCAGTGAGCTAATCGCCGAGGCGGTGCCCGAACCGGATGCGGTGCGCCGTGAGGGCCTGCTCGGCATGGCCGATCAATGGATCAGCGTCGCGCGCCGCCGGCATCAGAACCCCGGCTAGAGTCGCTCGGCGCGATTTCTCCGGCGACGGAGGGTGTGGTTCCGACAACACGGGTATCAACAGGACCGCTGCGCCGTTTGCGACTTTGTCACCGCACAGTCTTGCGAAAACGCGGATCGTCGGGTTAGGCTCCCAATTGCTACCGGTGTCAGAACGCGGTCCACGCAGTGATGACACCGGTGTCAAACGGGAAGGCCAACGATGCCGGACCGCAATAATCGATAGACCGGGGTCACCCCGGCGTCCTTATGCCCATTGGGAGGAGGCATATGATGCAAGCCATTCAGTCGGGGCCGTGCGCCCTGCGTCGTACTTTGTTCGCCGGGGCTTCAGGCCTGGCGGTCACCCTGTCGCTGGGAGTCGGGGTCGCTATGGCCCAGACCGCGCCACAGACGCCGGAAGCCACGACCGAGGTCGAGGAAGTCATTGTCACCGGCTTCCGCGGCAGTCTGGCCCAGGCTCTGAACGTCAAGCGCAACGAGGCGGGCGCGGTCGACGTCATCATGGCGGAAGACATCGCCGACTTCCCCGACCAGAACCTCGCCGAGGCGATCCAGCGGGTGCCCGGCGTGACCATCACCCGTGACGCCGGCGAAGGCCGCAACATCTCCGTGCGTGGTCTCGGTCCGGACTTCACCCGCATCCGCATCAACGGCATGGAGGCCCTCGGCACCACCGGCGGCACCGACAGCTCCGGCGGCACCAATCGCGGCCGCGGTTTCGACTTCAATGTCTTCGCCTCGGACCTGTTCAACAGCATCACCGTGCGCAAGACGGCCTCGGCCGACACCGAAGAGGGCTCGCTCGGCGCCACGGTGGATCTGCAGGCGGCCCGCCCGTTCGACTACCCGGGCTTCACCCTCGCCGTCTCGGGACAGCTCGGCTGGAACGACCTGGCCCAGAACGCCGACCCGCGCGCGGCCATGCTGATTTCCAACACCTGGGGCGACGGCAAGTTCGGAGCCCTGCTCTCGGTCGCCTTCTCGAGCCGGGAGGCGCTCGAGGAGGGTCACAGCACGGTGCGCTGGCAAGGCGGCAACGTCGGCAGCGGCGCCGGGGCGGTCAACGCCTTCACGCCCCGCCTGCCGCGCTACGGCATCCTTGAGCACGACCAGGACCGGCTGGGCGTCACCGGCTCGTTGCAATGGCGCCCGACCGATCGGACCGAGGTCAGCCTCGACCTGCTCTACGCCGACTTCAGCGCCACCCGGTTCGAGCATTTCCTGCAGGCCCCCGACTTCAGCGCCGGCGGCGCAGGCGGTCGGGCCGGCATCGTGGTCGTCGACTCGGAAGTCGATAGCAACGGGACCATGGTCTATGGGGTGTTCGACAATGTCGACGTGCGCTCGGAGTCCCGTTTCGACGAGCTGACGACCGAGTTCACCCAGCTGACCCTGAACGTGTCGCACGCGTTTTCCGACACCTTCCGCGTCACCGGCTTCCTCGGCTCCTCGACGTCGGAACACGACAATCCGATCCAGACCACCCTGCTGTTCGATCACGCGGGCTCGGACGGCTACAGCTACGACTACCGCGAAAACGCCAACCTGCCGATGATCAGCTATGGTTTCGACGTCAACGATCCGGCGAACTGGACCCTCAGCCAAATCCGGCTGCGTCCCCAGACGGCCGACAACACCTATGAAACCGCCCAGGCCAGCGCGGAATGGGACATCAATCCCGTCCTCACCCTGAGCGCCGGTCTGTTCCTCAAGAGCTATACCTTCGAAACCACGGAACTGCGTCGCGACCCCGTCTCGTGCGGCCTCGCGCCGACCGGCAATGCTGAAGGGTGTCTTCCGGCCGGCGTCGCCGGGACCCCGGTCTCCAACTACAGCCGTATCGTCGGCCTGGCGGACCCGTGGGACATCCCGTCCGGTTCGACCCTGTCCTGGCTGATCCCGGACTATCACGCCGCGGACGCCCTGTTCGACTTCGGCGGCTTCCCGATGAGCTTCATCCCCTCGCGCGGCAACAATCGCTCGGTCGAGGAAGACAGTCAGGGAGGCTTCGTCCAGGTCGATTTCGACACCGCGATGGGCGCCATGCCCGTCCGCGGCAATGTCGGCCTGCGCTATATTGAGACCGACCAGTATTCGACCGGCTACACCCTGGCCGCCGGCGCGCCCGTGTTCACCGAGGCCAACCGCAGCTACGACGACCTGCTGCCCTCGATGAACATCGTGTTCGAACCGATGGAGGATTTCCTTGTCCGCCTCGGCGCCGCCAAGGTGATGACGCGGCCGGGTCTGGGGTCGCTGACGCCGGGCGGCACGGTGTCGGTGTCCGGCAACAACCGGACGGTCAACTCGGGCAACCCCCTGCTGGAGCCGACGCGGGCGACCACCTACGACGTCGCCTTCGAATGGTATTTCGCGCCGGAATCGATCCTGTCGCTGGCCCTGTTCAAGAAGGACATCAACAGCTTTGTCGCCAACGACACGGTGACGGCGCCGTTCACCGGCAACGCCCTCGGCCTGCCCGACAGCGTCGCCACGGCGGCGTGCGGCGCCACGGCCGGTTGTTCCCCGGGAGCGGACTGGGTGTTCAACCAGCCGGTCAACACCGAGGGCGGCGAGCTCGATGGCTTCGAAATCAGCTATCAGCAGCCGCTGACCTTCCTGCCGGGCGTGTTCCGCAACTTCGGCGTTCTGGCCAACTACACCTATGTCGACTCGGAGATCGAATATCCGAACGGCACCACCAACACCCTGACCAACCTGTCGAAGCGCGCCTACAACGGCACCCTGTACTATGAGGACGACCGGTTCAGCGCCCGGGTCTCGGGCACCTACCGCGACGGCTATCTGACCCAGGTTCCGGGCCGAAACGGCAACGCCATCGAGGGAGTGGTCGACACGTTCAACGTCGACGCCTCGGCCTCCTACAATGTCACCGAGGAACTGACGCTGACCCTGGAAGGCATCAACCTGACGGACGAGGTCCCGACCCAGTACGTCGGAAACTACAATCTGGTCTCGGTGCATCATCACACCGGCCGGCAGCTCTTCGCCGGTTTCCGTTACCGCTTCTGATTGCTCCTGATCGAAGCCATCTCGCGCCGCCGGATCCGATCCGGCGGCGCTTTTTTGTCGCCGTTCAACGCACCGTCAGCAGATCCGTCAGGTCGGCCCAGACGCTCTCGGCGGTCGGCGTCCGCCCGGCCCCGCGGCCGGTCGCGGTGAACACCCGGCCGTCGGCGGTGGTCACCCGCACGGCGTTGCCCTCGTCGGCCAACTCCGCGAACAGCGGGTCCGCGTCCATCGCCTCGAAGGTCACCGAAGCCCGGCGCGCCGCCAGGTCCAGCCGCGCGATCTGCCGCACGCGGCCGGCCGGCAGGGCCGTTGTCGCCGACAGCGTTTCCTGCGCCACGCTCGCTGGCGCCAGCCGCCAGTCGCCCGCCTCATGCGCGAGGATGGCCAGTTTGGCGGCGGCGTCCAGCCCGGTCAGGTCGGCCGACGGATCGGCCTCGGCGAAGCCCGCCGCGCCCGCCGCCGTCAGGGCGGCTTCGAACGCGCCGCCTTCCGCCAGCCGGTTGAGGATGAAGTTGCAGGTGCCGTTCAGCACCGCCTCGATCCGCACGACCGGCGCATGGGCCCGGGCCCGGCGCACCGTCTCGATCAGCGGCGCCCCGCCGCCGACGCTGGCGGAATAGAGCAGCCGCGCCCCGCCGCTGTCGGCCAGGGCTGTCAGGGCCGGCAGGTCGCCGCCGACCGCCTGTTTGTTGGCGCTGACCACATGGACGCCGCGGCCGAGGGCGGCGCGGATCAGCGCCAGTCCGGTCGAGGCCTCCGAGATCGCCTCGACCAGCACATCCGGCTCGCGCGCCAGCAGGGCCGCCGGGTCGGAGAGCAGCAGAGCCTCCGGCACGGCCACGTCGCGGCCCTTCCCCGGGTCGCGGACCAGCACCCCGACGACCTCGAACCGGGGGTCGGCCAGCAGCCGCGGCAGCAGGCCGCCGCCGACCACGCCGCATCCGGCCAGCGCCACGCGCAGCCGTGCGGCCGGCGCGGTCACGGGTCCGGGCGGCGCCGCGTCCGGTCCGGGGGCGAGGGTGACGCCGTCGTGCAGCAGGGCTTCGCCGGCGGCGGGCGTCACCGTCGCCACGCCGATCGCGTCCAGCGCCCGGCTCAGATCCGAGACCGCCCCGGCCCCGCCGGCGACAATGGCCACCACCCGCCGGCCGCGCCGCACCTCGCGATAGACGGCCGAGGCGGCGTCGGCGGTTCCGGCGGACAGTTGCAGCAGGGCGACGGGCTCGGCCGGCGGCGCGGCGGCCGGGACCGGATCGAGGCGGGCGAGGGGGAGGGCGGTCATGACGGCGTCCCTCAGGCGGCTTCGGCGGCGAGCGGAACCGGCACGGCGGCCAGCGCCGCCGACAGGTCGGCCAGCAGGTCTTCGGGATGCTCCAGGCCGATCGACAGGCGCAGCAGGCCGTCGGTGATGCCGGCCGTGACCCGCGCTTCCGGCGTCATGGCGGCGTGGGTCATCAGGGCCGGATGGGCGATCAGGCTCTCCACCCCGCCCAGCGACTCGGCCAGGGTGAAGACGTTGAGCCCGTCGACCAGCGCCCGCACCGAGGCGATGTCGGCCAGTTCGAAGCTGAGCATGGCGCCGAAGCCGGCCTGCTGACGCGCCGCGATGGCGTGACCGGGATGGCTCTTCAGTCCGGGATAGTGGACCGCCGTCACCGCCGGATGGGCGTCCAGCCATTCGGCGATCCGGCCGGCGGTGGCCTGCTGGCGTTCGATGCGGGCGAACAGGGTGCGGACCCCGCGCAGGGTCAGCCAGGCGTCGAACGGCGAGCCGGTGACGCCGAGGCAGTTGGCCCACCAGGTCAGTTGCTCCAGATCGGCCGGGTCCTTCGCCACGACGCAGCCGCCGACCACGTCGGAATGGCCGTTGATGTATTTGGTCGTCGAATGGATCACGAAATCGGCGCCGAGGGCGAGCGGCTGCTGCAGCGCCGGCGACAGGAAGGTGTTGTCGACCGCCGCCTTGCAGCCGACGGCGTGGGCGCGGGCGCAGATGTCGGCCACGTCGACCACCCGCATCAGCGGATTGGACGGCGTCTCGATCAGGATCAGCTTCGGCCCGCGGGCGAAGGCGGCGTCCAGCGCCGCGCGGTCGTTCTGGTCGACGAAGGCGACGTCGAAATGCTTCCGTTTGGCCCGGGCGCAGAGCAGCCGGTGGGTGCCGCCGTACAGGTCGTGCGGGGCGATCAGCAGGTCGCCGGGCTCCAGCGCGAACAGGGCCAGATCGACGGCCGCCATGCCGGTCGCCGTCACCACCGCGCCGCAGCCGCCCTCCAGCTTGGCCAGCGCCTCGGCCAGCACGTCGCGGGTCGGATTGCCCGAGCGGGTGTAGTCGTAGCGCCGCTTTCCATCGAGCCCGTCGAAGCTGAAGTTCGACGACAGATACAGCGGCGTCATCACCGCGCCGTGGGTCGGGTCGGTGTTGACGCCATGGCGGGCGGCGGTCGTACAGGGGCGGACTTCGGAGGGGCAGGTCATGCGGCGATCTCGCGGGTGAGCGTGGCGTAAAGCGGGGAGAGGGCGTCGTGCAGGGCGCGACCGACCAGTTCGCGTTCCTTGAGGAAGGCGTCGTGGCCGAAAATGGAGGGGGCTTCGACCAGCCGGCGCAGATGCGCCGCGCGGTCGGCCAGTTCGCGGCTGTCCTCGATCGGCACCAGCCGGTCCGAGGTGAAGCCGATCACGGTCAGGGCGCACGGGACCGCTTCCGGCGGGACGTCGTGACGGTCCAGCGAGTCCGACAGGGCGATCCAGCGGGCGGCCGAGGTGACCTCGGCATAGCCGGCCCCGCGGGCGATCAGATAGTCGCAGACGGGATAGGGCGCGCCCGCCTCGACCGGCGGCGTCGCGGCGAAGCGCAGGGCGAATTCCTCGGGGGTGCGATAGGTGGCCATGGCCAGTTCGCGGGCCAGCGCCACGCCCTCGGCCTCGCGTCCGCAGTCGCGGGCGAAGGCCAGCAGGCGCCGCTGTACGCCGCGCCAGGCGGTGGCGGCCGGATGGGTCCGGTGCGCGGCCGAAATCGCCACGACATGGCCGACCCGCTCCGGGAAGGCGGCGGCGAAGGCCAGGCCGATACAGCCGCCGTAGGAGGCGCCGATGAAGGCCTCGACGCGCGGTTCGCCCAGCGCATCCAGCAGGAGGGCCAGCAGACGGGCCTGATCCGTGGTGGTGATGGTGACGGCCGGCTCGTCCTTGCCCGGCAGCAGGTCGAAGGCCAGCACGCGGACGCGGTCGAGGTCGACGGGCCCGCCGGCGCGGACCGCCCATGACCACCAGCGGCTGACGAAACGGCCGCTCGAGATGCCGCCGGCGACGACGACCAGCGGTCCGCTGACCGGACCGTGCACGCGGCCGACGATTTCGTCCGCGGCCAGACGCTCGCCCGACTCCAGCCGGAAGTCCCCCGGGATGGGCGCGCGGACGTCCCGTCCGGGGGCTTCGTCGACGGGCCAGTCCTGGCCGGTTGTGTCTGGGGACGCCACGGTCCGCTCCGCTCTCGCTCAGCGAAACCGGTGGGGCGAACCAATTCGTGCGGTGACAGACCCGTGGAGTCAGTCGGACCCCGGACGTGGAGGGGCCGTCGCTCCACTCATCTCTCGCGGCTCCGAAGGAACCCCGCAGGAGTTGGCACCATCTCCAGGATCGGGTGGATCCTGGCAGGTTGCCCCGGCGTCAAAGGGCCTATCCCTCAGCCGGTCTTGATGAGTGCTCTTACGGTGCCGAACGGATCGGCCGACGTCAAGACCCTTGTTGCAGGTGCGAAGCGCCCCGCGCGGTCAGCCCTCGCTCCAGCCGCCCGCCAGCGCCTTGAACAGGGCGATCTGGTAGGTGGTGACCAGGGCGTCCGACGACGCCAGCTGGGCGTCGGCCGCGGCCAGGGTCCGCTCCGCGTCCAGCACGGTCAGGAAGCTGTCGGCCCCGGCGTCGAAGCGCAGGCGCGACAGCCGGGCGGCCGTGGCTGCCTGGTCCCGCGCCGACTGCAGCGCCGACCGCCGGTCCAGCTCGTTGGCGTAGTTGGCCAGCGCCGTCTCGGTTTCCTGCAACGCGACCAGCACCGTCTGGTCGAAGGTCGCCAGGGCGGCCTCGGATCCGGCGCTGGCCTGTTCGATGCGGGCCCGGGCGGCGAACACATTGGGGAAGGACCAGCTGATCAGCGGGCCGACCGAGAAGCGGAAATTCTCGCTGTCGCCCAGACCGTCAGCCTCCAGCGCCGTGGCGCCCACAGACCCGCCCAGGCTGATGCGCGGATACAGGTCCGCCGTCGCCACATTCACCCGCGCCGCGGCGCCAGCGAGGTTGCGTTCGGCCTGACGCACGTCGGGGCGGCGGGCCAGCAGGGCCGCGCCGTCGCCGACCGGGATCGGCTGGGCCAGTTGCGGCGGGCGCTGGCAGGCGCGGGCGGCTTCGCTGGCCTCGGCCGGGGTGCGGCCGGTCAGGGTGGCGAGGCGGAACAGGGCCCCGTCGCGCTGCGCCCGCAGCGGTGGCAGGCTGGCGCGGCTGCTTTCCAGCGCCGAGCGGGCGCGGGCCGTGTCCAGCCCGTTGCCCGAGCCGGCGTCCAGCAGGCGCTGGGTCAGGTCGACGCTGTTCGACTGAAGGTCGATGGTCCGTTCGGCGACGGCGATCTGGGCGTTCGACGAGCAGGCGTCGGCATAGGCGCGGGCCGTTTCGGCCGCGACCGTGACGCGCACGATGTCCAGCGCCGCCTCGGCGGCGGCGGCGTCGGCCCGGGCGGCGCGGATGGTCGATTCCACCCGGCCGAACAGATCGATCTCATAGGCGACGTCGAGGCCGGCGTCGTAGGTGTCGCTGTCCGGCGCGTTCTCGCCCGGGGGCAGGGTCCCGGCCGGCAAGGTCGCCGCCGACGGACGGCCATTGCTGAAGCCGGCCGAGGTCGTGGTGGCCGGGAACCGGCCGACGCGGGCCTCGCCGAGGGCGGCCCGGACGCGGCGCAGATTGGCGGCCGCGGCTTCCAGCTCATTGTTCTCGGTCAGGGCCTGGCCGATCAGGCCGTCCAGGACAGGATCATCATAGAGCCGCCACCAGTCGTCGCGGGCGGCCTGGGCCGTCACGGCGGGGGTGGCGGCTCCGATGAAGGCGCCCGACGCGAGGGGGGGGAGGGTTGCGTCAGGCGCCTTCGGCCCGACCGCGCACGACGCCAGCGCGAGGCTGCCGAAGGCGGTTGCGGTCAGGAACCGGAGAGGGGATCGGGTGGTCATCAGGCGTCTCCCAGCCGGGGCGTGGCGGGTTCGAGTTGATCGTGCGGCGGCAGGCCGCCCGTGGTCGGGATCTCGGCTTCCTTCTTCGGCGCGCCGGGCAGTTTGGCCGCGAGGCCGCGCATCACGACGTAGAAGACCGGGGTGAAGATCAGGCCGAAGAAGGTCACCCCCAGCATGCCGGAGAAGACCGCGGTTCCCAGCGACTGGCGCATTTCGGCGCCGGCGCCGGTCGCCAGCATCAGCGGCACGACGCCGAAGATGAAGGCGAACGAGGTCATCAGGATCGGCCGCAGACGGGTCTGGGCGGCGCGAACGGCGGCGTCCCAGCGGTTGAGACCCTCGTCCTCGGCCTGTTTGGCGAACTCCACGATCAGGATGGCGTTCTTGGCCGCGAGCGCGATCAGCACCACCAGGCCGATCTGGACGAGGATGTTGTTGTCCAGACCGCGGATGTTGATGCCGATCATGGCCGCGAGAATGCACATCGGCACGATGAGCACGACCGCCAGCGGCAGGGTGAAGGCCTCATACTGCGCGGCCAGCACCAGGAAGACGAAGATCACCGCCATGACGAAGACGATGGTCGCGCCCCCGGCCGACTGCTGTTCCTGCAGCGCCAGCCCGGTCCACTCATAGGAGAAGCCGTCGGGCAGGGCGGTCTCGGCCATCTGCTCCATATGGGCCAGGGCCTCGCCGGACGAGACGCCCGGCGCCGCCTGCCCCTGCAGCTCGGAAGCCGGGAACAGATTGTAGCGCACCACCCGCGCCGGACCGGAGTCGTCGCGCAGATTGGCCACCGAGCCGATCGGCACCATGGCCCCGGAGGCCGAACGGGTCTTCAGATTGGCGATGTCGGCGATATCGTCCCGCGACGACGGCTCCGCCTGCGCCGTCACCCGGAAGGTGCGGCCCAGATAGTTGAAGTCGTTGACGTAGGACGAGCCCAGATAGACGCCCAGGGTGTTGAACACGTCGGACGGCTGGACCCCCATCATCAGCGCCTTGTCGCGATCGACGTCGGCGGCGATGCGCGGCGAGCCGGTGTTGTAGGTCGAGAACACCTGCTGCACCTGCTCCGGCGCCTGGGCGGCGGCGCCCATCATGGCGAAGGTCGCGCCTTCCAGCGGACGGTAGCCCGCGCCGGTCCGGTCCTGCACCATCATCTGGAAGCCGTTGCCATTGCCCAGCCCCTGAACCGCGGGCGGGGCGATGACGAAGATGTTGGCGTCCTCGATGCCCATGGTGGCGCCGGTAATGGCGCCGGCCAGGGCCGCCGCGCTCTGCTCGGCGCTCTTGCGATCGTCGAAGGCGTCGAGGCGGACGAAGATGGTCGCCGCATTGGAGCCGAACGAGAAGCTGGAGCCGTCGAGCCCGGCGAAGGCGACCAGGCCTTCCACGCCCTCGGTGGTCTTGATGGTGTCCGAGGCCCGGCGCATCACCGCCTCGGTGCGTTCCAGCGAGGCGCCCGCCGGCAGCTGGATGACGCCGATCAGGAAGCCCTGGTCCTGCTCCGGGATGAAGCCGGACGGGGTGTCCATCAGCCGCCAACCGGTCAGGCACAGCAGGCCGACATAGACGATCAGCACCATGCCGACGGTGCGCACCAGTCGCGCGGTCAGTCGGCCGTATTTGTCGGACAGCCAGTCGAAGCCCTCGTTGAACTTCCGCCCGGCATAGCCGCCGTAATAGGTGACCGTGCCCCAGGCGCCCGGCTTGCGGTGGGTATCGTGCGCCTTGTGCGGCTTCAGCAGCAGCGCGGCCATGGCCGGCGACAGCGTCAGCGACACCAGCAGCGACACCACCGAGGCCGTGGTGATGACGATGGCGAACTCGCGGTAGAAGATGCCCGGAATGCCCGGCACGAACATGGTCGGGATGAACACCGAGACCAGCACCAGGCCGATCGAGATCAGGGCCCCGGACACCTCCTGCATCGAGCGGTAGGCGGCCTCCTTCGGCGTCAGGCCTTCGCGGATATAGCGTTCGACGTTCTCGACCACGACGATGGCGTCATCGACGACGATGCCGACGGCGAGGACGAGGGCGAACAGGCTCAGCGAGTTGATCGAATAGCCCAGCATGAGCTGGACCGCGAAGGTCGCCACCAGCGCCACCGGGATGGCCACGATGGGGATGATCGCCGCCCGCCAGGTCTGCAGGAAGACGACCACGACCAGCACCACCAGCAGGATGGCCTCGACCAGGGTGTGCTGCACTGACTCCACCGAGGAGGCGACGAACTCGGTCGGGTTGTAGGCGACCGACAGATCCATGCCCTGCGGCAGTTCGGCCCTCGCGGCCTCCATCTCGGCGATCACGCGCTCGGCCGTGCCGAGGGCGTTGGCGCCCGGCTGCTGGACGATGGCGACGCCGACGCCGCGCTCTCCGTCGAAGAAGCCGCGGATGCCGTAATCTTGGGCGCCCAGCTCGACCCGGGCGACGTCGCGGACGCGGGTGACCCGGCCCTCGGCGTCGGTCTTGATGACGATGTCGCTGAACTGGTCGGGATCCGACAGCCGGCCCTGCACCTGCACCGGCAGCTGGAAGGCCGCGGCGTTGGTGGCGAAAGGCGGTTGGCCGATGGCCCCGGCCGCAGCCTGCACGTTCTGGGCGCGCAGGGCGGTGACGATGTCCTGGCCGGTCAGGCCGCGCGCGGCGGCCTTGGCCGGATCGATCCAGACCCGCATCGAATAGTTGCCGCCGCCGAAGATCTGCACCGAGCCGACGCCCTCGAGGCGCAGCAGCCGGTCCCGCAGGGTCGAGTTGGCGTAGTTGCCGACGTAGTCGTTATCCAGCGACTTGTCCGGGGAAGTCACCCCCAGGATCATCAGGAAGCCGCTCTCCTGCTTGTTCACGACCACGCCGGTCTGGCGGACCTGTTCAGGCAGGCGCGGCTCGGCCAGGGCGACCCGGTTCTGGACCAGCACCTGGGCCGCGTCCAGGTCGGTGCCCGGCTGGAAGGTCACGGTGATCGCCGCCACCCCGTCCGAGGTGGACGAGGAGGTCAGGTACAACATGCCCTCGACGCCGTTGACCTCCTGTTCGATCGGCGCGGCGACGGTCTCGGCCAGGGTCTCGGCCGAGGCCCCCGGATAGGAGGCGGTGATGGAGATCGTCGGCGGCGCGATCTCCGGATACTGCGACAGCGGCAGCAGCGGATAGGCGAAGACCCCGATCAGGGTGATGAACACCGCGATCACGGCCGCGAAGATCGGCCGGTCGATGAAGAAGCGTGAGATGTTCATGTCTGGATCAATCGCCCGACGACAGGCTGTTGGCGAAGGTCGCGCTCGAGGCCGGGGCGATGGTGGTCACCGGCGCCGCTTCCGGGGTCGCGACCGGCTGGATGCGGCCGTTGGTCGTGGTCACCTTCATGCCCGGCTGCTGGATGCGCTGGACGCCGTTGATGATGACGCGGTCGTTGGCGGCGAGGCCCGAGCGGACCACCCGCAGGCCGTCGACCAGCGGTCCCAGCTGCACCGGCTTGGGCGCGACCGAGCCGTCGGCGGCGACGACATAGACGATGCGCCGGGCCTGATCGGTGGCGATCGCGGCGTCGGGCACCAGCATGGCGTTATAGGTGCCGGCCCCGGCCAGACGGGCCTGGCCGAACATCCCGGGCTTGAGGAAGCCGTCGGGGTTGGGGATCACCGCCCGCAGGCGAATGACGCCCGAGGCCGTGTCGACCGCGTTGTCGGTGAAGTCGAGGCTGCCCGAGCGGGTGTAGCTCGACTCGTCCTGCAGCCGCACCTGGATCGGCGCGGCGCCGTCGCGGGCCTGGCGCTGATATTTCAGCAGCAGGGCTTCCGAACCGTCGAAGACGAAATGAATCGGGGCGCTGGAGACGACGGTGGTCAGCACATCGGCCGCCGACGATCCCCCGGCGACGAGGTTGCCGGCATCGACCCGGCGGTCGGACACCCGGCCCGAGATCGGGGCGGTGACGCGGGTGAACTCGACGTCCAGTTGCCGGGCGCGGACATTGGCGTTGGCGGCGGCGATGGCCGCCTCGGCCGTCTGCAAGGCCCCGCGGCGGGTGTCGACCTCGGCCTGGGACACGGCCTGGGATTCCAGCAGGGTCTCGGACCGGGCCAGTTCGCTGCGCGCCAGCGCCAGCTGCGCCTGGGCCTGCGACAGTTGCGCGCGGGCCGAGGCCAGGGCGGCCTGGGCCGGACGCGGGTCGAGGGTGAACAGCAGCTGGCCGCGCCGGACGTATTCGCCATCGCGGAAATGGACGGCCGAGATATAGCCGCCCACCCGGGCGCGCACCTCGACCGACTGGGTCGCTTCAAAGCGGCCGGTGAACTCGTCCCAGTCCTGCACCGCCTGCACCAGCGGCACAGCCACGGTCACGGCCGGCGCCGGCGGGGCCTGGGCCTCGCTCTTTGAGGAACAGCCATAGAGCGCGGCCGCCATCAAGGCGGACGCGGCCACGATCTTCGCGGTGCGCATGAAGGGTAAATCCTGTCTTCTGTTGACGCGGCGATCGGGGAGGAGGGCCGCTAGTCAACGCCCGGTGACTTAATGGTGATCATGCTTTCGCTTGTCAACGGGTGATGACAAAGCCATATGGTTTATGGGGCCATTGGAGATCACGAATTGTTTTGTAACGTCGCGCCGCGGCCCCGAAACGCCGAGGCGACCCGCGCCGCCATCCTCAACGCCGCGCTGGAACGCTTCTCGCGGGAAAGCTACGACGACGTCGGCATGCGCGACATCGCCGGCGATGTCGGCGTCGACGCCGCTCTGGTCTCCCGCTATTTCGGCTCCAAGGAAGAGTTGTTCCTGACCGTCCTCGACAGCTGTTCCAACGGGCGTGACCTGATGGACGGCGCGCGGGAGGATTTCGGCCGCCGGGTCGCCCGGGACGTCGTTTTCGAGAGCAAGGATGAGGGCAAGCTCAAGAAGCTGCTGATCATGCTGCGCTCGGTCGGCTCGGCCAAGGCCATGGACCTGGTTCAGCGCACGGGCAGCGAGACCTTCTTCGATCCCTTCGCCGCCTGGATCGGCGGCGAGGACGCCGCGATCCGGGCGCGTCTGGCCGCGGCGACCATCATGGGCATGGCCGTCAGCCGCGAGATCACCGCCGGCTTCGGCCTCAGCCCGGCGGAATGCGAGCGGCTGGCCGAGCGCATGGGCGCCATGCTGCAGGCCATCATCGACAACTGACCGTCGTCAGCCGCGCGGCGTGAATTTCCGGATCACGCCCGAGAAGGTCATCAGGATGCGTGCGCCGGCGTTGATCTGGCCGCGCACGAAGATCAGGCTCTTGCCGGCCCGCACCACCTCGCCGGTGGCCTCCACCAGCTCGCCGACATAGGCCCCGTCGATAAAGGTCGAATCCAGCGACACCGTCACCCCCGACGCCCCCTCCATCTCCTGATAGGCGGTCTGGAACAGGGCGATGTCGGCGAAGGTCATCAGACAGCCGCCGTGCATCCGGTCGCCGGCGTTCATGTGTTTCGGCTCGGCCCGGAAGGCGCAGCGCATCCGCCCGTCCGGGTCCGGCTTGAAATAGAACGGCCCGACCACCTGGTCGAAGGTGCCGTGCAGGTCGTACATCCGCCAGCCGGCGAACTCGCCCTCCGACACCGTGACTTTCGCGACCATCGAAATCTCCGCCTTCTTCTTGCTCTCGCAATGCACCATACAGGCGCGATGAGCGACCCCATTGAATCCGCCATTTTCGAGAAACTGGCGAAGGCCGACCCCAAGGGCGTCGGCGGCAAGAGCATTGAACCGGCCGACGTGGCCAAGGAGCTGCAGCCCGAGCAGTGGCAGCGCATGCTGCCCAAGGTGCGGCACGCCGCCCTTGCCCTGATGCGTCAGGGCAAGCTGACCATCACCAAGAAGGGCAAGCCGGTCGATCCCAACGCCTTCAAGGGCGTCATCCGCCTGCGCCTGCCGACCGAGGCCGAGACCGCCGCGGCCCTGGCGGCCCTGCCGCCGGCTGTCGAAAGCGATGACGACTAGGGGCCCCATAGTCCGCTCATCCCCGCGAAGGCGGGGACCCAGTCCTGTCCAGCTTGGCGCTGTTCTTTCAGGACGACCGTCCCGGCGTGACCGGAATGACCCGTCGCCCAAAGAACTGGTTCCCCGCCTTCGCGGGGATGAGCGGTGTCTGGGGTGACCCTCGACGCCCTCCTCGCCGACATCCGCGCCTGCCGGGCCTGTCTCGGCCATCTGCCGCATACGCCGCGCCCGGTGGTGCGGGTCTTCCCCGAGACCCGGCTGCTGATCTGCGGCCAGGCCCCCGGACGCCGCGTGCATGAAAGCGGCCTGCCGTTCACGGATCCGTCCGGCGATCGCCTGCGCGACTGGATGGGCGTCGACTATGAGACCTTCTACGCCGACCGCCGCCTCGGCGTCGCCGCCCAGGCCTTCTGCTATCCCGGCACCGCCCCGAAGGGCGGCGACTACCCGCCGCCGCGCCGCTGCGCCGAGCTGTGGCGGCCGCAGCTGCTGACCGAGTTGCCGGGCGTCGAACTGACGCTGCTGGTCGGCGGTTACGCCCAGGTCTGGGCCCTCGGCGACCGGGCGAAGAGCAATATGACCGAGACGGTGCGGGCGTGGCGCGACTACGCCCCCGACATCCTGCCGATGCCGCACCCGTCATGGCGCAACACCGCCTGGCTGCGGAAGAACCCCTGGTTCGAGGCCGAGGTGCTGCCGTATCTTCGCCAAAGGGTCCGGGGCATCCTTGCGTCATGATCCGCGCCCTGCTCGCCCTGCTCAGCGTGATGGCGCTGTCCGCCTGCGCCACGCCGGCGATCCAGCCGCCCCTGACCCCGCCTCCGGGCTTCACCGGTCCGGCGCTTGAGGACCGCGCCCTCATCATGGACGACGGAGCCCGCCTGCCGCTGGTCCGCTGGACTCCCGACGGCGAGCCCTGGGCCGTGATCGTCGCCCTCCACGGCGTCAACGACGGCCGCGCCGCCTTTCGCCTCGCCGGACCGTGGTGGGCCGAACAGGGGATCGAGACCTGGGCCTTCGACCAGCGCGGCTTCGGCGCCGCGCCGGGGCGCGGGATCTGGCCCGGCGAAGACCGGATGGTCGCCGACCTGCGCACCGCCGTTGATCTCGCCCGCGCCCGCCATCCCGGGGCGATCATCGCCGTCGCCGGCGAAAGCATGGGCGGCGCCGTGGCCATCGCCGCCTTCGCCTCGGACTCGCCGCCGCAGGCCGACCGGCTGATCCTGCTGGCCCCGGCGGTCTGGGGCTGGTCGGCCCAGGGCCCGCTCAACGCGACCGCCCTGTGGCTGGCGGCCCGGACCATCGGCGACCGCGCCGTCCAGCCGCCGGACTGGGCTGTCCGGGACCGCGCGGCCTCCGACAACCGGGTCGAGCTGTTCCGCAACGGCCGCGACCCCAACAGCCTGCTGACCACGCGGTTCGACCTGCTGTACGGACTCGTCGACCTGATGGAGTCGGCCTCGGCCGGACTGGGCGAGGTCGCCGCCCCGACCCTGCTGATGTACGGCGGCCACGACCATCTGGTGCCCAGGGCGCCGATGCGCCGCGCCCTCGACCGCGCCGGCGACCGCCCCGGCCTGCGCACCGCCTTCTACCCCGACGGCTGGCACCTGCTGAACCGGGACCTGCAAGCGGAGACGGTGTTTCGCGATGTGGAGGGGTGGCTGCGGGATCCGGCGGCGCCGCTGCCGTCCGGGGCGGGAGAGGTCGCGGAGGCGCTGGCCGATCCTTAGGCGGACGTCGCTAAAGCCGACGGTTCGAACGCCCCGCTGTGGGTGGAAAGGGGACGTCGCTTCCGCCCGGACGAATCGTCTCGTCCGCTATCCCTCCTCCGCCGTCATCCTCGGGCTTGACCCGAGGATCAGACCGTCCGGTGCTCCGTCGCGGACGGCACGGGCACGGACGTGGGGCCGT
>JAHJNW010000066.1 GCA_018820665.1 Alphaproteobacteria bacterium | reverse complement strand
CGGCGGCGCCGAGGGCTGCGGCCTGCTGCGCACCGAATTCCTGTTCCTCGAACGGGAGACCGCGCCCGACGAAGACGAGCAGCTGGCGCAGTACCAGTCTATCGCCGACGTCCTCGACGGCCGGCCACTCGTTATCCGCACCCTCGACGCCGGCGGCGACAAGCCGCTGCCCTATCTGCCGATGCCGGCCGAGGACAATCCGGCCCTCGGCCTGCGTGGCGTCCGGTCCGGCCTGTACCGCCCCGACCTGCTGCTGACGCAACTGCGCGCCATCTGCCGCGTCCGCTCTCCGGGCGTCGTAGCCGTCATGCTGCCGATGATCGTCTCGGCGGCCGAGGTGCGGCAGGTGCGGGCCTTGCTCGACCGGGCCGCGCACGAAACCGGGGCCGAAGCGCCCCTGCTCGGAGTGATGATCGAGACCCCGGCTGCCGCCATGACCACGGCCCGGCTATGCGAGGTCGTCGACTTCATCTCCATCGGCACCAATGACCTGACCCAGTACACCCTCGCCATGGACCGCCAGAACCCGCATCTGGCGCCGCGGCTGGACGCCCTCCACCCCGCGGTTCTGCGGCTCATCCAGCAGGCTGTGGCCGGGGCGGCGGACGCGCGCTGGATCGGCGTGTGCGGCGGTCTGGCCTCAGAGATCGAGGCCGCCCCCATCCTCGTCGGCCTCGGCGTTACCGAACTGTCGGCGGCGCCGGCCATGATCGCCGAGATCAAGGCTGTGGTGCGCCGCTTCACCCTCGCCGAATGCCAGGCCCTGGCGCGCGAGGCGCTGGAGATGGACGGTCCCGAGGCGGTGCGGGCCCTGGCCGGCGAGGCCGTCCGCGACGCAATCCCATCCCGCAAGGTCGGAGCCCGGGCATGAAGATCGGTCTTTCCAGCCTGCAGCCGCTCGGCCGCGCCCTGATGCTGCCGATCGCCGTCCTGCCGGTGGCGGGTCTGCTGCTGCGCCTTGGTCAGCCGGACCTGCTCGACATCGCCTTCGTCGCCTCGGCCGGACAGGCGGTGTTCGCCAACCTCGGCCTGCTGTTCGCCATCGGCGTCGCGGTCGGCTTCGCGAAGGACAACAACGGCGCCGCCGGTCTCGCCGGCGTGGTCTGTTTCCTGATCGCGACCGAGGGCGCCAAGGCCCTGATCGCCGTCCCGCCGGAGGTTCTCGCGGGCGTGCGCGAGACCGCCGCCGCCATGACCGAAAAGGCCTTCCGGGATGGAGCCCTGGCCCGGCTGGGCGTGCCGATCGGCATCCTGTCCGGCCTGATCGCCGGCGACTTCTACAACCGCTTCTCGACCCTGAAGCTGCCCGAATACCTCGCCTTCTTCAGCGGTCGCCGCTTCGTCCCGATCGTGGCCGGATTCGCCGGCCTCGGCCTGGCCCTGGCGGTCGGGCTCAGCTTCACCGGCCTGAACCAGGGCATCGACGTCTTCAGCCGCGCCATCGTCGGCTCGGGCGAGGCCGGCCTGTTCGTCTACGGCGTGTTGAACCGGCTGATGATCGTCACCGGCCTGCACCACATCCTCAACAACGTCGCCTGGTTCATCGTCGGCGACTACGCCGGCGCCACCGGCGATCTGAACCGCTTCTTCGCCGGCGATCCCACCGCCGGAGCCTTCATGAGCGGCTTCTTCCCGGTCATGATGTTCGGTCTGCCCGCCGCCTGCCTGGCCATGTATCACGCGGCCCGGCCCGACCGGCGCAAGGCCGTCGGCGGCATGCTGGCGTCGCTCGCCCTGACCGCCTTCCTGACCGGCGTGACCGAGCCGATCGAGTTCACCTTCATGTTTCTCGCCCCGGTGCTCTACGCCCTGCACGCAGTGCTGACGGGCGTCGCCATGGTGGTGATGAGCCTGCTTGACGTGCGGCTCGGCTTCACCTTTTCGGCTGGCCTGTTCGACTATGTCATCAACTACGGTCAGGCCACCCGCCCGTGGCTGCTGGTCCCGGTCGGCCTCGTCTATGGCGCCGTCTACTATGGCCTGTTCCGCTTCTTCATTGCCCGTTTCAATCTCAAGACCCCGGGTCGGGAGGACGGGGAGGCTGTGGTCGAGGCCCCCGCCGCCGATCGCGGTGATCGCGCCGAACAGTTCGTCCAGGCCCTCGGCGGCGCGGCCAATATCAAGTCCGTCAGCGCCTGCACCACCCGGCTGCGGCTCATCGTGGGTTCGCGTCAGGCGATCGACGAGCCGGCGCTGAAGCGCCTCGGCGCCCGCGGCGTCATCTCTCCCACGCCCAGCGATCTGCAGGTGGTTTTGGGCCCGATCGCGGACGCCGTGGCGGATGAAATCCGCGCCTGCCTGCAAGCGGGCGTGGCCCGCCCGGGCGTCAGCGCGGACGCGCTCCGCCGCGCCCTCGGCTCAACCGCCAATATTGGCGAGGCCGCCATCCGCGCTGGCCGCCTGTGCATCCGCGTCGTCCGCGACGAAGCCGTCGATATGCCCGCCCTGCATCAGGCGGCTCCGAGGGGAGTCGTGAAAACCGGAACGAATACGTACCAGTTCATCGTCGGCGCCGACGCCGGGCGCCTGGCGTCAGACCTCGGTTGCAACCTGATCGACAGCATTTGAGCTGCGGCAATGCGCCAGAGAGAAAGTTTACTTCTCCAACAAGTCTGGCTCCACCCCGAGCGCGTCTGACTTCGGCTCAAAACAGGCCTCCAGGGACAGCCTGGACGCTAGATGCGGGCGGCGGCGAGATAGGCGTGGCAAGCGCGTGGAAGCTCCACACGCAATCGCTCCAGATTGGCATCGGTTGGATCGGCTTCCATCACCATTCGCACCGTTCCGCCCAGCAACGCCGCCAGCATGAAGGCCACGGACCCCCGATCCGCAAATCGGGCGTCCGGCGCACTGGCCAGCAAGGCCTCGAACATCTCCGTCATCATCTTCGCCGCCCGTCCCATCGGGGCTGAAAGATCGAACTCGGCGGCGATCCCGTAGATCGCCCGCGACGACACAATGTCGGCGGTCTTGGCGTCGAGCCAGGCCGCCGCCAGCCCCTCCGCCAGGGTCTTCAGGTCCGCCCCCATCAAGCGGTCGGAGGCGCCGCGCATCGCTTCCTCGATCAGAAGCAACTGCTTCTCCACGATCCCGAACAGCAGGGCCTGCTTGTGCGGGTAGTACTGATACATCGTGCCGACCGAGACGCCTGCCCGCTCGGCGACCCGCGTGGTGGTCAGACGCCCCACGCCATCGGCCAGCAAAACCTGAATGGTCGCCTGCCGGATCGCCTCAATCGTGGCGGCGGAGCGCGCCTGTTGCGGCGATTTGCGGGGCTGCAGCAGCGCGGGGTCAGGCCGGTTCAAATGCGAATTCCAAAACTGAAGGATGCTTCATATTTTGAGGCCTCGCTTCGTCCCCCGCAAGGAGTTTCCCATGCAAACCGTCCTCATCACCGGCTGCTCGACCGGCTTCGGCCGCGAGACCGCGCTGGAGTTTCTCGACAAGAGCTGGAACGTCGTCGCCACCATGCGTGACCCGACCGCCAGCACCCTGCCCGCCGCCGCGCATCTCCGGGTGCTGCCTCTGGACGTCACCGATCCTGACAGCATCGCCGCGGCGGTGGCCGCCGCTGGTCCCGTCGACGTTCTGGTCAACAACGCCGGCATCGGCTGGCTGAACGCCATCGAAGGCACGCCGATGGAGACGGCGCGGGGCCTCTTCGACGCCAATCTGTTCGGAGCCATCGCGATGATGCAGGCGGTGCTGCCGGGCATGCGCGAGCGGCGCTCGGGCGCCATCGTCAATGTCGGGTCCAGCTCGACCTACAAACCCCTGCCCCTGCTGTCGGTCTATCGCGCCAGCAAGGCCGCCCTCAACGCCCTGACCGAATCCGCTGATCTGGAGTTGGCCGGGTTCGGCGTCCGCGCCCGTGTCGTCCTCCCGGGCAGGGCCCCCTCGACCGCCTTCGCCGACAGCGCTCTAGGCCAGGTCACGGGCGGCGGCGGCTTCCCCGAGCCCTACGCCGCTTTCGCGCAAGAGGTGATGACCACCATGATGGCCGCCGCCGACGAGCCGCTGACAACAGCCCGCGACGTCGCCGAGGCGGTCTATCGCGCCGCGACCGACCCCGACTGCCCGATGATGCTTCCGGCCGGTCCGGACGCCATTGCATGGGAAGCGCAGCGGCGTCTCTAGGCCGCAGGCTGAAACCCGGGCGCGGCATCACTGATCCGCGGATTCCTTCCTTGTTCCGCTAGAAATACTCCCTGTTCGCCCGGAAGAAATTCCCTGTCCTCTCACGGGAAAAGGATGCGGCGATCGCTTGGAAGCCGGGTCGTACCGGGGCTTGCCGGGTGCGGCCTTGGACGTTCAGATCGAAAATTCGGGCGATTTCCCCGTCCTTCCCTGTTTTCAGGGACGGGCCCAGCCAGGCGAAAACGACCGTGGCCGGGCGAACGGAGACAGAAGCGGCAAAAACGGGGTGTTGCAGGCAAGATCCCGCGATCAGAGACGGGCTGTCCGTCTCCGGGTTCGACGAAGGCGCGGTAATGTCGGGGTTATTTCCCGGGTTACAGGGACCCGGCGGTTATCCAGGAAGTGCGTGGCGGACAGAGAGGGATTCGAACCCTCGGTAGGCTTTCACCTACACACGCTTTCCAAGCGTGCGCGATCGACCACTCCGCCACCTGTCCGTTTCCACGACGTCGCCCGAAGGCCTTCGCAGCGCGCCGGAGGTCGATCCGACGCGAGGCGAGGCTGATAGAACACCCGGACCCCCTCGGCAAGCGCCTGAACGCATCCCATATAGGCGTCAGACCTTTCGACCGGAGCCCCCGCCATGCTGTTCAAGAAAACCCCCGAGATGCCGACCGCCGCCGAGGCCCTGCCCGGACGGTCGACGCCCCTGCCCACCGACGAGGTGCACTATGTCACCGGCCGCCCGCTGAAAGGGCCGCACCCCGAGGGCTTCCAGACCGCCCTGTTCGGCATGGGCTGCTTCTGGGGCGTCGAGCGCATCTTCTGGCAGCTGCCGGGCGTCTGGGTCACCTCGGTCGGCTATGCGGGCGGCATCACGCCCAATCCGACCTATGAGGAGACCTGCACCGGCAAGACCGGCCACGCCGAGGTCGTCCAGGTGGTCTTCAACCCGCACGAGATCACCTACGGCGACCTGCTCAAGGCCTTCTGGGAGAACCACGACCCGACGCAGGGCATGCGCCAGGGCAATGACATCGGCACCACCTACCGTTCGGCGATCTATTGGCTGAACGACGAACAGCGGGCCGAGGCCGAGGCCTCGCGCGACGCCTATCAGTCGGCCCTGACCAGGGCCGGACGCGGCGAGATCACCACCGAGATCGCCCCGGCGGGCCCGTACTATTTCGCCGAGGACTACCACCAGGGCTATCTGGCCAAGAACCCGGCCGGCTATTGCGGCATCGGCGGCACCGGCGTGGTCTGCCCGATCGGCGTCGGCGTGTCCGCCGCCGCGGACGCCTGAGCATGGACCGGGCGGGGGTCGGCAAGGTCTGCCTGGCCCTGCCCGGGGCCACCCTGGATCACCCGTTCGGCGACGATCACGACGCTTACCGGGTTGGCGACAAGATGTTCGCCCTGGTCGGGGGCGAGGGCGGCGTCTCGTTCAAGGTCTCGGACATCGCCTATGAGGTGCTGACGGAGTCCGGCCACGCCCGGCCGGCGCCGTATCTGGCGCGGGCGAAATGGGTGAATCTTCCCCAGATCGACGACTGGCCCGACGACGAGCTGGCCGACCATCTGGCCATCGCCCACGGCCTGATCGCGGCGAAGCTGACGAAGAAGGCGAGGGCGGCGCTGGGCCTGACCTAGTCCGCCGATCGCCCCGCTTCCTCCGCGATCCACCGGTCCATCCGCGCGTCCAGCAGCCCCAGCGGCAGCGGCCCGTCGACCAGCAGGGCGTCGTGGAAGCGGCGCACGTCGAACCGCTCGCCCAGCGCCCGCTCCGCCCGCGAACGGATCGCCCGCAGCCGGATCTCGCCGATCTTGTAGGCCGTCGCCTGGCCGGGCCAGCCGATATAGCGCTGCAGCTCGGTCTCGATATTGTGCGGGGCGAGGGCCGAGTTGTCACGGAAACAGGCCCGCGCCTGTTCGATGTCCCAGCCCAGCCAGTGCAGGCCGGTGTCGGCCACCAGCCGGCAGGCGCGCCACATCTCATAGCTCAGCCGCCCGAACCGCTCATAGGGCGTGCGGTAGAAGCCCATCTCCTCGCCGAGGAATTCCGCATACAGGCCCCAGCCCTCGGTGAAGGCCGTCACATCGACGCTCTTGCGGAAATAGGGGCCCGCCTCGGCCTCCTGCTGCAGGGCGATCTGCAGGTGGTGGCCGGGCACGGCCTCGTGCAGGGTCAGGGCCGGCAGTTCGTACAGCGGCCGCTGGTCCAGCCGTGAGGTGTTGAGCATATAGCCGCCGGCCACGCCGGTCTCCATCGAGCCGGAGAAATAGCGGCCGGTGGTGTAGTTGGCCTCGATCTCGGCCGGCACCGGGCGCACGCCATAGGGCGTCCGCGGCAGGGTAGCGAACAGGGCCGGCAGGCCGTCGTCGGCCCGCTTGGCCATCTCCGACGCCTTCTCCAGCAGGCCCTCGCGGGTGGTGGCGTAGAACTGCGGGTCGCTGCGCAGGAAGGCGAGGAAGCCGGCGAAGTCGCCGGTCCAGCCCGCGGCCCGCATCTCGGTCTCCATGCGGGCGCGGATGCGCGCGACCTCCTCCAGCCCGATCTGGTGGATCTGGTCCGGCGTCAGATCGGTGGTGGTGTAGCCCCTGGTCAGGAAGGCGTAGAGTTCGCGTCCGCCCGGACGGTGAACGACGCCGAGGCTCTCCGGCGCGCGCGGCAGATACTCGTCGCGCAGGAACCGCACCCACGCCTCGCGCGCCGGAGCGACCCCCTCGGCGACCGTGAGGGCCGCCACGGCCACCATGGCGGGCTGTTCGGCGGCGGGGATCGAGTCCGGCAGATCGAGAAGCGGCTTCAGCAGCGGGTCGATCTCGCCGGCGTAGGCCGCCTCCGGCTCCATCAGGCTCAGCGCCCCCTCGACCACCGAGCGCGGCTGCACCAGGCCGCTGTCCAGCCCGCGCCGGGCGCTGTCCAGCTGGTCCAGGTAGAATTTCGGCATGGCCTCCAGCCGCGCGATCCACGCCTCGGCGTCGGCGCGGCTGGCGATGCGGGTGACGCTGGCGACATAGGCCATCGACTGCCCCGGCCCGCCCTCGGAGTTGAACGCCCCGATGCGGTCGACATCGAGCGGGATGCGGTCGCGCGAGCGCTGGACGACCCAGCTCAGCAGGGCGTGGTTCAGCCGCTCGTCCTCGGTCAGGGCCGCCGGATCGATCGCCGTCAGCCGGTCGGCGAACCCCTTCAGCACCGGTTCCTGCGCCAGTTCGAAGGCGCGCGAGACGTCGGGCAGGCGCGACAGGGCCGCGCGGTCGCCCTCCATGCCGGCGGTGATCGGGTCATTGGCCCGCAGATACGCCTCATAGTCGGCGAGGATCGCGGCGAGGGCCGGGTTCCCGGCGTCCCGCGCGGCTGCTGGGGGCGTCTGCGGCCCGCAGAGCGCAGGCCCGGCCAGCGCCGGCCCGGCGGCGGTCAGCAGGGCGGCGGCCCCGATGGCGATCACGGTCTTCATGGGCGTCCCTCCGGCTGGCCGCGGACTGCACCGGAGGCCCGGCCGCCCGTCAACCGCAGAAGGCGAAGAAGCGCTCGATATTGGCCGCCGACCCCGGCTGCCCCGCATAGGCCTCGCGCGCGCCGTCGCGCCACTGGGCCAGCCAGCCGATCCGGCGGAAGCGCTGGAACACCGGCTCGGCGGCGGACGCCACGGCGCTGAGGAAGACGCCGTCATGCAACTCCGACAGCTCGGCCGTGGCCGGGAACCGTTCGGTGTCGCCGCCGGATTCGACGTAAATCTCGGGCTTGGCTCCCTTGTCGGCGATGGCCGACAGCGCCAGTCGCCCGGTCCCGCGCGCACAGTCCAGTCCCAGTTTCAGATCGTCGCTCTCGGCCAGGCCATAGGCCAGCCGGGCGCTGGCGTCGTCGCTGTGAAAAAACCAGTCGTAGCCTTCGACGGGAGCCGGCCCGGCGCTGACGGCGTCGGTCAGCAGGGCCGGCGGCGCCGGTTCGACCGATGCACAGGCGGCGGCGGACAGGGCCAGGCCCGACAGGATCAGCAGGGCAGGGGCGCGCATCGACAGTCTCCGGCGGTCAGCCCGAGCACAGTTCGGTGAAGCGGCGCAGTTTGGCAAGATGCGGCCGGGGCACCTCGACGGCGCGGCGGTGTTCGCCGACAGCGGCGGTCAGCCGCCCGTTGGCGGCGAAGGCCGCGAATACCGGGTGGTCGGTGCGCAGCGCCAGTTTGAATGCGCCCCGTTCGGTCGTGGCCTCGGTGACGGCCGAGGCCTCGCCCGCCGTCACCCGGGCCATGCCGGTCTCGGCCGCGCCGCCGTAGAAGGCCACGCGGGCGACGCCCGAGGCGGGCTCGCATTCCAGGGTGAAGCGCAAACTGGGCGAATCCGGCACCTCATTGGCCAGGGCCACACGGGCCTCGTCGGCATAGAGGGTCCAGGTCCAGGCGGCGTCAGGCTGCGCGGTTTGCATCGCCAGGAAGGCGAGGCCGGCGAATATGGCGATCATGGGTCAGCCCCCCGCTGATGGTCCGTGACGGGATGTGGTCAGGCCGTCTCGGTTCCGCAATAGGCGAAGAACTCGCTGACCAGACGACGCTCTTCAGGTCCGGCTGTCAATTCGAACTGACCGGCGTCGCCCTCGACCCTCAGCTTGCCGCGCGTGGCCAGCGCTTGCAGGGCGGGGTCGCGCAGCGAAATACGGGACTCATCCGCCATGCCGCCGCTAAGCGGATCGATCGCCGCGGTGGTCATCGAGGCCCTGATCAGGCGCGGACTGGCCGGCTGGACATCGCCATAGACGACGGCCTGGGCCTGACCCGGCTGGCAGGTCATCATCAGCGCCAGCTGGTCGGAATTGGCCACGCCATAGGCCAGTTTGGCCATTCGGCCCTCATGGCTCAGATGCCAGCCCATCGGCGAGATGGCGACGGCCTCCGAAGCGTACTCCGGGGCGGCGTCGGTGGCGCGGGACTGGGCGGCGACGGCGATCAGGCCGAGGGCGGCGACAGCGGGGATGGCGAATTTGAACATGAAAACGATACTCGCGTCTGACAGGCAAACGCGGGTTCTCGTTAACGGTTCACGGCTCCGCTTGGAGAAACCGACTCCGGGCCCTTGTCATTCCGGCCGAAGCAAAGCGCAGGGCCGGGCCGCGCCTTGCCTCAGAACGGGCTGAACCGCTCGACCAGCGACTGCGCCGCCGGCGTCGCCTGGACCCGGCTGATGTCGCCGCGACCGCCGTAGCTGATGCGGGCCTCGGCGATCTGGGTATGGGCGATGGTGTTGGCCGAACTGATGTCCTCGGGCCGGACGATGCCGGCGACGGTCAGTTCGCGCACCTCGCGATTGGTGCGCACTTCCTGCCGACCCTGGATGACCATGTTTCCGTTGGCGAGCACGTCGGTGACGACGGCGGCGATGGTCAGACTGACCTTTTCCGAGCGATTGACCGAGCCCGAGCCGTTGGCGGTGGATCCGCCTTCCAGGCCGACGAGGTTGGCGGGGTCGAAGCCGCCGGGGAAGGCGCGGCCAAGGCTGTTCTCGAGGCCGAAGAAGTTGGTCACTCCGCCCGACATCTCGTTGCTGCGGCTGCGCGCGGTCGAGTTCTGCGTCTGGGCGCGGTCGTCGATGTCGATATTGACCGTCAGGATGTCGCCGACGTGACGCGCACGCTGGTCGCCGAAGAAGGTGCGTGCCCCGGTGCGCCACAGGCTGTTGGCGCTGGCGGCGCGGGCGGCCTGCTGCTGCTCGGGCGAGGGCAGATAGACCTGGCTGGTCGGCACGAGGGCGGCGGGGTAGCCGATCGGAGCCAGTTCGGGGCCGCGCACGGCCTCGACAGCGGTCGAGCAGGCGGCCAGCGCCATGGTCGAGATCAGGGCGGCGGCGGAGACGATCAGGGCGGTGCGCATGGCGGGTCTCTTCCCTCTAGCGGGCGGCGAATTGTTGCGGACGAAGATTCTGGCTGGCCGGGCCGGCGACGGCCTGGCCCGGGGCCGTGGCGACGGCGTCGATGATGCGGCCCGACTGCAGGTTGCGGATGGCGAAGCGCTGACCGGCCGTGGCGTTGCCCTGGGCCTGGCCGGTGATGGCCAGTCGGACGCCGCTCGCCACATACAGCACCTCGACGATGTCGTTGCGGCTGATGATGCGGTCGGCATAGACGGTGCGCGCCGGGGCGGCCCGCACCGGGGCGGCGGCGGTCTGGCCGGCTTCGGCGCGAACGTCCGCGGCGGCCGGGGCGACGGCGGCGTGGCGCACCACGACCCGTCGCAGGCCGGACGGATTGGTCCAGTCCAGTCCCGCCTGGCGCGCCAGCGACTGCAGGGCGCCGGCCTCGAACACCACCGAGGGGCCCGAGCGGGCGCCGATCACCACGCCGCCGGCCGATCCGGCGCCGTCGAACACATCGCCCAGGGTGACCCGGCCGTCGACGTCGACCGGATTGGCCTTCAGCGTCACCGACTGGGCGAGGGCGGGCCCCGCCAGCAGCAGCGCCGTCGCGGCGAGGATCAGCGTCCTCATGATTTCACCTGCCCGGCGACCGACAGCATCTGGTCGGCGGTGGTGATGACTTTGGAGTTCATCTCATAGGCGCGCTGGGCGATGATCAGAGAGCTGATCTCGGACACCGCATCGACGTTCGACGCCTCGGTATAGCCCTGCAGCAACTCGCCGAAGCCGACGTCCGTGGGCGTGCCGATGGCGGCCGGGCCCGAGGCCGCCGTCTCCAGCAGCAGGTTGTCGCCGATGGCTTCCAGACCGGCCTCGTTGAAGAAGGCGGCCAGTTCGATCTGACCGACGATCTGGGGCTCGGTCTGGCCCTGGACGATGACCTGGACCTGACCGGCCTTGGAGATGGAGACATCGAGCGCCCCCTCGGGGATGGAGATGTTCGGCTGCACCGCATAGCCGTCGTCGGTGACCAGCTGGCCCTCGCCATTGACCGAGAAGTTGCCGGCCCGGGTGTAGGCGGTCTCGCCCGACGGCATCAGGATCTGGAAATAGCCGCGGCCGTCGATGGCCATGTCATAGGTGCTGCCGGTCTGGGTCGGGGTGCCCTGTTCGGTGACGCGATAGACCGAGCCGGCCTTGACGCCCGCGCCGATCTGGATGCCGGTCGGCACGACCGTGCCCTGGCTGGACGACTGCGCGCCCATCCGTTCGACGTTCTGGTACAGCAGGTCCTGGAACTCGGCCCGCTGCCGCTTGAAGCCGACCGTGTTCATGTTGGCGATGTTGTTGGAGATGACCTCCACATTCAGCTGCTGGGCGGCCATGCCCGAGGCGGCGGTTCTCAGCGCTCTCATATCCGGTTCCTTACGCGGCCCGCCCGAGGCGCTCGACGGCGCGACGGGACAGGTCGTTGCTGTTTTCGATCATCCGGGTCACGCTCTCGTAGGCGCGCTGGATCTCGATCAGATTGGTGATTTCGATGATCGGATTGACGTTCGAGCCCTCCAGCATGGCCTGACGCACCTGGACGTCATTGGCCTCGAGGGGGGCGGCGTTGGAGGCGTTGCGGTACAGGCCGTCGCCGCCCTTTTCGAGCACCGCCAGGGTGTCGAAGCGGACGACGCTGAGCCGCCCGACCAGCTGGTCATTCTGGCTGATGGTGCCGTCGGCGGCCACCGTGACCTGGCCGAGGGCGGGGTCCAGAATGATGTCGCCGCCGTCGCCCTGGACGGTCGCGCCGCCCTCGGTGGTCAGCCGGCCCTCGGGGTCCAGGGTGAAGGCGCCGTCGCGGGTGTAGGCGTCGCCGGCCCCGTCCGTCACGGTGAAGAAGGCCCCTTCGCCCTCGATGGCGAAATCGAGGACGCGTCCGGTCTGCGCCAGGGCGCCCTGGCCGAAGTCGCGGCCGACGCCGTTGTCCAGCACGAAGCTGACGCCCGGCCGCACGAAGGCGTTGCGGGCCCGCTCGCCGACCTCTTCGCCCAGCAGCAACTGCTCGACCTTGAAGCCGGTCGTGTCGGCGTTGGCGATGTTGTTGGCCACGATGTCGAGCTCACGGCGCAGCGTCATCTGGCGGGACAGGGCGACATAGGCGGCGTTTTCCACGGGGCGGCTCCTTTCGCCCCGGTCCTCGCAACGGTCGTGCCAGCAGGGTTAATCCAGTGAGGGCGGGGGTTTCCACCGCAAAGCCGGCTTGGGCGCCCGGCAGGATTTGCCGGTTCTTAGCGCCTCGTTAACCAAAAACGTCTCGAATGGTCCGGGAGATTCTCGGGGCGCGCGCATGTTCAAATTCGGCAAGAAGAAGGGCGCGGCCACCGGCGACGACGCCCTGCCGGCCGTCACCGACGGCCAGACCGTCGACGGCGAGGACGGGGCGCCCAAAAAGAAGAAGCTGCCGCTGCTGTTCATCATCATCCCGGCCGCCGTGCTGGTGTTGGGCGGGGGCGGGGCCGCCGCCTTCTTCCTGATGCAGCCCAAGGCCGAGGCGGCCGAGGGCGATCACGCGGCCGAGAAGAAGGACGACCACGGCAAGGCCGAAAAAAAAGGCGGCGACCACGGCGCGGCCGAGGGCGGCGAGCCCAATCCGGCGCTCGGGGTTATCACCGAAGGGCCCGACGGCGTCACCTTCTACACCCTCCCGGACATGGTGGTGAACATCCAGTCCCCCGACGGCAAGCCGACCTTCCTCAAGCTCAAGTTGACGCTGGAGATGAAGGACTACGCCCTCGCCGAACACCTGCAGGCCGAGATGCCGCGGATGCAGGACATGTTCCAGGGCTTCCTGCGCGAGCTGCGCCCCGAGGACCTCGCCGGCTCGGCCGGCAGCTTCCAGCTGCGCGCCGAAATCCTGCGCCGGGTCAATCTGATCGCCGCCCCGGGCAAGGTCGACGCCGTGCTCATCGAAGAAATGCTGGTGAACTAGGATGACCGACGCGGCCTTCGCCGACGATCCGGATCCGCTGGCCGAGGGCGACGCCCTGGCCGCGGCCGAGGCCGCCGTCCTCTCCGAACGCGTGCTGAACCAGGACGAGATCGACAGCCTGCTGGGCTTCGACCTCGGCGAGGACGACGGCTCCGAACGCTCGGGCATCCGCGCCATCATCAACTCGGCCCTCGTCTCCTACGAGCGCCTGCCGATGCTCGAGATCGTCTTCGACCGCCTCGTGCGGCTGATGACGACCTCCCTGCGCAACTTCACCAGCGACAACGTCGAGGTCAGCCTCGACAACATCTCCTCGATCCGCTTCGGCGACTATCTGAACTCCATCCCCCTGCCGGCCATCCTCGCCGTCTTCCGGGCCGAGGAGCTGGACAACTACGGCCTGCTGACCGTCGACTCCAACCTGATCTATTCGATCGTCGACGTGCTGCTGGGCGGCCGCCGGGGCACCGCCGCCCTGCGCATCGAGGGCCGGCCCTACACCACCATCG
>JAHJNW010000065.1 GCA_018820665.1 Alphaproteobacteria bacterium | reverse complement strand
GATGTCGGTCTTGGCGTCCGCCATGGCTTGAGCCGCCGCCTCGCGCCTCTGCAGTTCCAGCTCGTACAGCCGCCCGCGCCCGAGGCCCGGTAGGTGTCGGTGCGCACGTCCGACGGATTGATGTCGATCTCGATCGTGTCGTCGACCACCGGCGAGACGCCGATCGAGGCGAACGAGGTGTGGCGCTTGGCGGCGGCGTCATAGGGGCTGATGCGCACCAGCCGGTGCACGCCCGACTCCGACTTCAGCCAGCCATAGGCGTTCGGCCCCTTGATCAGGATCGTCGCCGACTTGATGCCGGCCTGTTCGCCGCCCTCTTCGGCCTCGATCTCGACCTCATAGCCGTGGGCGCGGGCCCAGCGGCTGTACATCCGCAGCAGCATGCCGGCCCAGTCGTTGGACTCGGTGCCGCCGGCCCCGGAGTTCACTTCCAGATAGGCGTCATTGCCGTCGGCCTCGCCGGACAGCAGGGCTTCCAGCTCGGCCCGGGCAGCCCGGTCCTTGATCGCCTTCAGCTGGGCGCGGGCCTCCTCAAGGGTGGCCTCGTCGCCCTCCTCGTCGGCCATGTCGGCCAGCATGACCCCGTCCTCGAGGCCCTGCTCCATCTCGCGGACGGTGTTGATCTGGCTCTCCAGCCGCGCGCGGTCGCGGCTGACGATCTGGGCCTCGTCAGGTTTGTCCCACAGCGTCGGGTCCTCGACCCGGGCGTTCAGCTCATCCAGTTTTCGAAGCGCGACATCCCAGTCAAAGACGCCTCCTGAGCAGAGCGACGCTCTGCTCGATGTCGGCCTTCATGGCCTCGACATCCGGTCTCATCGCGAACTCCTGCGATACCAAAGTGAGGCGCGGACATAGGGTAAGAGTGAGGCAGGAGGCAACAGGCAAAGGGATCAGGCAGCAGGCAGCAGGCGGCAGGGTTGAGCTCAGCCGGGACCGCAGCGGGGACAGGAAAGAGCACGGCGCCCGCGGACGCTCCGCCCCTGCTGCCTGCTGCCTCTAGTACAGCCCGCTCAAATCCTCCGCCGGCTCCTTCTTCGCCGGCGGCGGCGTCGCGGGCGGCGGGGTCGGGGCGGCCGAGGGCGGCAGGCCGGCGGCCTCCTCGCGCTCGCGGCGGATGACGTCGTTGTAGTTCTGCGGACCGGTCGGGACCTGCGGCCGCGGCGCCTCCTCCTCGCGCCGGCGCTCGGTGCCGGGGCGGAAGGCCTCCTCGATGCCGTTGACGGTGCGGAACACCGCGTTCTTGGGCCGCACGAACGGTCGCGCCGGCCGCTTCTTCAGCGCCACCTGCATGAAGTCGGTGAACACCGGCACCGGGCCGGTCGCCCCCGTCTCGCCCGAGCCCAGCGGCCGGTTGTCGTCGAAGCCGATGAACACCCCGACGACGATGTCCGACGAGAAGCCGACGAACCAGGCCGAGCGGTACTCATTGGTCGTGCCGGTCTTGCCGCCGACCCAGCGGCCGAGTCCGCGGGCGCTGGCGCCGGTGCCGCGCTGCACCACGCCCTCCAGCATCGAGCTGATCTGATAGGCGGTGATCGGATCGATCACCTGGGTTCCGCGCGGCTCCAGCCGCGGCGATTCCTGGCCGCTGAAGGCCCGGCCGCAGTCGCGGCAGCGGCGCTGGTCAGCGCGGAACAGGGTCTCGCCGTCGCGGTCCTGCACCACCTCGATCAGATAGGGATCGACCCGCCGCCCGCCATTGATGAAGGCGGCGTAGGCGGCGGTCAGGTCATAAGGCGTCGTCTCCCCCGCCCCCAGCGACACCGACAGGTTCGGCTGCAGCTTGTCGGACACCCCCATCTTCTTCGACAGTTCGACGATGTTCGGCATGCCCACGGCCTGGGCCAGGCGCACCGTCATGACGTTGCGCGACAGCTCCAGCCCGCGCCGCAGCGACTGCGGGCCATAGTATTCGCGGCTGTAGTTCTCCGGCGTCCAGCGACCGCCATTGGCCCCGCCGGCGAAGCTGATCGGCGCGTCCAGCACGATCGAGGCCGGGGTGTAATCCCCCTCCAGCGCCGCCGCATAGACGAACGGCTTGAACGCCGAGCCCGGCTGGCGCTCGGCCTGGGTGGCCCGGTTGAAGCTCGACAGGGCATAGGAATAGCCGCCGACCATGGCCAGCACCCGGCCCGACTGCGGCTCGATCGCCACCAGTGCGCCATTGACCGCCGGCACCTGTTTCAGGGCGAACTGGTCGCCGCTCGGCTCGACGAAGATCAGGTCGCCGCGCTTCAGCTGCCGGTTGGCGTTGGCCCAGGCCGCGTCGGCGGTCAGCAGGGTCCCCGTCGCGCCGTCGGCGGCGACCCGCACCCGCACCGTATTGCCCGAGACGCTCTCGATCGCCGCGGCCCGCCACGCCCGCCGCTCCGGCGGCCGCACGCCCTTCAGCGCCGTCTCCTGCCAGCCCTCGGCGAAGTCGGTCGTGCCCCAGGCCCCGCGCCAGCCGTGGCGCCGGTCATAGTTCTCCAGCCCCTTCATCAGCGCCTCGCGCGCCGCCGACTGCAACTCGGGGTCCAGGGTCGTGCGCATATAGTAGCCGCCGCGGTTGACCTCTTCGGCCCCGAACTGGGCGATCGCCCGGCGCCGCGCCTCCTCGACGAAGAAGTCGGCGTCGGCGTACTGCGCCCGGCGCGGCGCGTCCTGGGTCGTCAGCGGCCGCGCCCGGGCGGCGGCCAGCTCCTGCGGCGTGATGAAGCCGCTCTGCTCCATCTCGCCCAGCACCCAGTCGCGCCGGCCCTTGGCCGCCTCCGGATGGCGCTTCGGATGATAGTTGTTCGGCCCCTTGGGCAGGGCCGCCAGAAACGCCGCCTCGTCCGAGCTCAGCTGCTCCAGCGACTTGCCGAAATAGTTGTAGGCCGCCGCCGCCACCCCATACGACCGGTAGCCGAGGAAGATCTCGTTCAGATACAGTTCGAGGATCTGCGGCTTGGTCAGGGTCGCTTCCAGCCGGTTGGCGAGGATGGCTTCCTTGATCTTGCGGTTGACGCTGGTCTCATTGGTCAGCAGCACGTTCTTGGCGACCTGCTGGGTGATGGTCGAGCCGCCCTCCAGCCGCCGCCCGGTGGCCGCGTTGAACACGTTCTTGACCATGGCCCGGCCCAGCCCCGAGACATCGACCCCGCCGTGGCTGAAGAAATTGCTGTCCTCGGCGGCGAGGAAGGCCTGCACCACCGGCTCGGGAATCTGCTCGTACGAGACATAGATGCGCCGCTCGTCCGAGAATTCGCCGATCAGCGTCCCGTCGCCGGCATAGACCCGCGTCGCCGTCGCCGGGCGATAGTCGGCCAGGTCCGAGGCGTCGGGCAGGTCGTGGAACAGCCAGGCCGCATAGACCGCGACGACCAGCCCGGCCAGGGCGATCCCGCCCAGCAGGGCGACGCCCGCCATCACGAACCAGCGTTCGGCAATCTTCACTTGGCTCTCCGGATGTCACGCCCGGCCGATGGTTTAGCCCGCGTCGCCAGCCCCGGCTAGAGCCTGCGCCGAACCGTCCGCCCGGCGCGCCAATTCCTGTCGCGCCGCGGCCACGACATCGGCGTCCATATCGCCCTGCCCGGCCATCCAGCGCAGATAGTCCTCCGGCGCCTCGCCCCACGCCCGCCCGCGATGCTTGCCGAACGGGATCCGGTCCAGCCGCCGCGGCTCGGCCGTCCACGCCAGCATCTGTTCGACGCTCGCCTCCTTCAGCAGGTCGATCAGCAGGTGGGCCGTCACCCAGGCGTCGGGCCCCGCCCGGTGCGCCGGATTGGCCACGGCCGGATCCAGCCTCAAGCCCCGCCAGTATCTCAGCACCTGATTCGAATGCCCCGGCGCCTGCGGCCACACCGCCTTGGCCGAGCGCACGGTGCAGATCCACGGCAGCCCTCCGGTCGCCGTATCGGCGATGAACCCCCGCTCGAACCCGGCCGAATGCGCCACCATCACATCGGCCGCCCCGACCCCCGGCCCGGCCATCAGCATCTCGCGCAGCCGGTATTCGTCGCAGTGCGGATCGTCGTCGCAGAAGTCCTCGGGCGTCAGATGGTGCACCGCCATGGCGTGGACGGAGATCGGCCCCCTCGGCCGGAACAGCCGCGTCACCGGCCGCGCGGCGACCCACCCCCCGGCCCCGTCCGGCGACACATCGACCACCCCGACCTCGAGGATCTCGGCGGTCCGGTCCCCGCCGGAGGTTTCAAGATCGACGACGCGGAGCAGCATTGTACCGAGATAGGGCTTTGCGCGGGGCGGCGGGAGGGGGGGGCGTCAAGCGGTGGCGCCGTGCGGCTCCAGAACTTTCATGATGCTCTCGATCAGCGCCGCGGCGCCGATGGGTTTGCCAAGCACCTGATCCGCACCCGCCGTCAGCGCGGCGACGATCTCGGGTCGCGAGACGTTCGCGCTCACGACCACAATCGGAGTGCGTCGCCCGAGACCGCCCTCGCGCGTACGGATGGCGCGAATCGCGCTCAGCCCGTCCATTACGGGCATCTGGACGTCCATCAGAATGACATCGAAGTCGGCTTCCCCAGCCCGCTCGACCGCCTCAAGACCGTTGGTCGCGAAATCGATCTGGGCGCCGACCACCTCAAGAATGGCGGCGAGAACCGACAGGTTCGACGGATTGTCGTCCACCGCCAGCACACGAAGCGAGTTGGAGTCGACGTCCTGTTCGGCCGGCGCCGGCGGGACGATCTCCGCGCCCCATTCCAGCGGTACTCTCAAAGACACCCGACTGCCCTCGCCGACCGCGCTGCGGGCGGTCAGCTCTCCGCCAATCGCCTGCGCCAGGGCCTGCGCCAGCGCCAGGCCGAGGCCAACGCCGCCGTGGCTTCGGGTGGTGGAAGAATCGCGCTGATGGAACGGCCGTAACAGAGAGTCGAACTCTCGCTCATCGAACCCGCAGCCCGTGTCGCTGGCGGTGAAGGTCACCGCATCGTCCTCGAACACCAGGTCCAGCGAGATGGCGCCGGCCTCGGTGAACTTGGCCGAGTTGGATAGCAACTGCACGAGGATACGCCGCACGGCGTCCTCGTCGCCCAGAACAGCGCGTGAAGGCACGCCCGAGGGCCCGTTCAGAACAATGGGCCGCCCCTCCAGATCACGGGCGAGGCCAGCCATCAGCGTCCTGCACAGGACGGACAGGTCGATCGGCGCCCGATTGACCTCGAACGTCCCGGCCTCAAGTTCGGAGAAATCGAGGATGGCCGTCAGCACCCGCGCGAGATCGGCCCCGGCGCGTTCGACAATTTGCAGGGACGCGCGGGCACCGGGCGCCAGATCGTGCCCCATCATCAGCTCGATCGGCGCCAGCACGCTGTTCAGCGGCGTCCTCAGCTCGTGGCTCATATTGGCGAGGAAGCGGGTCTTGGCCTCTGCGGCGGCCGCCGCGGCGTCGCGGGCCCGGATCAGATCGCTGACGTCGAAATTCATCATCAGCAGTCCGCCGACCTCGCCGGCCGCGTCGCGCCAGGGGATCACCGCCCACTTGAACCACGCATCGGAATAGGCCGAGCGCGCCGGCGTATCGCCCCGGAGGCTCTCCCCGGCCAGAGCCCGTTCGTAGATCGAAGTCCAGGAGGCGTCGGGCGTCCGGACATGTCCCTCGCGCTGGTCGATACGTTGTCCGACGACCGCCTTGAAGGTCTGGCCGTAGGTCTTCTCCCACGCCTCGCTGACGCCTGTGATCCGCAGGTCCACGTCGGTCATCACCAGGGGGACCGGCGAATGCCGCACAAAGCCGGCGATAATGCCCCGCGCCACCTCCCGTTCAGCCTCCGCGGCCTGACGCGCCCGGGGCACCTCGGCCTCATAGGCGCGCCGAACCGGCGCGCGCGAGACCGCGATCCGAATGAATCCGGGGCCAGCCGACGCGTCCTGAACGGCATTGATCATGATCGGCAGGCGCGCGCCGTCCTCCCTCATCAGATCGAGGGCCAGTTCCTCGACCCGACCGCCGACAGCGAGCTCCAGTTGCAGGCGCGTCTGCAGATAGATGCGACTGGCCGGGCTGACGAAGGCCTGGAGTTTGGGACCACCGACGAATTCTCCGGGCGGCAGGCCGAGGAGATCGGCCAGATAGACGTTGATCCATATCAGTCTGTAGTCGGCGTCCACCAGACCGAGACCGCACGGCGCGTTCATGGCGAGCTCACGGTCGGAAAGAGTCAGCGGAAGACTCATTGGGCCGCGCGGCGGAAGGGTTCCTGGTCCAGCTCACGTGCGATCGCGCCTGCAGTGAGATCCGGCGCCGTCATATGCGGAGAATGACCCTCGGTGGGCAGCACGACCCTGGAGCTGTCCGGCACCGCCGCGCTGATCCACTGTCCGACATAGTCCGGCGCCAGCACATCGTCCTCACTGTCGATCAGCAAGGTCGGCGTCCTGACCAGGGCGTAGTCGGCCCGGTGATCCGACAGGAAGGTGGCCCGCGCGAACGCCTTGGCGATGGTCGGGTTGATCCGGCAGACGCTCGATTGCCAATCGGACTGCACCTTCGGGGCCGAGGCGCCGGCCACATGCGGCGCCATCATCGCCGACCAGTCCGTGGTGTTCTTGTCCATCAGCTCGAGCAGGTCTTCCACATCGCGCTCGGTGAAGCCGCCGCGATAGCCGTCGGTGTCGATATAGCGGGGCGAGGCGCAGACCAGCACCAGCGACCGAAACAGCTCAGGCCGGGCGACGGCCGCCAGGACGCCGATGGTGGCGCTGACGGAGTGGCCAACGAAGATCACCGGGCCCGCGCCCAGCGCCTCGACGATTTCGATCACATCGGCGGCGTAGCCAGCGAGGCTCGCATATTTAGCTTCCTCATACGCCTCATCCACGGAGCCCCCGGCCCCGACGTGATCGAACAGGACGACTCTGGCGCGAGGTTCGAACTGGCTGGCGACAGACCGCCACATGGTCTGGTCGCAGCCGAAGCCGTGAGAGAAGATCATGAGCGGACCCGTCTGGCCGGTCACTGTCACATTGTTGCGGGAGAGAACGTCCACAGAACCAACCAGATTGCTCAACCACAGGATGACGGTTCAGACGCCAGGATGATGACGGTTCAGACGCCAAGATTCTGTGAACGACGGTGCGGCGAATTAGCCGCGCCTGCATGACCGACACGTCTCAGGGCTGGCCGCCCGCGGCCGCCGCAGATGCCATCTGCAGCTCCCCCGCCGGTTCGCGGAAATAGCGGTCGATGCCCTCGGCCACGGCCCGCATCAGCCGGCGGCGAGCGCGGCTGTCGTTCAGCAGCCGCTCGTCCTCGGGATTGGTGATGAAGCCCATCTCCAGCAGCACCGCCGGCACGTCGGGGGCCAGCAGCACGGCCAGGCCGGCGTCGCGGTGGCTGCGCCGCAGCATCGGATGGTCGGCGTCCTCCAGCCCGCCCAGCAGGGTTCGCGCCAGCTGGGCCGAGCGGTTCTGGGTGGCGCGCTGGGTCATGTCCAGCAGGATGCGGTCGACCGAGGCGTCTCGCCCCGGCAGGTTCAGGCTGCGCTGCCAGTTGTCGCCGCGGGTGAATTCGCGCACCGCCCGGCCGGCGCCCTGTTCCGACAGGGTGTAGACGCTGGCCCCGCGCGTCGCCGGATCGGCCCCGGCGTCGGCGTGCAGGCTGATGAACAGGTCGGCCCCGGCCTGGCGGGCGATGGCCACGCGCCGGTACAGGTCGACATAGGCGTCGCTGTCGCGGGTCATCCGCACCCGGTAGCGGCCGGTCCGCTCCAGCTCCCGTTTCAGATCGAGGGCGGCGGCCAGGGTCACCGTGCTCTCGCGCGAATGCGCCCCGCTGGCCCCGGGATCGCGGCCGCCGTGGCCGGCGTCGATGAACACCAGCGGCCGCTCCGTCGGGCGCGGGGCGGGCGCGGGCGCGGCGCGG